>NZ_JARANX010000004.1:0-234014 GCF_029889785.1 Chromohalobacter sp. 48-RD10 | reverse complement strand
CGCGCGCGGCTACCGGAACGAGGCCAACTTCATCGCGATGATCTACCTGATTGGCAGCCCCGTGGGCCGCCTGCTGGATCAGGCCAAATCCACATGATGTGACGAAGAACCCTTATTTGCGTATTACCTAAAACTCTTAAACTTCGACGAAGTAGTATGGAAAATGCCTGACACACCAGACAGTGAAGAACTTTTAAACGAGCGCCAAATGCCTCCGGAGAGGCGCGCTACCTACAAGTGCGAATGGTGTGCCAACATGATCAGCTACCTGATCAAAAAACAGTGTTTGGCAGTATCTCAACTAGCGAAGTTATGTTAACGACGATTTTTTCAATAGACCTGCAACAGAAGCCAGTGAAATGGCCAAATCTCCCACAAGGTTAGAAGCACCAAGGGCAAAAGCATAAGGTGCTGACGCATATGACCGATCCGCTGCGCTTTCATACTACTGACGACACTATGGAACTCTATAGTTACTGCTGAGAATAAAGCTGTGTTCTCTATAAATGAACCAATCGCCTCTGGGCGACCAGCTGACATTGCGTAGTCGCACACCGGCCATAGTTCTCTGGGAGGCATTGATTACCAATAAATTGGTACATTTTCAGCTGGCACGAATGCCTTGTAGCTTGGAGAAAAATCACTCAAACCATTTGAACTTTCGTTAATCTGCATATTTTATTATAAAGAATATATCTATGTTGCCATAGCGTATCACCGAGACGTGTTCCCGAGGAAATGAGCTTGATATTAAAGATGTCACCTGCTTTTTACTATTTGGTCGACGAAGAAGGTCGCACCCATGTGTTTTAAGGGCACAACCAGAAAACATTAAGTTAGAGAATAGCCAGATCGCATCATGCCCTAAGCATGATTTTTTAATATTAATAGAATAAGTCACTTAAAGGAATTTTTAGACTTGGCAATGGAACTGCAAGGTCGTGTTTTGTGCTTTTTAATGGAAGAAGCACACCCGATAAAGCTGCAGCAACGATGTCTTCAGGGCTGAAAATTTCTCCAGACTCCCACCCACTAAGAAGAACTCTTGGGTCACCATAGCTAAGCTTTACTACTGGTACTTTTTTTACGTTTAACTTCAAAGCGACAGCAGTACGATGGTGGCCGTCCATGATAGCCAGCGAATTTTGATCAACCAAGATAGGAGTAGTCCAAACTCCCATTTTTTTCACTCTGTCTATCAGTTTTTCTACTCTTAACGTGTCGTGACGTTCAGTTGGCAAAAGAGTCCCAGGCGGTTCGTATTCGACTGAGTAATCCAAGTGGAGAATATTCTCTTCCCCGACAATTTTGTGCGGCAATTTTAAAGAATCGCTGTGCATTCTACTAACTCCTAAACTGTAAACTTATCAACCTGCAAACCTTGGCTCCAACCCAGAAACTCGATACTTAAAAATTTAAACTCATAGAATACCACCTTTCTTTTTGAAAGCCATATTAATCTAGGCATAAATTCGAGCATCACCTTGCTTTAAAAAAATCTTATTATGCCCCTAACTATTCTCAAGAAATCTTTCATAAAGACTTTCAAAAATATTCGAATAGCATTTACTGAAAACCGTGCTGGCTAAGAAAATTGAATAAATATCACAAACGCTTCATATCTGGCAAAAAGCCTTCAACGTCTACAGTAGATGCATCATCATATTTGTATTTATATATTTGATAAGCTAGGGCTAAATCTAAAACTCCCAAGCCAAAAGGTGAGATAACAATTGGCTTGCTAGTGTCGTCTTCGAAGCTACCGTCTAACACATCAGCTATTACAGCGTTTATGAAACCCCTATTACCTAGCTTTTGCTCAGTTAGATGGCAAGAAGTCTGCGCTTTCAAGCAATGCTCGATATCATCTACCACATTGACCGAGTTTTCTATAATTACCGGGGACAGATCTCGTAGTGAGATATTAAGAATCACCTGCCGCTTGAGGTCTATATCGCTCATATCAATATATGGATTTTCAGAAGTTGTTGTCAATATCACTAAGTCAGAGTCAAAGGCTTCTTTCAGAGTGGAAGCAATTGTGCATTTATCAAATTGATTATTCCTCTCTACGAAGCTTCCGACATATTGTTCATTAATGTCATAAATAATCAATTTTTTTATATCTATACCAAGCGCCACCACATAATTAATTGTCTTTTGACCCAACACTCCACAGCCTACCAGGGTCACTGTATTAATTTCCCTTCCTCGTGTACTCAATGCACCCACAGTCATTGCACCAGATGCAGCCGTTCGATGTGCGCTTATTTGAGAAGCTTCTAGTAAAGCTAATGGGTAGCCTGTTTGATAATCGTTCAGGACCATAGTGGCAGAGGCACGCTGAAGATTTTTTTCGATATTACCAGGATAGCTGGCAATCCATTTAATGCCTGAAATCTGGGCCTTCGGATCGTTGATAGAAGCTGGGAGTGCTATAATTCTATTCTTCTCATTATCCGGAAATTTCAAAAAATAACTATCTGGATTGTTTGTGGAGCCATTTTTATGCATCAAATAAGTTTCTCCAACCACCTTTAGTACAGATTCAGTGTCCTGATCAAGATAATTGGAAATTTCAACTCCTTTGATTACCTTAAACATTATTTATAACTCCACTTGGTAAGTTTTGGGTTCATTGCTGCTAAGTTTCACGTTGCGCCATTCACTCCCAAATTTTTCATCGCACCACTCATCATTGTACATAGTGTCTATATACTTACTCCCTAAATCTGGCGAGATGGCTACCAACACTTCGTCTGTTGCATTAGTATCCTCATACATGCCAGCGAGCACAGTACAAGTAGAGGCACCAAGTAATAGCCCGTACTTTTTTGCGATGTACCTAGAGACAGCAACAGTATGACTTTCCTTAACACTAATCAGGCGATTGAAACTTTCTTTTTGGAAAAAGATTGGTGGTACACTAGCGCCCAGCCCGGGAAGATATCTTGGACTGGCATTTCCTCCAAAAGTTACTGAGCCAACAGAGTCGACTGCTATTAGATCTATTCCAGGAAAGTATTTTTTAAAGTAATCAGATACGCCCATAGCAGTGCCAGTAGTGCCTGCACCGACATAAATTTTACGCACGTCTGAGCAATTAATATTTATTTGATGAGCTGTTTCTGAAAAGTGTATAGCAGGGTTCGCCTCACATTCATACTGGTTGAGCCATATGATATTATTGTCATGTACAAGTCGTTCTCTAATGAATTCTTTCCTGGTTCCGAGATAACCACCAGATTCATCTTTAGTATTCACGACCACTACACTTGCACCCATTGCCTTCATAATAGCAATGTTAGTTGCATTGGTATTAGGATCAACGATGCAAATGAACTCGTACCCCCGGCTAGCCGCTATCATACTCAGCGCAACGCCTAGATTGCCAGAACTCGACTCTATAAACCTTTTACTTTTCTTTAGTCCACAATTCTCTTCCGCGTAATTTAAAAGTGCTTTAGCAGTACGAAGCTTAATAGAGTCAGCAAAATTCATGCCTTCTAGCTTCAACGTCACATCAAACCGCTCAAAGCAATTTCTTAGAATTATGAAATCATTTGCTCGAACCGAATCTTCAACTGCTTCCATGATATTACTCATCTCGAACGCCTTTACGTAAATTTTCCGGGAGTCAAGTTTTCTCATGACGCTTGAGGAGAGATCATGACTCGTAAGACTTTAGTCTTATATAAGATAAAGCCTGCAATGCCCTACACTTACGTCGAGCTTAAAATGACATTAGGCTCAATTTAACTCTCGCCTGTGTCGCTTTTGCAGTTATATTATGGCAAAAGATTCTGATTAGAAATTGCTTTTACACAAGAAAAAGATATAGAATTTTGCGAATTCAGGTACTTTTTCGATAAGAGTCTTCGTTTTATGAATGCTAAAGATGCGGCACTACTAAACCTGCTACAGAATGATGCAAGCTTAACTCTCGAACGCTTGGCGGACGCAGTATCACTTTCAGTGCCTGCAGTTCAACGTCGCATCAAGCGTTTGCGTGACAGTGGAGTAATAAAGGGCAATGTCATCATTGTAGATCCGGCTGCCGTTAATATGAGCATGACCTTTATTATCATTGTCGAACTCGAAAGGGATCGATCTGAACAGATAGAGGCATTCCGGCGTAAAGCTATGAAAGAGCCATTGGTTCAACAGTGCTACTATGTCACAGGCGAAGGTGATTTTGTAATTATTAGCATTGCCAGGAATATGGAGGACTTTGAAGCCATGACACATAGGCTTTTATTCGAAGACAGTAACGTGCGCGGTTTTAAAACCTCTATATCCATGGGAAAACCTTACAAAACGCTTTACGTTCCAATAGAAGAATCTTAACTTAATGTTCCCGAAGCGTAATGCTTTGGCTACCTCAGAAATCATAAACATGAATCGCAGACCACGTAGATGATGTTCTTGTTTTCAAATTCTTAATTGATAGCTTCTATATCACTCAGCGTAAGCGCCTTTAAATTAACTTTTTGATCCTATGAGAGTCGCACCGAAGTCGGCATGGTACAAACTACAAGAATAAAAAGTCCGGCAATGCCGCCCTGTACCCTGGTTTCTGCACACCCTACGCCGTTAATGTGGGGTGTGCTCGGGGTGCCACGTAGTCCAGAGACTGATATGGCCGTTCTTCGTTGTAATACCGGATCCAGCGACTGATCACGACCCTGGCTTGGCCCAGCGACTCGAAGCGATGGAGCCAGATGCACTCCTCCTTCAAAAAGCGGAAAGCGCTCGACAAGCCCGTTCTGTTCCGATGTATACGGAGTCGTGAACGCCTGCGTGAGGCCATAGGCCTTCACCGTGACGGTGTGGTGACGACTGCTGAAAACGAGCCCGTTATCTGATCGAAAGGCCAACGGCTGCTGAACACGTCCCAGCGCCCCCAGCCGATAGATCCGTCCTTCCTCCAGCGCCACCTCAGCGGTCTTGCTGCTGCCATTGTCCGATAATCGCCAACCGAAGATCTCTCGTGTGCAACAGTCGATGATGCCCGCCAGGCTGGCTCGCCGATCCTTACAGCACCACACATGAGTCAGATCCATGGCCCAGCGCTCATCGGGTCGTGAAGTAATCGACGGCAAGCTTCTGGCGCGAGGTCGGAAGCCTTGCGGTCGCTTGCGCACCTGCCAGCCTTTGAGCTGCAGGATGCGCTGGATTGGCTTCCGGTTCTCACCCAGCACACACGCCAGCCGGCGATAGCCGTAGCTGGGAAAACGTTCCAGCGTCAGCTTCACCCGGACCGTCAGATCCGTATTCACGACACGCTGCCGCGCCTTGGGCCGGTCATACAGACTTCGCCGGGGAAAACCCAACCAGCGGCAAAGTTTGGCAAGTGATACCACCTGGCCTTCCTGGGCCATTTCCGCCTGCAGCGACCTTACGAGTTCTCGTCCTCGTCGAGCAGGCGACGCCACTTTTAAAGCGCGTAGATCTGCCGTTGGGCCTCGCCCAGCGCCTCCTTGGTTTCCCGCAGGTCGGACTCGTATTGCTCGCGGATATCCTTGGGGCGGGCCTTGAACCCGTTCTCCATGTTGCGCTGGGCTTCATCGATCCAGCCTTCGACCTCGGAGACGGTGAGGTCATGCTGTCGCGCGACCTCAGCGACCGTGGTCTTGCCTTTGAAGATGTCCATGACCACGGACGCTTTGCGCTTCGCGGTCCACCGCTTGATGGGGTTATCGTCGCTCATCCTGTTCTCCTGATGACTGCACTATAGCCTGTGCAGCTCTGGAGAGGAGACTTCAGGTAGCTTATTTCTGCTGACGTCAAAGTAAAAAACACACCATCTTTCTTTTTAAAATACTGGAAACTACAGGCGCTAGCATAAGAAGTGCAGACTTCCGGACTATAAGTAAGCATTCAAATGCTTCAAGAGGGAATATTAAAATCGCTCAACTCAAGGAAAAAATATGGCTTAAGTATTTCTAACTCAAAAACACTTAATTCACTCTTAGGTACCTGCGTAAAAGTGGAACGGTGGTTTGGTGCCCACCATTTTTCCGGTCCGTCGTAATAGTCCCACGAGCGACTTGCCTTGATAAGACGGTAAGGGCGGTCTAGCCAACCACTCTCCATTGATGTAAAAACGTTAGCAGGACCAGTAAACTGACCAAGCAAATAGATCCCTTCGTTGCCATTAGTTAAGTAAAAATAGTCACCAACTGGAGCATCCACAAATGCCTTACCTTGGCGAACGCTCGATTTTCCTTTAGCGGGCGTATCTTTATGAACATATACAAGTTTTTCATGCATGGCAGTGATCATATCTTCCGCTCCAAAATATTCCACACCATGCGAAATTTTCCAAAAAGTAGGTATCATGCTACCCTTCCCTTTTTAGCATTTATAAATTTAAAAACGTAACCACGCCTAAATATCAATCCAATATTTAATTTAAAATAAATTTTTACCTAAATTAAATAATCCTACGGAGCCTGTGGTCCAAGGCATACTACCATCCGGGCAAAAAATCCTATCCCTGCGACATTTTCCGCGTTGTTCTCTCCTTCTCTTTTCTATCAGCCATAGCCTCGTTAACTTAATCCAAATTAGCCTTAGCTTGGTAACGTTGTGCAACAAAAAAGCCTGCCGATCAAGGCAGGCTTTCGTATGAGGCAGGTAATGCGGCGGAGCTAATTGGTCAGCTCACTCCCACTCTATCGTCGCGGGCGGCTTGCTGCTGACGTCATACGTCACGCGGGAGACGCCGCTGATCTCGTTGATGATGCGGTTGGAGACCTTCTCCAGCAGCTCATACGGCAGGTGGGCCCATCTTGCGGTCATGAAGTCGATGGTTTCGACGGCGCGCAGGGCGATGACCCATTCGTAGCGGCGGCCGTCGCCGACGACGCCTACTGATTTGACCGGGAGGAAGACGGCGAAGGCTTGGCTGGTCTTGTGGTACCAGTCGAAGTTGTGCAGTTCTTCAATGAAGATGGCGTCGGCTTCACGCAGGATATCTGCGTACTCTTTCTTCACTTCGCCGAGAATGCGCACGCCGAGGCCCGGTCCCGGGAAGGGATGACGGTAGACCATGTCGTACGGCAGGCCGAGTTCGAGGCCGAGCTTGCGCACTTCGTCCTTGAACAGCTCGCGCAGCGGTTCGACCAGCTTGAGCTTCATGGTCTCGGGCAGGCCGCCGACGTTGTGGTGTGACTTGATCACGTGGGCCTTGCCGGTCTTGCTGGCGGCGGATTCGATCACGTCCGGGTAGATGGTGCCCTGGGCGAGAAAATCGACACCCTCGATCTTGGCGGCTTCACGGTCGAAGACATCGATAAAGGTGTTGCCGATGACCTTGCGCTTGGCCTCGGGGTCGTCCTCGCCTTCCAGCTTGGTGAGGAATTCGTCTTCGGCGTCGACGCGGATCACCCGCACGCCCATGTGTTCCCCGAAGGTTTCCATCACCTGGTCGCCTTCTTTCTTGCGCAGCAGGCCGTTGTCGACGAACACGCAGGTCAGTTGGTCGCCGATGGCCTTGTGCAGCAGCGCGGCGACCACGGAGGAGTCTACGCCGCCGGAGAGCCCCAGCAGCACGTGGCGGTCACCGACCTGTTCGCGTACGCGCTCACAGAGGTCTTCGACGATCTGCGCGGGGGTCCACAGCCGCTCGGCCTGGCAGATATCCAGCACGAAGTGCTCGAGAATGCGCTGGCCTTGCAGGGTATGGGTTACCTCGGGGTGGAACTGCACGCCGTAGAAGTGCTTCTCTTCCCAGGCCATGGCGGCAATCGGGCAACTCGGCGTGGAGGCGGTCACGGTGAAAGTCTCCGGCACCTGGCCGACCTTGTCGCCGTGGCTCATCCACACGTCGAGCAGCGCACGCCCGCTATCGTGATCGACATGATCCTTGATGCCCGAGAGCAGCGCGTTGTCGGCGTCGATACGCACCTGCGCATAGCCGAATTCCTGTTTCTGCGAGCCCTCGACTTTACCGCCCAGTTGCTCGGCCATGGCCTGCATGCCGTAGCAGATCCCCAGCACCGGCAATCCCATCTCGAACACGCATTGCGGGGCGCGCGGCGAGGCGAGTTCGGTGACGGATTCCGGTCCCCCGGCGAGGATAATGCCGTTGGGGTTGTACTCGCGGATCTCTTCTTCGCTGATATCGAAGGCGCGCACTTCGGAGTAGACCCCGATCTCGCGCACGCGGCGCGCGATGAGCTGGGTGTACTGGGAGCCAAAGTCGAGGATCAGGATCTTATGGGCGTGAATATCTTGCATGAAATGGGCACCGCCGTTGTGGGCTCAAACGTCGAGGCCTGGATCCTTGCCTCGAAAATCGAGAGGGAAGAATGAAGACGTAAGAGGCGGTATAGCCCGCCTCTTTTCTTCTCTCTTCCCTCTCATCTCTTCTTTCTTACCTCTTCTTTACTTCCCCCTTGAGCGAGCGCGTTAGCCCGCCCGGTAGTTGGGGGCCTCTTTCGTAATCTGCACATCATGCACGTGGGATTCGGCGAAGCCTGCGCCGGTGATCTTCACGAACTCCGGCATGGTGCGCATCTCGTCGATATCGTGGCAGCCGGTGTAGCCCATGGAGGCACGCAGCCCGCCCATCAGCTGGTGGACGATGGCGCTCATCACGCCCTTGTAGGGCACGCGGCCTTCGATGCCTTCCGGCACCAGCTTCTCGACGCCGGCGTTCTTGTCCTGGAAATAACGGTCGGACGAGCCCTGGGTCTGGGACATGGCCCCCATGGAGCCCATGCCGCGATAGGCTTTGTAGGTCCGGCCCTGGTAGAGCTCGATTTCGCCCGGTGCTTCCTCGGTGCCGGCCAGCAGCCCGCCGATCATCACCGTGCTGGCGCCGGCGGCAATGGCCTTGGAGAGGTCGCCGGAGAAGCGAATGCCGCCATCGGCAACCAGCGGGATGTCGAATGGCTTGAGCGCGTCGGCCACATCAGAAACAGCGGAGATTTGCGGCACCCCGACCCCGGCGACGATGCGCGTGGTGCAGATGGAACCGGGGCCGATGCCGACCTTGACGCCGTCCACGCCGGCTTCGGCGAGTGCCTTGGCGGCGGCGGCAGTGGCGATATTACCGGCAATCACCTGCACCTGCGGATAATGTTCCTTGACCCAGCGCACGCGCTCGATGACGCCCTGAGAATGGCCGTGTGCGGTGTCGACCACGACCACATCCACTCCCGCCTCAGCCATCGCAGTGATACGATCCGACGTTTCCGGCCCGGTGCCCACGGCGGCGCCGGCCAGCAAGCGGCCGTCGCTGTCCTTGGCGGCGTGCGGATAGGTGCGCGCCTTTTCGATGTCGCGAACGGTGACCAGGCCACGCAGGCGGAAATTATCATCGACCACGAGGATCTTCTCGATGCGGCTTTCCTGCAGCTTGGACTTGATGACATCCAGCGAAGTGCCTTCAGGCACGGTGACCAGCTTTTCACGCGGGGTCATGATTTCCGCCACGCTATCGCCCTTGTCCGGGCGGAAACGCATGTCGCGCCCGGTGACGATGCCCATCAGGGTGTCGCCTTCGACTACCGGGAACCCGGAATAGCCATACTCATCGGCCATCTCGAGCAGATCAGCCAGCTTCGCCTTGGGGCTGACGGTCACCGGGTCCTTGACGATCACACTCTCGTGCTTTTTCACCTTGCGCACTTCCGTCGCTTGCGCGGCGATGGTCATGCTCTTGTGAATGATCCCGATGCCACCTTCCTGCGCCATGGCAATCGCCAGGCGGGCTTCGGTCACGGTATCCATCGCGGAAGAAAGCAGCGGGATATTGAGGTAAAGGTCGCGTGTCAGGCGGGATCTGAGGCTGACATCCTTGGGCAGGACGTCGGAGTAGCCGGGGACGAGTAAGACATCATCGAACGTAAGAGCTTCTTGCGCTATACGTAGCATGTTGCGACACCTGTGGGGAAAGCGGGTGCGGGGAAAGATTAATCCGCCATTATAAACCCCTATCCCCTTCCTCTCAACGTTGAGGAAATTTGTCAATGTGAGATTCGCCGGATTGTTCGCCCTGGGACGGTTCGGGTCGCGACAAACGGTGGAACTCCCGCTGCCAGCGTTCCATGAACGACGCACGCCGCGAGGGATCGACGAAAGCAAGTAACGACGCGTTCAGCGGAATCGGGTACAGGCGCTCCCCGACCTGATCGCGCAGTCGCTGAGCTGTGTAGGGCCCCACGACATCCGAGCGCACGCTGAATAGCGGCGTCTCGCCGGCGATGACACGCTGCCCTTCGCGGCCCAGCAGAAAGTCGAGAAACGCACGGGCCGCTGCGGGGTGCGGAGCATCGCGATGAATGAACGCCATGCGCATCATGACCAGCGAATAGTCCTGCGGCACCTGCACGAAGACCTCGGGATGCGATTGCGCCCACACCATGGCGTACGAGCCCAGCAGGTTGTAGCCCAGCCAGTAGCGCCCCTCGCTGAGCCCTTCGAGCATGGACCGCGTATTGGCCTCGAGATTCGTACCGGTCGCGCCCATGGCGGTCACGAGGTCCCAGAACCGGGTGGTGTAGCGTGCATCCTGCTGAAAGAGCGAGTAACCAACGCCGCTACGCACGGGTGAATAGCTCGTCACCTTGTCGCGCAGCGTTTCGCGGTGCTGCGTGAGTAGCGTATGCAGGTCGGCATGGGTCTTGGGCGGCAACATATGGCGCGCCAGGTCCAGCCGGTATGCCATGACGATGGGCTCGAAAGTGAAGCCGAACACTTCATCGCGCCACTTGGCCCACTCCGGCCAAGCGCGTGCCTCCGGCGACTCGAGACGCTGGGCATAGCCTTCATTCACCCGTGACATCTGCCAGGGCATGGCGGAGCTGATGACGACATCGGGTGGGTTGTCCTCATCGGCGACACGGGCATCGACTTCAAGCGTCGAGTGATCGCGGAAGGTCAACTGGATGTTCGGATGGGCCGCCTCGAAGGCGTCCAGCAGGGGCGCCGCGACCTCTCTGTCGAGCGCGGCCTCGACGACGAGCGGGTTATCGGCCCAGGCGAGGCTCGGTGCCAATGCCCCCAAAAGCCAAACGAGCGCCACACGGCAAATCGGCATCACCCCTCCTCGTGTTGGGTGAAATAAGGAAAAAACAGGCGCACTATCAGCCCGCCCTTCTCGTCCGGCGACTCGACCTGCATCCGCGCTTCGTGACGACGCACGATCGAGTCCACGATGGCCAATCCCAGGCCGGAGCCCTCGGTGTCCTGACGACCACCGCGTTCGAAGGGATGGTGCAAGTACGCCAGTGTCTCGGATGACACACCAGGCCCGTCATCTTCGATATATACCTCCAGCGTCTGGGCATGACACACCGCGCCCAGGGTAATAACGCTGCCGGGAGGCGTATAACGCAACGCATTGTCGATCAAATTGCCTAACAATTCTCGCAAGGCCCATGTCTCGCCCTGGATGTATTGCGGTGATGCTGGAAGAGACGCCAAGCCAATGTCATGGGCTTGCGACACATCACGTTGCGCCCAGTCAAAAGCCGTTTCATGCAGTAGCGCCAGCGCATCGATACGCGCTGTGGCGCTTGCTTCCATGGCATGGCGCAGGCGCGCCAGACTCAATAGCTGGCTGGCTAGACGGCTGGTACGTCCCGCACTGCCATGCACCTCGGCTAGCGCCTGCCGCCAGGCGTCGGGGCTATCGCTTTGCAAGGCCAACTCGCTCGTGGTCTGTAATCCCGCGAGTGGGGTCTTGAGTTGATGGCTGGCATCGGCGGTGAAACGTAGCAGCGCTTCTCGGCCCTCGCGCTGTCGCGTGAAGAGCGAATCCAGCGTTTCTGCCATTTCACGCATTTCCTCGGGTACTCGCGTATCCAATGGGCGCATGTCGTCGGCATCGCGCTGGCGCAACTGGTGGCGTAGTCGTCGGATCGGCGAGAGGGCCACACGCATCGCCAGCAGCATCAGAATGCCTGCCAGTAGCACCATGATCACGAAACGCGTGACCGCATGCTCGAAGAGAACCTCCGTCAACGCTTTACGCCCCGACATCGTGTGGCCGACCCAGATCTGCACCGGATCCTGGGTTTCCCAGCCGGCGGAATCGAGCTCCCGTCCATAAAGACGCCACTGTGTGCCATGGTACGCGTCATTCAACCATGTCGGCTGTGAGGACACTCGGCGGCGCCAATCGGGAGAAATACTGAGATCCAGGTTACCCGACACCGTATGGCCGTCGGCATCCAGAACGGCGTAGAACACGCGCTCCTGGTGGCGCGTCGCCAGAATCTGCAACGCCGCCGAGGGGACTTCCACCACTGGCTGGCCACCTTCCCACCGTATGGCCTCGGCAATCGTCAAGGCAGCGGCTTCGAGCTGGCTGTCATAGGCACGTTCAGCCGCGCGCTGTGAGCTGAAATAGGCTTCGACCAGCAGCAATACGCCAAGCGCACTGACGGTCGCCAACAACCAGAAGGCCAACCGGGATTTCAGCGTGCCATCCACCTCGATCACGATGTTTCTTCCTCGAGCCGATATCCCAGGCCGCGAAACGTACGAATGCGCAATCCGCTGTCTTTAAGCCTTTTGCGCAGCCGGCTGATATAGACTTCCAACGCATTGGGGCCCACATCCCCATAACCGAACAGGCGATTTTCCAGCGCCTCACGGGGCGTGATGCTACCGGCATGCAGCAGCAATCCTTCCAACAACAGCAGTTCGCGACGCGGCAAGTCTAGAACCCGTTCATCAAGCGTAGCGACGCCCGAGGCGGCATCGAAGGCCAGCGGCCCGAACATCAGGCGATTGTCGGCGCGTTGTTGGCTTCGGCGCAGCAAAGCGCGTACCCGGGCTTCCAACTCGGCGAGCGAGAAGGGCTTGGCGAGATAATCGTCGGCGCCGAGATCCAACCCTTCCACGCGATCATCGATGCCGTCACGGGCCGTCAGGATCAATACAGGCGTGGTATCACCACGCTGGCGCAGCTCGGCCAGCAACGTCAGGCCGTTGCCGTCGGGCAATCCCAAATCCAGCAAGACCAAGTCGAAATGTCCGCCCTGCAAGGCTTCGCGTGCCTGCGCATGGTGCGTGAACACGTCGACGGTGTTGCCCAGCGGGGTGAGTGCTTGCTCCAGCGAGCGCGCAATCAAGGGGTCATCTTCGATAACCAGCAGGCGCATACGACCAATGTCTCATGTAGATGAACGTCAGGTGACAGGTTGATGAAAGGTTGACTCTCTAGCATCGGCATTCGTCATCCGTGGCGATGACATCGGCACCATTCTCGTCATTCCTAATGCAGCGCAAAACAAGAGAACAGGAGTTCGCCATGAAGATCAACAAGGGGCTTTCCACGTATGCCAGCATGCTGATGCTGGCGGGCGGTATCTTGGCCGCTAGTGGCGTGCAAGCGCAATCCGACGCGACCGAGTGCATCGCGCCTGCCAAGCCGGGTGGCGGCTATGACCTCACCTGCCGCCTGGCCGCCAACGGCCTGGAAAAGACCGGCACGATCGACAAGCCCATGGCCGTCAGTTACATGCCGGGCGGCATCGGGGCCGTGGCCTACAACCACGTCAACGGCGTGCGCGACGACGACCCCAATCTCATCGTTGCCGCCAGCACTGGCGCGGCCGTTAACTTGGCGCTGGGCAAGTTCGGCGAATACGACGCCGATGACGTCCGCTGGCTGGGCGCCCTGGGCGTCGACTATGGCGCCATCGTCGTCAACGCCGACGCACCTTGGCAGTCGCTCGACGAGCTGATGGAAGACCTCAAGGACAACCCAGGCGATATCGCTTTCGGCGCGGGCGGCACCGTCGGCAGTCAAGACTGGATGAAGGCCGCGCTCACCGCCAAGGCTGCCGACCTCTCGCCGCGCAAGCTCAAGTACGTCTCCTTCGAGGGCGGCGGCGAAGCCCTGGCGGCGTTGCTGGGCAATCACATCCAGGTCTTCACGGGCGACCTCTCGGAACTCCAGTCACAGCTGGAAAGCGGCAAGATCCGCGTGCTCGCCTCGCTGTCCGAAGAGCGCATGAGCGGTCCTTACGCCGACATTCCCACCGCCAAGGAACAAGGCTATGACGTTCAGTGGCCCATCTGGCGCGGCTATTACATGGGGCCCAACGTCAGCGACGAGGCCTACCAGAAGTGGGTAAAGCGTATGAAAGCGCTCTCCGAGTCGCAAAAGTTCGCTGAATTGCGTGAAGATCGTGGTCTCTTCCCGATGTCGCGCTTTGGAAACGAGTTCAATGACTACGTGCTGGAGCAGGTCGACCAGTTCGAATCCCTGGCTAAAGAAGTAGGGCTGAAGCAATGAAACTCGCCGCCGACCGGTTGTTGGGCATTGTCCTGATCGGTCTGGCGGCGTTCGTCGCCGTCCAGGCCATGCAACTGGAAGTGCCCTTCAGCTACGACCCCGTAGGCCCCCGCGCCTTTCCGCTGGGTCTTGCCATCATTCTAGCCGTGCTTTCCTGCGTTTTGATCGTAAAGCCTGGAAGCAACGAGACGTGGCCCGGTCGCCAGCTCGGCATGAAGTTACTGCTGGTGCTGGCCACGCTCTTGGTCTATGCCCTGCTCTTCACCAAGCTCGGTTTCATCATCACCTCGCTGCTGGCCGTCACGAGCTTGTCTCGCATCTTTGGTGCGTCATGGGGTAAGGCACTGCTGACAGGTGGGCTCATGGCCGTCGTCAGCTATTTCCTTTTTACGCATGCCTTGGGGATCTCGCTGCCTAGTGGTTACTGGGTCGAGCCCTTGCTATAACGGAGCCTCCTCATGTTCGATTTCCTGATCCATGGCTTCGATGTTGCTCTGAGTCCGCTGAACATCGGCTTGGCTGTGCTCGGGGCGCTTCTCGGCACGCTCTTCGGGTCGCTACCCGGTATCGGTCCGATCAACGGGATCGCGATTCTGATGCCGCTGGCCTATACGCTCGGCCTGCCCGCCGAGTCGGCGTTGATCCTGCTCGCCGCCATCTATACGGGGGCCGAGTACGGCGGGCGCATGTCGAGCATTCTGCTCAACGTGCCCGGCGATGCCGGGGCCGTGATGACCACGCTCGACGGCCACCCGCTGGCCAAGAAGGGGCTGGCCGGGCCGGCGCTCGGATTGTCTGCGATTAGCTCGTTCGTCGGCGCGACCATCGCCATCATCGGTCTGACGCTATTCGCGCCGCTGCTGGCGGAAGTCGCCGTGATGTTCGGGCCCGCCGAATTCTTCGCGCTGATGGTGTTCGCCTTCGCCTCCATGTCCGTGATGATGGGCAAGGATCCCATCAAGACCGCCATCGGCGCCGTCTTGGGGGTCTTGATCGGCACCGTGGGCGTCGATTCGAGCACCGGCGTGCTGCGCTATACCTTCGACCTGCCCGAGTTGTACGACGGCATCGACTTCGTGGTCATGATCATCGGCCTGTTCGCGATCAGCGAGATCCTCCTGATGCTGGAACACGCCAACCGCAAGGACGGCAACGACGGTCTCCCGCCACTGGGACGCGTCTTCGTCAGCCTCAAGGAAGTAGTGGCCTGCAAGTGGACGATGGGCCGCTCGGGCTTGATCGGTTTTATCATCGGCATCTTGCCAGGAACCGGTGCGTCGGTGGCCGGCGCGGTCGCCTATACCACGGAGAAGCGCCTGAGCGACAAGGACAATTCATTCGGAACGGGTAACATGCGCGGCCTGGCGGCGCCGGAGGCAGCCAACAACGCCTCAGCGGCGGGCTCGTTCGTTCCCATGCTGACGCTGGGGATTCCCGGCTCCGGCACGACGGCGGTGCTACTCGGCGCGTTGATGCTCTACAACATCACCCCCGGGCCCATGATGTTCAGTGAACGTCCGGAGGTCGCCGGTGGACTGATCGCCTCACTGTATATCGGCAATATCGTCTTGCTGGCGCTCAACCTGCCACTGGCCGGCGTCTTCGCCCGCGTGTTGACGATTCCACGCTGGGTGCTGGTTCCGGGCATCGCGATTCTGGCCTTCGTCGGCGTTTTCCAGCTTCATTCCAATCTCGCAGCCATTTACCTGATGCTCATTATTGGCATCTTCGGCTACTTGCTGCGCAAACTGGGCTTCTCGCTGGCCCCCGTCATCCTGGGCTATGTCCTCGGGGGATTGATGGAGCAAAACCTGCGGCGCGCGCTCTCCATCAGCGGCGGCGACCTCGGCATCCTGTGGCAATCCGGCATTTCGCTCGGCCTCTGGATCGCAGCATTTGCTTTGCTGGTGCTGCCCTGGCTGCTACCCAAGCTGTTGCAAGCCAAGACCCGCAAGGCCTGAAACGTCGGGGTCTGACACGGCAAGACCTGAACCGACTGGCCCCGTGCCGCCCTCTCGGGCGCACGGGGCAACGATATTCTGTACAACAGGCGCTACTTGCCACTCCTCAAGTCTACACATAAACTATCTATAAATAGCATTTGTGTAGACTTGATGAATCAGATCACCGCCCGTGAGCGTCTCGACTACTGGGACCGCCAACACCGATCTTTATTTACTCTCTCGGACCTAGCCAAGATCTTTCCCGAAGACAGTCCTAAGACGCTTCAGGAGGGAGTCAATCGACTACGTCGACATGGCATGCTCGAGGCAGTCAGCCGCGGCGTGTATATCTACAAGCTGTCACGCAACTATGATCCCGATCTTCTCGAACGAATCGCCAAGGCCATGCGCCGTGGCGAGTACAGCTATGTCAGCCTCGAGTCCGCACTCTCGGAATATGGTGCGATCTCACAAATCCCTGTCGATCGGCTGACGATCATGACCACAGGCCGCAAGGGAGAATATCGAACCCCTTATGGCACCATTGAGTTCACCCATACCAAACGATCCGTACCCCAATTACTTGATCGGATGCGCGACGTCGGGCGCCCCTTGCGGCTAGCAACGCCCCAAGTCGCCTGGGCCGACCTCAAGCGTGTCGGGCGCAATACCCACCTTGTCGATGAAGCGAGCCTGCCGAATGCACACTGAACGCGCCAACTTCGATGAACTGGTCGCGCGCGCGATGGCGCAACCCGGCCGAACCGCTATGCGCCCAGTCATCGAGAAAGAACTACTGCATCTCGACATCCTGTTCGCACTCGAACGAGAACGGCTTCTGGATCGGCTTACCTTTCAAGGAGGAACGTCGCTTCGCTTGTGCCAGGGCTCGCCACGCTTCAGCGAAGACTTGGATTTTGCCGGCGGTTGGGATTTCAGCAGCCAGTATCTGTCCCGTATCCGCGAGTGCATCGAGGATTATGTCAGCAATCGCTATCAGCTCGAGGTTAGCGTCAAGGAACCGAAGGAGCTGCGCGAAGAGCCTGGCTACCGGGACATTCGCATCGACAAATGGCAGGTTTCCGTCTTGACGGCGCCAGCTCGAAAGGATGTTCCCAAGCAGCGTATCAAACTGGAAGTGGCCAGCCTCCCGGCGTATACACGGGAAGCGCATTCGCTCCAGGTCCACTACCCTTTTTTACCCGATGGCTACGATGACTTGCTGGTCGTGACGAAAAACCTAGAGGAAGTCATGGCGGATAAGCTGATTTCACTGGTCAACACGACAAAATATGTGCGGCACCGTGACATCTGGGACCTGGCATGGCTCAAGCAGCAAGGGGCATCTCCCAACGTCGAGCTCGTCAAGCGCAAGATTCAAGACTACACCGTTGAGCATTACCCTGACCGAGCCAGGGACATGCAAGCACATCTGGCCGGCATTGTGTCGGGTACGGCGTTTCAGGGTGAGATGACCCGCTTCCTGCCCACCGAGACCATCGAGCGCACGATAAGAAATCCCCACTTTGCTGACTTTCTAGCTCGCGAGATCACAGCGATGCTGGATCAAGCAATCCTTGCACTCGAGGGCCCGGCGCCAGGATCGCCCAGCCCGGAATTCACCCTCTAGGAAACATTGCTCGCAGAAGCCGTCTATCAATTGGCAGAGATGCCTAAGCGCGGCTTCCACGGTTCCGCTCTGTAGCTTGCCCTTGTGGGAGGCGTACCAAGATACAAGGTATTCCCGATGGCGGCGGCAAGGCGGCTCCCGGGCACATTCATCGCGAACAAGTTCTCTCCCACAACATTCGGGCCAATCTGCTGGCCTATGACCAAAAGGTAGCGCTCCCTTGCCCCCAGATGGCGCAGTGATTCCAAGCGGAGCGTTGCTGGTCCTCAAAAGGCTCAGAGCGTGCTCTAAAGCCGTAACTCGCCATCGAAGCCGTAGAACCTTCGCGGCGTCTCGCCCATGACCGTGGTCAGGTCAGCGTCGGGGATCCAGCGCTCGGCATCGTGCAGGGCCTTCTCGAAGCTGTAGAGATGTTCATGCTCCGTCCAGGGCCAGTCGCTGCCCCACATCAGCCGGTGCGGCCCCAGTTCTTCCAGCAATCGCTTGCTCACATCGACAAGGTCGTCGCTACGGCCGCGATAGGGCGCTGAACACTTGACCCAGTAACGCTGATCGCCGGTTCCCGCACAGAGTTGGTCGATAACGGGATCCCGCCAGGCGTTGGCCTGGGGACGACCAAAGTGGTCGATCACCAGGTCCAGATCCCAATTCTGCAGCACATCGAGAATCGCCATCAGGGTGCCGCCCTCCGCCTGGACCTCCACGTGCCAGCCGCGCAACTCAAGCCGCGAGAAAAGCTGATGCCATTCCTTTGCCTTGAGCTCATCGACGTTCCGCCCGATCCAGTTGAGGCGTGTGCCCCGAATACCAAGCGTCGTCATCTCGTCGAGAGTGGCATCCGCAACCTGCGGGTCCACCACCGCCACCCCCTTGAGCCGATCCGGATACCGTCGCAGGCAGTCCATGAGGTAGTCGTTGTGGGTGCCAAGAAAGCTTGGCTGAACCAGCACGCCCTTCGCGATCCCGAAGCGGTCCAGCAAATCGAGATACGTCTCCAACGGAGCCTCGTAGTGAGGCCGATGCCGGGGATTTCTAGCGGCCTGGCAATGGTGGGTGAAGACGTGGGCATGGGTATCAATGATTCTAGACATTGGTCGAATCCGGGTTGTGCTCATAGGCTTAGCGTGTCATAGATATCTACACTTATATAAGACCATAAGTACACTAGAGTATATATCAATGCAAGCCAACGCCCAGCAAGACGAAACTCGCAGCCCGCGCTACTACCGCATCTACGAGGCGCTGCTGAACGAGATCAAGCATGGCGCCCTCAAGCCAGGCGATGTACTGCCATCGGAAATGAGCATTGCAAAATCGCATGGCGTGGCGCCAGGCACCGCCCGCAAGGCAATCGACATGCTGGTCGATCGCGGCTGGGTGGAGCGCCAGCATGGCAAAGGCACCTTCGTGCGCCGTGCTGACTTCAGCCACTCACTGGCTCGCTTCTTTCGCCTGACGGACCACGAAGGCGTGCCACTGCACCCGAAAAGCGAACTCCTCGGCATTCGTACATGCGAGGGGCCGGCCGGCATTTGCCGCCAGCTCGAGATTCCCAACAAAAGCGAGCTGATCGAAATCGAGAGGATTCGCCGCGTCGATTCTGCGCCGCTTTTGCACGAGGTGATCTACTTGCCGAGCAAACGCTTCGCCCCCTTGCTCAGCCTACCCACCGAGGAGTGGGGCGATTTGCTCTACCCCCTGTATGAAGAACTCTGTGGCGAGGTGGTCTTTCGCGCTACCGACACTCTTTCCGCAGGCCCGGCACCAGAGGGCCCGGCACATTATCTGGAACAGGCGCCAGGATCGCAGGTAATAGAAATCACGCGTCTGGCCAGGGGCTATGACGAACGACCGCTGGAGTGGCGACTAAGCCGAGGTCGACTCGATCTATTCCATTACAGCTTCGATATCCGATAGGAGGTGAGGGCCACCTCTCTTCTCCTGAAACACCAAACTGACTCCCTCAAGGAGCTACGCCATGATCAACAACAAGACAGTAACACTGACCAGTTTCGCCGGCATGGGGCTGCTCGCCATGAGCCTGAATGCTCACGCTGCTCAAGAAGTCCGCATCGCAACGCATGTGTCAGCAGAGTCGCCACTGGCCAAGCAGATGGAAATGTTCGCGGAACGCATCGAGGAAAAACTCCCCGGAGAGTTCGACTTCGAGCTCTATCCGAATGGCCAGCTCGGTAAGGAATCGGCGCTTATCGATAATTTACAACTCGGTACCATCGAAATGGTCAATGTTGCCTCCGGTGTCTTGAAGGTGGACGACAAGCTGGGCTTCTTCGATCTTCCATGGTTGTTTCAGGATCGCGAGAACGTTCAGCGCGCCATGGCAGCTGGGCTGGAACAAGAACTGTCCGACACCGTAGAGGACAACATGAGCGCCAAGGTGGTAGGCGTTTATGAAAACGGCTTCCGCCACATCATCAACTCTCGCCACCCTATCGAGACACCCGCCGACCTGGATGGCATGAAGATACGCATCTCCGGTGGCGACTTCCGCCAGCAGATCTTCGCCTCGTTGGGGGCCGTACCAGCCAAGGTCGCCTGGGGTGAGACCTTTACCGCCATGCAAACCAGCGTGGTCGACGGCGCCGAAGCCGCGACCTACGGCTTCTATGGACAGAAAATGTACGAGGTGCAGGATTATCTATCATTGACCCGCCACGTTTACACACCGTCGTTTCTCCTGGCCTCTCCTGGGTTCTGGGACTCGCTGACTGAAGAGCAGCAGGCAGTCTTCGCCGAGGTCGCCGACGACATGCGCGACGACGCCTATGCGCAAGCCGCCGAGCTCGAGCAAACGAATCTCGATGCCATGCGCGATTCCCTGGAAGTCAATGATGTCGACTTGGCGCCGTTCCGCGACAAGGTCGAATCCGTCTACGAGAACTACGTGAACGAGTATGGCGATGACTGGCTCCAGATCGTGCGCCAGACCGCTGAATCGTCATAATCGCTGGAGTCAAAACGATGCTGAAATATTTGGATCGTTTGGTCGAAACCGTCGTGGGGGCGCTGGTGGCCTTCACCACGATCGCCGTGTGCTTGAACGTCTTTTTCCGCTACGTGCTTGGCTCCGGGCTGGTGTGGGCCGATGAAGTGCCGGGGTTCCTGCTGGTATGGATCGCCTTCCTGGGGGCTTATATCGCGGCAAGAGATCAAGGGCATATCGCCTTTGACATGCTGATTGAGGCTTTCCCTCCTCTGCTTAAACGCATCGTACAAGTCGTCGGGGAAACGGCGGTCATCGGGTTTTTCGTGCTGCTCGGCATCAAATCATGGCAGATGATCGACCGCGTTGGAGGGCGGTCCATTGAGACCCTACCCATCGCGCAGGGTGTATTCATGAGTGTACTCCCCATCGCCAGCACCCTGATGGTGATCGCATTGAGCGTTCGCCTTTTCCAACGTTGGAGGAATTACTGATGGCTTGGGGCGTAGTCGCAATGCTGTTCGGCATCATTCTATTGGGTGTGCCGGTAGGATTTGCCTTGATGATCACCGCGACGATCTCGATGTGGATCGCGGACATCAACTTGCTGATGATTCCCGTGCAGACCTTTTCGGGTACCAACTCGCTGGTACTACTAGCAATCCCACTATTCATCCTCATGGGCGAGCTAATGAGCGCGACCAGCATCGCCCAGCGCCTGATCGATTTTGCGGCATCCTTGGTGGGATGGATGCGTGGTGGTCTGAGCCATATTAACGTCGTTACCTCGATGTTCATGGCGGAGATGAGTGGTTCGGCGGTGGCCGACGCGGCCGTGATGTCCAAGATCTTCGTACCGCAGATGGAAAAGCGCGGTTATCCAAAAGGGTTCGCCGCCTCCATTACGGCCGTCTCGGCAACGCTGGGCATCATCATCCCGCCGTCGATTCCCATGGTGCTTTACGGCGTGACCACAAACACCTCGATTCGCGACCTGTTCATCGCCGGCATAGTGCCGGGCTTGCTGTTGGCAACGACCTTCATGGTGACCTCCTGGCTGTTCGCCCGTCGTGAGCACCATCCCCGCGAAGGAAATTTTGAGCTCAAGGCGCTCGGCACCGCCTTCAAGGGGGCATTGATTCCGCTGGCGATCCCGGTAATCGTCGTCGGCGGTCTGATCGCCGGCATCTATACGCCGACCGAGGCGGCGGGCATTGGAGTGATGATCGCCTTGCTATTCGGCCTACTCGTGACACGCGACCTCGACTACCGGATCATCTGGCAACTGATGGTGACGACGGCACGCCAGACGGCTGTGGTCATGATGATTGTCGCCGGTTCAGCCATTCTGGGGCAGTACCTCGCCAACGAGCAGCTCCCCCAGCAGATCGCCAGCGCCCTCGGCGGCATCACCGACAGTTACATCCTCAACCTGCTGATCATCAATGTCTTCGTATTGCTGCTGGGCATGTTCCTGCATGCCAGCGCGGCGATCATCGTCGTCGTGCCACTGCTGCTTCCCATGGCGACCGACTTGGGTATTGATCCAGTGCATTTTGGCGTCATCGTCTGCCTCAATTTAGGCATCGGACAGCAGACGCCGCCCGTGGCGAGCGTGCTACTAACCGTGTGCTCGACCACCGGCATGAAGATCGAGCAGGTCATGGGCTACTGCAAATGGTTCTTACTGGCCATGTTTTCGGTTTTGCTGTTCGTGACATTTACGCCTATGACGGCGCTATGGTTCCGTTGATCTTCTCCACCATGCCTTCTTTTCGCCCGCCTTCCAGGCGGGCGCCTTGCCTGCCAATCAACGAACCCTAGATAGTCGACATCGGGGTACAAGCGACAAGCGTGTTAGTCTAAGCGGCGTTCCAATCAAGGATGCCGTCGCCATGTCCGCCCCAGCCCCCACTGCCCTCAGCGTCAGTGAACTCAACCGCCAGGCCCGTTTGATGCTGGAGCGCGGCTTCGGCGAGTGTTGGGTGGAGGGGGAGATTTCGGGCGTGGCGCGGCCGGCGTCGGGGCATATCTACTTCACGCTCAAGGATGACCGCGCGCAGTTGCGCTGCGCGTTCTTCCGCAACCGGGCGCGCTTGATGAGTGCGACGCTCAAGGATGGCGACCGGCTGCGGGTGCGCGGGCGCGTGTCGGTGTTCGAGCCGCGTGGCGATTATCAACTGATCGTCGAGGCGGTGCAGGCATCGGGGGAAGGCGAGCTGCTGGCGGCGTTCGAGCGGCTCAAGGCGAAGCTCTCCGCCGAGGGGGTCTTCACCAACGCGCGGCCGCTGCCGAGTCCGCCGCGCCATCTGGCCATCATCACCTCGCCCACCGGGGCAGCGATTCGTGACGTCCTGGCGGTGTTACGCCGCCGTTGGCCGGCGTTGGAGGTGACGATCTTGCCGGTGCCGGTCCAAGGCCGCGAGGCGTCACCGGCGATCATTCGCGCCATCGCCCAGGCCAATCAGCGCGCCCAGACGCCGCAAGACACCGTCGATGCCCTGCTCATCACGCGCGGCGGTGGCAGTCTGGAGGATCTGTGGGCGTTCAATGACGAGCACCTGGCGCGGGCGATACATCATTCCCGGCTGCCGGTGATGTCGGCGGTGGGGCATGAGGTCGATGTCACGCTGGCGGATTTCGCCGCCGACGAGCGCGCCCCCACGCCCTCCGCCGCCGCCGAACGCCTGGCGCCCGACTGGCGCGAGCGCCAGGCCCAGTTGCAAGCCGCCGAACGCGGCCTGACACGCGCCATAAAGGCGCGGCTGGAACGCGACGGCCAACGTCTCGATCATGCTCGAGCGCGGCTGCGTCATCCCGGTGAGCGCCTGACCGAGCAACGTCGGCGCCTGGAGAGCTGGGAAACGCGCCTACGCCTGGCCATGCGGCGGCGGCTCGACCGCGAGCATCAACACCACGAGACGCTGACACGCCGCGTGGAACGCCAGGACCCACGCCTTGCCATCGCTTCGCTACAGCAACGCCTGACGACCCTGGAACGTCAACTACATGCCGCCCTGCCTCGCCGCCTCGATCAATCCCGGGAGCGGCTCGAAGCGCTGACGCGTGAGCTCAATGCGGTCAGCCCGCTGGCGGTATTGGGGCGCGGTTATGCGATTCTCGAGGACGACGAGCGCCATATCGTGCGCAATGCCCACGACACCCAACCCGGCCAGGCCCTCACCGCACGGCTCGGCGAGGGACGGTTGAAGCTCGAGGTAAAGCGACGTTTCAAGCGTTGAGGACACGCCTCAACGCTGGGCGCGGCGCGACTGGGCGTCGTCGTTCTGCGCCGATTGCGGTTGGGTGCTGGGCTTGAAGCTGCTGGGTTCCAGTTCGTGGCGTGCCAGCAGCTTGTAGAAGTCGGTACGGTTGCGCCCGGCGATGCGCGCGGCCTGGGTGACGTTGCCTTCGGTGATCTTGAGCACCTTGACGAGATAGCTGCGCTCGAAGCCCGCGCGCGCCTCGTTGAACGACGGCAAGGCGTTTTCCTCGGCCGCCAGCGCCTGCGCCACCAACGCCTCGGGAATGATCGGCGAGCTGGTCAGCGCCACGCACTGCTCGACGACGTTGACCAGTTGACGCACGTTACCCGGCCAGGCGCTGGAGGCCAGCAGGTTGAGCGCTTCCGACGAGAATCCCTTGACGAAGGGCTTGTGGCGCTCGGCGGCTTGCCCCACCAGATACTTGGCCAGCAACGGCACGTCCTCGGCACGTTCCTTGAGCGCCGGCAACTTGAGGTTGACGACGTTGAGGCGGTAGTAGAGATCCTCGCGGAAGTCGCCCTCATGCATCGCGCGGTCGAGATCGCGGTGCGTGGCGGAAATGATACGCACGTCGATGGGCACAGAGGTAGTCGAGCCCAGCGGACGAATCTGACGTTCCTGCAGCGCACGCAGCAACTTGACCTGCAAGGTCAGCGGCATGTCGCCGATTTCGTCGAGGAACAAGCTGCCCCCATCGGCGGCAAGAAACAGCCCGTCGTGCTGGCTGACCGCGCCGGTAAAGGCGCCCTTGGCATGGCCGAACAGCTCGCTTTCCAGCAATTGCTCGGGCAGTGCGCCGCAGTTGATCGCAACGAACGGCTTGTCGGCGCGACCACTGGCCCGGTGGATGGCGCTGGCGAGCAGTTCCTTGCCCGAGCCGGAAGCCCCGGTAATCAGCACGCTGACATCGGACGCCGCCACCATACGCGCCTGCTCGAGAATACGCTCCATCTGGGGGCTGCGGGTAATGATCTCGGCGCGCCAGGCATCGTCGCCGACGCCAGGCGTACCCGGCGTCTGCGACAGGGCTTCATCGATGGCGGCGAATAGTTCATCGCGGTCCACCGGCTTGGTGAGAAAACTGAACACGCCCTGGCGCGTAGCACTCACGGCATCGGGAATCGAGCCATGCGCGGTAAGAATGATCACCGGCATGCCCGGCGCACGGCGCTGCAATTCACGAAACAGCGCCATGCCGTCCATTTCATCCATGCGCAAGTCGGAAAGTACCAGGTCGGGGCGGTCTTCGGCCAGACTCTCCAACGCCTGCCGCCCACTTTCGGCAGTGGTCACACGGTAACCTCGGCTTTCCAGGCGCATGCCCAAAAGCTTGAGGAGGCTGGGGTCATCATCGACCAGCAGAATATGGGCGGCGGCGTGCTTCACGAATCTCTCCTTGGTAACCGTCGCGACATCATGGCGATTGTTCATGGCGCGAGTTGATGCTCTGTTCGATGGCCGTCAGGGCGTCGAGTTTCTCGGCGAGCTCATCGCGCTCGCGTCCCAGCGCCTGGCGGCGCGATTCGCTCTTGGCGAGATCGCTGGCCAAGTCTCGGCGTGTCTCGAGCTCGTTGAGCCATTGCCGCAGCAGGGGCTGCAAGCGGCTCGGCGCCGCCGAGATATCGGCCTTGTAAAGCTCGGATGCCTGTTCCCAGCCGTCGCGTTCCCCCCATGCCAGTACCACGGCGCGGGCCAGCTTGAGGTGCGGCATATCACCCTGGAGACGCGACAACATGGTGCCGCGCCACTCGCTGTCACCGCGTTGTGAGGCGAGGCCGAAGTCGATCCAGTCATCCACCAGGCAGACATTATCGGCCAGCTTGGGGATGTCGTCATTGCAGGAAGTGACCGGGGCTGCCGGAGCGGACGTCTCTTGCGTCATCCACTGGCACCCGGTCAGCAGCGAGCCAGCGCATAACGCCGCTAGCAGCATCCGGATGTTCATGCGTTCGAGTTCCTTGCGTTTAGCGCCGGCGTCGTCGTGGCCGGCGTCGTTATGGAAGCGTCGTCGCCATCGGCTCCTTCTTCCGGCGACGTCACCTCGGGCAATGTCAGTCGGAAGCAAACCGGGAAGGTGTCATCCTCGACCAACTCCAAGCGTCCATCTTGAACCTTGGCGCAATCGGCGGCCACCGACAAGCCGATACCCGACCCCTTGAGGGTACCCTGGCGGCGCATGCGGCCCTGATAAAACGCTTCGAAAAGATGCGCACAGTCGCTGTCGTCGATAGGCTCGCCGGTGTTGGCGACTTCGACCACCAGCCATGACGCATGTTGCCAGGCACGTAGTGCCAGCTGGCCACCATCCTCACCGTAGGCGATAGCATTGGATATCAGATTGTCGAGAACGCTGGCGGTACGCTCGCGATCGGCTTGCCAGGGCAAGGGCGTGTGCCGAGGCCAATCGACATGCATGCCCTTCTTGTCAAGCGCCAAACGATGCTTGGCGAGCACCTCCTGGATCACCGTGACCAAGTCGAAACGCACCACCTTGAGTCCCCGGCTGTGCTGCAACAGATTATAGTCGAGCAACTGCTCGATCAGGGTTTGGAGTTCCTGACCGCTGACATCGATCAAGCCCACGATTTCCCGCTGACGCTCGCTGAGTTCGCCGACCACGCCGTCGGAAAGTAGCGCCGTACCCTCGCGCACACTGGCCAGCGGGGTCTTCAGTTCGTGGGACATATGGCGCAGAAACTGCTGCTTCTGCGCCTCGAGTTCGGTGAGGCGTCCGGATAGCCAAGTCAGCCGCTCGCCGAGCCTGACCAGTTCCGCCGGCCCCTGGATATGCTGCGGCGAGGCCGGTTCCATACCGCCGCCCAGACTGAAGATTCGCCTCTCGAGCTGACGTATGGGACGGGTGATCAGCCAGGTGAAGACCAGCATCAGCCCCAGACTGACCGAGACCAGCGCCGCCGTCTGCATCCACAGCTGACCACGTACGGTGCTGGCACGCTCACGAATGTTCTCGATACGCTCATCGATCACCTGATTGGTGGCCTGGCGCACATTATCGGTCCGCTGGGAAAAGTCGTCGAACGCCGCCAGCTGCTCGCGAAACTCGTCGATTGGCTGGTCCGGCAACGCCTTGAGCTCGCTCACTTGCTCACGCAGACGCGGGATATCGGGATCGTCGGGCAGCAAGGGGGCGTGCTCGTCGAGCAGTTCCGCGTAGCGTTGGGCCTTCTCGGTATAGATGCTGAGCAATCCTTCCTGCTCGAGCACTGCGTACTGACGCGCGCTGCGCTCCATTTCCAATGCTAGATTGCTCAACGTACGGGCACGGCGGGTTTGCTCCACCGCTTGGCGCGCGCTGACATCGGCCAGCGACGAGAGCTCGGAGAGTGCTTGGCCGGCCTGAAACATGAGCACAGCGATTGGCAGCATCACCATCACAAAGGCGAGCATTACCAACTGCAGTAACGAACGAGGACGCCAGCGGCGGGAGACCTGAGTGGTCATGAGCGCGATTCTGTGCAGAAAGAGAGTGGATGCCATGTCAGCTTATCCGCATAGGATAACAGAGTTACGTACGTATGCCGGTTTTCGCATCGCCGCACCGATCGAAAGCGAGTAGGACGTCCCATCCAGCAATGAGCACCCGACGCATCCGCTAGACACACCACGGCGGCCCACAAGACGCGCAAAAAAATGGGCCGGAAGGTCCGGCCCAAGGTACGCAGGGAACTGAAGGGTCAAATGAACACTCTCGAACATCCACCTGGCTGAATTCTCGAAAGTGATCGAAGGGCTCGAAAGCCCACGAAGCCATGAGGTCCATACATTGCCAGGAAAAGGCCCTCATGTTGGCGGCGCAGCCGCCACTTCGTTTGGTGTGCCGCGTCGCCAACGCGGCGCGGCAAAATTAGCCCCCGAAGGGGTGGCATCCATGCCTGGGCATCCTTGCCCTTCTGGTACCTTTCCATGCCCGTAGGCGGTACCCGTCTCATCGCAACCTAAGTCACACATCGCGTGGAGCAGACGCTGATCAATCTAGCCGGGACATTACGCACAGGGTTGTAGTCGAAACGCCCTGGCTTGATCGATCGAGAAACGGCTCGAGCCGTATTGAACCGTTTCCCGTTGCTCACCCTATATATTGCGATAGCCGTGCCAATTTTTAAAAAAATATTTTAAAACAACAAGTTAAAAACATATTCTATAGGCCAAAACCGTACGACAGGCTATGACACCGAGAATCGCGGGCATTTTGACGCTCATAATGTCGCCAACTACCAACGCTCTTTCGCCCTCATAATAAAAAAACAATAAAAACAGCTACTTATTACGTCTCTTTTTGGAGACACCGCACCAGGTGGGAGCGACACTGCATGTCGCCGGACGAGGAAGTCTCGGTGCCGCCTTGCCATTGAGCGGCGGCACAGGGCAGGCGCTCAACCGAGGGGTTTGAGCAACACCTTGGATTGGCGCGCATGGTTATAGGAATCGCGCCTCAGGTGCGGCAACACTTCCAGACCATCGAGGCGAAAGCCGTGCTCGAGAAACCAGTGCGTGGTGTGGGTGGTGAGGGCAAACAAGGCGCTGTAGCCACGCCGACGGGATTCACGCTCGACCTCGGCCAATAGCAGATCGCCGCGCGCGCCGCCACGATAATCGCCATGCACGGCGACACACGCCAGTTCTCCCATGCCCGCCTCGGGGTAGGCATGCATGGCACTGCAACCGATGATCATGCCGTCGCGCTCGATCACCCAGTAGTCGTCGATCTGATGTTCGAGCCGCTCCCGTGAGCGCGCCACGAGCATGCCGCGCTCTTCCAGCGGGCGCAGCAATTCGAGCAGGCCGCCCACGTCTTCCAGCGTTGCGCGACGCAACTGCTCGTAGCGATGCTGCGTGATCATGGTCCCCACCCCATCGCGGGTAAACAGCTCGCCGAGCAAGGCGTCGCGATCGTGCCACGTCAGCAGGTGGGTGCGGGCCACGCCATGGCGCGCTGCTTCGCACGCCGCGCCCAGGTGGCGCGCCAGCTCGCTGCCCGGCGCGGCCTGACGCCGTAACGGCTCGGCCTCCAGCGGGGTAAGCTGGCGCTGCAGCATGCCGCTAGCATCGTGCAGTCCCGCCGCGTCGCCAAGCAGAATCAGCTTATCGGCACCCAGCCCCATGGCGACGTGCTGGGCGACATCGGCCGCATCGAGATCGAACACCTCACCGGTGCTCGAGTATCCCAGCGGGGGCACTACGACCAGCGCTTCCTGACGCAGTAGTCCAGCGATAGCATCGCTGCGCACCCGACGCACTTCGCCGCTGTGATGAAAATCGATGCCATCGCGTACACCCAGCGGTTTGGCAGTCACCAAATTGCCGGAAACCACCGTTAGCTCGACGCCATGCAGCGGCGTGTTGGGCAGTCCCAGCGACAGCCGTGCCTCGATCTTGAGCCGCAACTCGGCAGAAATGCGCTCGACATGACGCATGATCGACTCGTCGGCCACCCAACGCCCTTCGATCCGGCGCGGCTCGATCCCCGCCTCGCTCAGCGTCTCACCCACCTGCGGACGAATACCAAAGACCATCACCAGGCGGACGCCCAGGGTATGCAGCAACGCCAGGTCCTGAAGCAGCGGCTCCCATCGCTCGGATGCCAATGCCTCGCCTTCGAGGAGCACCACGAACGTACGCCCACGGTGCGCGTTGATATACGGAGACGATTTACGAAACCAATCGGCGAAGGGAAAGCGAGTATCCAAGGCCGCACTCCGGCAGCAGGTGAACGGGAAATCCTGACTATAACAGAGCGACGAAAACGGCGGCACCACTGTCGTGGCACCGCCGCTTCGGGCTTCGGGCTTCGGGCTTCGGGCTTCGGGCTTCGGGCTTCGGGCTTCGGGCTTCGGGCTTCGGCAACATTTTAGCTCGTAGCTCGTAGCTCGTGGCTCGCAGCTCGTGGCTCGTTGGCCCGTAGCTCGTCAGCCGAAGAAGCCCTTGAACATGAAGAAGAACATGATCGACAGCAACGCCCCGGCCGGCAGCGTAATCACCCAGGACAACACGATAGTGCCTAGCACACGCAGGTTGAGCGCCGTAATCCCGCGGGCCAGACCGACCCCGAGCACCGCACCGACCAGCGTCTGCGTCGTGGAGACCGGCAAACCGGTTCCGGAAGCCAGCACCACAGTCGTCGCCGCTGCCAGGGTCGCCGCGAAACCGCGACTCGGCGTCAGTTCAGTGATCCCCGTGCCCACCGTGGCGATGACTTTGTGGCCATAGGTAATCAAGCCGACGACGATACCGCCGCCGCCCAGCACCAGCACCCACCACGGCAATGCGGCGGCACCACCGACGTCACCGTTCGACTCGACGACGCTGATGACCGCCGCCAGCGGTCCCACGGCGTTGGCGACATCGTTGGAGCCATGCGCGAATGCCATGGCGCAAGCAGTGAACATCATCAGCACGCCGAACACACGTTCGACGCTATTGAAATCGAACGCCGAGTTGCCGCGCTTGCGTTTGGCGCGATCGACGCGATTTTCCATCAGGATTCCGATGACCATTACCACCAGGCCAATCCCGATCGCGATCAACAGGCTATCGCCAAAGCTCATTTCCAGCCCGATATGAGAGAGTCCCTTGACCAGGGTGACCATTGCCACGATGAAGCCGACCAGGAAGATATAACCGGGCACATAGCGTTTGGCGGCGGCGAAGGGATCGCGATTCTCGAAGATCAAAAGCTGCACCGACTTGAACAGCACGAAGGCGATGGACCCCGCCAGCAGGGGCGACACCACCCAGCTCGCCGCGATCTGACCGACCTTGGTCCAGCCGACAGAGTCGATCCCCAGCCCGGCGATGGCGAAACCGACGATGGCCCCGACGATGGAGTGCGTCGTGGATACCGGCCAGCCGCGCATGGAGGCAATAAACAGCCACACGCCCGCCGCCAGCAACGAGGCCAGCATGCCGTAGATCAGCAACTGCGGGTCATCGGAAAGCAAGCTAGGATCGATGATGCCCTTGCGAATGGTGTCGGTGACCTGTCCCCCGGCCAGCCACGCCCCGAGAAATTCGAATACCACGGCGATGAGAATCGCCTGACGGATGGTGATGGCCTTGGACCCCACGGAGGTTCCCATGGCATTGGCCACATCATTGGCCCCTACCCCCCAGGCCATGAAGAAACCGAAAATGCAGGCGAGAATAATGAAGACATCGCCGTACTGCGCAATGATGGACATAGGCAAGTTCTATCTGGCTGGCGTGAGACGGAAAATCACACGGCCCGCATTCAGCGGGCCGTGAGAATTTGGAGACGACTGCCGACGCGCTCGGCGCGATCGGACAATTCACCGATCCATTCGATGATCTGATAGAGAAAGACCACATCGACCGGCGGTAACTCGGTCTCCAACTGGAAGAGCTGGCGACGAATAAGCACCTGCTGATCGTCAGCTTGATGCTCGAGGTTATGAAGTTCGCGGATAAAGTCTTGCATGAGATCGCCGACGTTACGCCCGAAGCCGGAGTCGAGCAGCTCCTGGAGCTCTTCGAGCGCCCTGCGCGCTTGTCCCACGGTGGCGATCGCGGTTTCGAAATAGGCGCGCATCGAGGTTGCCAGCGACTCCGGCACCTGCATCTGGCGGCCCAGCATGATGCCGGTGATATCTCGCGCCTTGTTGGCGATCTTATCCTGTACGCTGATCAACTCCAGCAGGTCGGAACGCGAGACCGGCAGGAACATGCTGTTGGGCAAGTTGAGACGCAATTCAGTCTTGAGGGTATCGGCTTCATGCTCGAGCTCAGTGATCGCTTCTCGATGCGTGGCGGCGTCGTCCCAGTTGCCCGCCTGCGTGGCATCGAAAAACGGCAGGAGTCGCTCGGCGCATTCGCTTGTCTTGACGATATGCGCGAGCAAGGGCTCGAAAGGCGAGCGCCCGAACAACGCCGAAAACGGATTGGAAGTCACCATAATGTCAGATTCGATGCGTTGGAAATGGCGGCGTCAGTATAGTGACTGCACCCCTTCGCGTCATGGAAAATTCACCATCTTGTCATCAACGTACTGTCATCAACACACAAGGTCAGGCATGGCTCAGGAAATCGAACTCAAGCTCGCCCTCGGCGCTAGCGGCCCGAATGCGCTGCGCCAGCATCCGCGACTCGCGCACCACAACCCGCAGCGTGAGTGGCTCGCCAATACCTACTACGATACGCCAGAGCGCGCCTTGGAGCGCGCGCGTATCGCCTTGCGCATTCGCCGTACACCAGACGGCTACCTGCAGACGCTCAAGACTGCGGGCAGCGGCCAGGGCGGTCTGCACGCACGCGGCGAATGGGAATGGCCGATCGATGGCGAAGAACTGGACGTCGACGGCATCCGCCAGCATGCGCCGAACACCATCGACGAAGAAGACCTCGCCCGACTCGCCCCGCGTTTCACCACCGACTTCACCCGCGAGCGCTGGGACGTCATCGAGGCGGACGCCACTATCGAGGTCGCGCTGGATATCGGCACTATCCATGCCGGCGATCAGCAAGTGCCGATTCGTGAACTTGAACTCGAACTCAAGACAGGCAGCGCCGATGCACTGTGGCAATTGGCGGCTTCTCTCTCGGACGGCGTGGCACTCCGCCCCGCCAACGCCAGCAAGGCCCAACGCGGCGCCGCCCTGCATGACGGCTGGACGCTCCCCGACAATGCCGCAGACGCTCAGAGTCACTGGAACGCAGCGCTCGAGGCGCTGGATGCCTGGCAGGACACGGGACACACGGACTACCGTCATCGAGCCGGCAGCCAGCTGGAGGCGCTTGGCGGCAGCGCCGCTCAACGCCTGGCGAGCGCCTTGCGCGACGCCGACGACGCACGTCCCGATACCTGGCTCACCCCCGAGATGAGCCGCGACTGGCTCGCTGCCTGGCACTACGCCATCGCCTGACGCAACGCAGGAGACCGTCCCTTGACGCTGCCTTTCGAACCCGCCAACAGCGGCCTACGCAGGACACTGTTCCACCTCATCTTCGAGTCCGACACAAGGGCCGCGAAGATCTTCGACATCGTTCTCATCACGCTGATTCTACTCAGTGTGGCGGTAGTCTTCGTGGACAGCGTGCCGAGCCTTCACGCCCGCTTTGGCGGAGCGTTCTATTTGCTCGAATGGGGCTTTACGCTGCTCTTCACATTGGAGCTGGCGGTACGGCTTTACTGCCTGGAACGCCCGCTACGCTACTTGAAGAGCTTCTATGGCGTCATCGATTTGCTCTCCATCCTGCCCACCTGGCTCAGCCTGCTGATACCTGGCGCCCAGTCGCTGCTCGTGGTGCGCGTACTACGTGCACTACGCGTCTTTCGCGTGTTGCGGCTGATGGAGTTCGTCGGCGAAGGCCGCATGCTGACGCAGGCACTTACGCGCAGCTATCGCAAGATCATGCTGTTTCTGTTCACGGTGCTGTTGATCATCACTATCTTCGGCGCGCTGATCTACATGATCGAGCCGCCGGAGGCCGGCTTCAGCAGCATGCCACGCGCGATGTACTGGGCCATCGTCACGCTGACCACGGTGGGTTATGGCGACATCACGCCCATCACCCCGCTCGGACAGTTCATCTCGGCATGCATGATGATTATGGGGTACTCGATCATCGCCGTGCCCACCGGCGTCTTCTCGGCGGAGGTGATCCGCTCGATCCGCGAAGAACGCTACTCCGAAGAAGCCTGTCCCGGTTGCGGCCACGAAGGGCACGAACGCGACGCCAAGTATTGCCGCAAATGCGGCACCTGGCTCGACGAAGATACCGAGGATCCCAACGCCCCTTCCCCTCAGGAGGCACCCGAAGACGAGAAAACGTAATAACCACTAGGTGCTGGGGTATCGCTCAAGCTTGTCGTTGTTGATTAAACGACCGATAAAAGTTAATGATAGAAAAGCACGAAAACGATAATTATCAAATCTCACGCTAGGGCGAACCACAAGGAGACCCCATGTCGACTCGATATCATCACAGCTCTCACACCTTCACGGCCGGTGGATCATACCGTTGGCTGCTCGCGGGTGTCCTGGCCATGAGTCTTGGTGGCAATGCCTATGCCGACGACGATACCACCGAAACTGCCGACTCCTCATCGTCATGCGCTCCACAAAAGTACGCTATGGCGCTTCGCTATCAGCAGCAGTCAGCGGAGATTCAGGCACTCCAGCGTCAAAGCTACGCCTTGGCCACCGCGAGGCTGAAACAAATGCTTGCCGAGCATCCTGACGCTGATGATCTCGCCATCATGACCGACCTCGACGAAACGGTGATCGATAACTCAGCGCTGCTGGTACGCGATATGCAGGCATGCCACGACTTCACTGGCTGGGATACCTGGAAGGTATGGGAGCGCGAGGGTAATCCACGCTTGATCCCCGGTGCGCGTGATTTTCTCGACTACGCCGACTCCAATGACGTGACGATCTTTTACGTGTCCGATCGCTACCAGGAAAACAAGGGCGCAACTGTCGAGACACTCGAGTCGCTACAGCTCCCTCAAGTCAGCGACTCTCAGGTCCGGCTACTAGGTCCCAGCAAGGCTAAGCGCCGCCAAGCTATTGAAAGCGATTACGATCTGATCATGCAGTTGGGCGACTCATTGGCCGACTTTTCCCAAGATTATCACCATGCCGATCTCGCGACCCAGAAAGATCTGGCCAGCGACGACGCCGCACACTTTGGCGATGACTGGATCATGTTCCCCAACGCTAGCTATGGCAGTTGGAGCGATGCAGAACTCAAGGCCTGGGACGCACCGCTAGAGACACCGTAAGCTGCACCAGCGGGGCCGACTCGACCCCGCACAAGCGCGTTCAGACGAAGGGCGCGACATCCCCGCGCCCTTCGCGAACGATCGTCGGCGGTATCTCGCGCAGATCGACCACCGTGGTCGGCTCCAGGTAACAGGCGCCGCCGTCGATGACGGCATCGAGATGCGCGCCGAAACGTTCGCGGATCTCCTCGGGATCGGTCATGGGTAGATCGTCGTCGACGGGGATCAGCGTCACGCTCATCAACGGCTCGCCCAGCGCCGCGAGCAACGCATGGCTGATGCGATGATCCGGCACGCGCACGCCGATGGAGCGCCGTTTGGGATGCAACAGCAGACGCGGCACCTCGTTGGTGGCGTTGAGAATGAAGGTATACGGCCCCGGCGTATGCGCCTTGAGCAGGCGGAACACGTCATTATCAACCTTGGCATAAGTGCCGATCTGAGACAGGTCGGAACACACCAGCGTGAAGTTATGCTTGTCATCCAGCGAGCGCAGCCACTTGATCTTCTCGATAGCTTTCTTCTCGCCCAGGCAACAACCGAGCGCATAGCCGGAATCCGTCGGATAGGCGATCACGCCGCCACCGCGCAACAACGAGATCGTCTGATCGATGAGACGTTTCTGCGGGTTGTCGGGATGAATCTGAAAGAACTGGGTCATGCCTGCCTCCTTGGGCCGGATGAACGAACCGGAAGAACCGAGGACCGAACGTGCGGCGTAGTGAAGGCGCTGGGCCGCACGACGTGCCTCGTCCCCAGCAATAACCTTACGCGGCGAATCTCGCAAGCTTCGGATGACGCCACACCGGCGTCACCGAGCAACGTGGCGGCACACTCATCACGCCCGGCGCCAACGGCCCACCCGGATAGTGAAAATCACTGCCCTGCGACCCCATGAGGTCGCGCGCTTCGAGCTGACGGGCCAGGTCGCGCCCCACATCGGCGTTCTGGTGGCCGCTGATCAATTCGGCGGCTTCCCCGCCGGCCTCGCGAAAGCTGTCCAGCAGTTGGCTGCGCTTGCGATGCGTGAGGCGATAGCGCAGCGGATGCGCCAGTACCGCGATGCCCTGACTATCGCGAATCCAGTCGACTACTTCACTGAGATACGGCCAATGGGTCTTCACGTCACCGGGCTTGCCGGCGCCCAGATACTTCTTGAAGGCCGTCGGCATGTCCGGCACCAGTTCTGCGGCCACCAGGGCCTTGGCGAAATCCGGCCGCCCCAGGGGTCGCTCGCTGCCGGCCTGTTCGCGGGCACGCGCCAGGGCGTCGTCGAGGCCGATTTTCTCGAGGCGCCGGGCGATTTCCTCGGCGCGTGTCACACGGGCCTGCGCCTGCGCCTCGAGCCCGGGTACCAGGGCGCCACTGGCCCCCTCGGGCAACAACGCCACCACGTGAATGCCGATACCGCGCCACAAGGTGGATAACTCGCTCCCCGCCAGGCAACGCATCCCCAGGCTTTCAGCATGACGCTGGGCCTCGGCAACACCGGCCACGGTGTCATGATCGGTCAGGGAAAATCGCGTGACGCCCTTGGCGTGGCAGGCGTCGGTCAACGCTTGTGGCGATAGCGCACCATCGGAGGCGGTGGAATGCATGTGCAAGTCGAGGCCAAGATCGGCATCGAAGGTATCGGGCAAGGGGGGTAAGGGTTGGCTCATGGGCATGACGCGGTGCGGCGTCTTTGTCAGAATAGGTCCGCTATAGTGCTCGCCTGCGCTGCGCTGGGTCAATTCCCGTGCCGCGCCGGCAACTCACAGGATGCTCGCCGATGAAAATGTTCCTGGATTTCCTGCCCATCGTGTTGTTTTTCGCGGTGTATCACTTCAGCGGCAATATTCTGCTCGCGACGCTGGTGCTGATTCCCGCCACGCTGCTGCAGGTCGCCTTCATGTGGTGGCGCTACCGCCGTGTGGAAAAGATGCAGCTGGTGACTCTAGTACTGGTCGTCGTCATGGGCGGGGCGACTGTGCTGTTTCACAACGCGGCGTTCATCCAATGGAAGCCGACCGTGGTCAACTGGCTGTTCGCCTTCGCGTTTCTGGTCGCACCGCTGTTCGGTGGCAAGACCCTCGTGGAGCGCATGATGGGCAAGGCCATTACGCTTCCCGCCGCCATCTGGCGCCGCCTCAACCTCGCCTGGGCGCTCTTCTTCATTGCGCTGGGCGCGATCAATGTGTATGTCTTCAAGACCTACGACGAGGCCACATGGGTCAACTTCAAGCTGTTCGGCATGCTGGGGCTGACCCTGGTGTTCGTGATCGGCCAGGGCATTTATCTGGCCCGTCACATACCCCGTGATACGCTTTCGCAAAACGACCACCAGAAGGATGACGTCTGATGCTTTACTCGATTGTTAGCGACGATGTGCAAGACAGCCTCGAACGCCGCAAGGCGGCGCGTCCCGATCATCTGGCGCGTCTCGAGAAACTCCGCGACGAAGGGCGCCTGGTGCTTGCCGGCCCCAACCCCGCCGTGGATACCAACGACCCGGGCGAAGCCGGTTTCACCGGCAGCGTGGTGATCGCCGAGTTCGACAGCCAGCAAGATGCCCAAACCTGGGCCGACGCCGATCCCTTCGTGATCGCCGGCGTCTACGCCAAGGTCACGGTAAAGCCCTTCAAGAAGGCGTTGCCGTAACATCGCTTATCCACACCCGGATGCCTGAGCCTTTATGCACACCAGGTGTGGATAACACTGTTAAGAGACGGCGGACGCCTTTCTCTCTAGCGGTCATCACGCCGCCTTGTCGATTTCGCTCAATTTTTAAACAGTTTTCACGCCTTTGCCGAGAGCCATGTCGCCCCCTCTCTCTTCCTTGCCGCCGCTGACCGCGCTGAGCGCACCCGACCTGGAATGGCACGCCGACGATATCGGCAATGCGCCTTATTCCAGCGTCTACGACGATGTGTATTTCTCACGTCACGACGGCCGCGCCGAGACCACGCATGTCTTTCTCGATGGCAATCGCCTGCCTGAGCGCTTTACCGAGTGGCGGGAGGCGCGTCCCTTCGTAATCGGCGAAACCGGCTTTGGTACCGGCCTCAACATGCTCTGCGCCTGGACGTGTTTCGAGCAATACGCCCCCGACGAAGCACGGCTGCACCTTGTCTCCACCGAGAAGTATCCTTTGCCGCGCGAGGCTCTGGCACGGGCATTGGCGATCTGGTCCGATCTCGCCGCGCATGCCCGCCCGCTAATCGACCAATGGCCTGAACCGCTCAGCGGCGTACACCGGCTATGGCTTTCCGAGCGCGTCACCCTGGATCTGCACTTCGGCGACGCCGCCGAGCGCTTGTCGCGTCTCGACGGCCGTGTGGACGCCTGGTTCCTGGATGGTTTCTCGCCGGCCAACAATCCGGACATGTGGCAAGCGGCGCTTTACGAGGCCATGGCCACCGTCAGTCGCCCGGGAGCAACCTTCGCTACCTTCACCTGCGCCGGCGTGGTCAAGCGCGGCCTGCGCGGTGCCGGTTTCGCCTGGCGCAAGGCGCCGGGATACGGAAGCAAGCGCGAGATGCTGTGCGGTGAAATTGCCGAGCCGCCGCGCGATACGCGCCGCGCAGCGACGCCTTGGTACACACCGCCCGAAGTACCCCCTGCGCGACATGTGGTGGTCATCGGCGCGGGACTCGCCGGCACCAGCGTGGCCGCCGCCCTGGCGCGGCGCGGTGTTCACGTCACGCTGCTCGAACGCGACCACATCGGTGCGGGCGCTTCCGGCAATCGCCAGGGGGCGCTTTACGTCAAGTTGGCCGCCGAGACCAATTCGCAAAGCCGCGTCTACCTCGCCGGTTTGCTGCATACCCAGCGCTGGCTGACGACGCTCGACCCCGAGTGTGACCAGCTGTGGAGCGACTGTGGCGTGCTGCAACTCGCCCCCGACGCCAAGGAGGCCAAACGGCAGCAGCGCTTTCTCGAGCACCACAGATTGCCCGAGAGCGTGGTCCAAGGCGTCGACCGGACCGCCGCGAGCCGCGCCGCCGAGACGCCGCTTGACGCCTCGGGACTGGCCTATCCACAGGCTGGCTGGGTGCGTCCCGATGCGCTCTGCCACCACCTGGCCGCCCACCCGGGGGTTACCTTCCATCAGGGCGAGGCACGCACGCTCGAGCGCGACGCGGAGGACGCTGGATGGCGCATCGCGCTGGCCGACGGCACGGCGCTCGAGGCCAATCAAGTGGTCGTCGCCACTGCCCACGAGGCCCCTGCGCTGGGGCCACTGGCCGGGCTCCCGCTCCAGCCCATTCGTGGCCAGCTCACCCACTTGCCGGTGCCGCCGCAGGCCCCCGACTTGGCGAGTGTGGTCTGCGCGGGAGGCTATGTCTCCCCGGCCCTGGCCGGCGTGCTCAGTCTGGGGGCGACGTTTGCCCCCGGCGATACCGATACCACGCCGCGCGCGGCTGACCACGCCCGCAATCTGGCCGAATTCGAGGCCACCCTGCCCGCCTTCGCCGAAGCGCTACGCGCAGCCGGCGCCACGCTCGACCCCGCCGCCTGCGAGGCGCGCGTCAGCCTGCGCGCCGCCAGCCCGGACAAATCGCCCTATGCGGGCCCAGTGCCTATGCGCAACGCCTGGCTCGATGACTACGCCGTGCTCGGCCGTGATGCGCGCCGCGTCCCCGACACACCGGGGCAACATCATCCCGGCCTGTGGGTCAGTGCCGCACATGGCTCGCGAGGACTGGCCAGCGCGCCGCTATGTGCCGAGGTCATCGCCTCGCGGCTGTGCGACGAACCGCTACCGCTGGAGCGCGAGCTCGCCGACCACCTTCATCCTGGGCGGCGATTGATTGCCGATATCATCCGCGGAAACGCTACACTATCGACATCACCATCCGTGAGCGACGACACGCCGACGTCACCGAACACCACCGAGACGCCATGAGCCAGATTTCTTCAGCGACCCGTGAACGGGCCGCCAGCCTGCGCCAGCAGTTGGAAGACGCCAACCATCAGTACTATGTCGAGGACGATCCGCAGATTACCGACGCGGACTACGACGCCCTGCTGCGCGAGCTTCAGTCACTGGAGGCCGAGCATCCCGAGCTGGTGACGCCCGACTCGCCCACTCAGCGTGTCGGCGCACCGCCCGACAACGGTTTCCCTGAAATTCGGCATGCTGTGCCGATGTTGTCGCTTGATAACGCTCTGAACGAAGACGAATTAATCGCGTTCGGTAGTCGCATAGCAAAGGCACTCGAAAGCGAAGCCGAATCTGTGACCTTCTGCTGCGAACCCAAGCTTGATGGCCTCGCGGTCTCGTTGGTCTATGAAAATGGCTATTTGATCTACGGCGCCACACGCGGCGATGGCTACACCGGAGAAGATATCACCACGAACCTTCGAACGTTGTGTTCAATTCCACTCAAACTACGCGGTAAGGATTGGCCGGCGCTGCTAGAAGTGCGTGGCGAAGTCTATATGCGCCACTCTGGCTTCGAGAAACTTAACGAAAAGGCGCTAGAGAGTGGCGACAAGGTTTTTGCAAACCCTCGTAACGCTGCTGCTGGCAGCTTACGCCAACTCGATCCCTCAATAACGAATAAGCGTCCATTAGAATTCTGCGCCTATCAGGTGGCGCGAATCGAGATGCAGCGCATCGACCACAGCCTTGTAGAAACCCACTCAGGCCGGATGGGGTTGCTGAGAAACTGGGGAATCCCAACCAGCCCCGAGCTAGCGATTGTTGAAGGTATCGATAGTGTCATCAATTTCTGTCGCCGACTCGGCGAGCAGCGGGATAAGCTCGATTACGATATTGACGGCGCCGTAATCAAAATCGACAGCCTGCTCGATCAGCGCGAATTAGGATTCCTTTCCCGCGCACCACGCTGGGCAATTGCTTTCAAGTATCCCGCGCAAGAGCAAGAAACTCGACTACTGGATGTCGAGTTTCAAGTCGGTCGTACCGGTAAATTGACACCCGTTGCGAAGTTAGATCCCGTCCAAGTCGCTGGGGTGGTGGTCTCGAGTGTGACATTGCACAACATGGATCAGATCGCACGTTTAGAGCTCAAGATTGGCGACATGGTCAGAGTCTACCGAGCCGGCGACGTCATCCCCAAAGTTGTCAAAGTCATCAAAGAGAAGCGCCCCGAGGAAACGAAGGCTATATCTCTGCCCGATGTCTGCCCTGCTTGTGGTTCCAAGATAGAAAAGCTCGACAATGAAGTCGATGCCCGCTGCTCGGGAGGGCTCTTCTGCCCCGCGCAGCGCAAGGAGGCGTTGAGACACTTCGCCAGTCGCCGGGCGCTGGATATCGACGGCCTGGGCGAAAAGCTGATCGATCTGCTGGTCGAACGCGACTGGGTCCAGACACCGGCGGATCTTTTCCGCCTCGAAGCGGCCGCACTGGCTGAATTGCCGCGCCTGGCGGAGAAGTCCGCCAACAATCTAATCAATGCCCTGCAAACCGCCAAACGTACGACACTGGCGCGCTTCATCTATGCCATCGGCATTCGCGAAGTGGGCGAAGCCACCGCCGCTAACCTGGCGCGCCATTTCGGTACGCTCCAGGCATTGCGCGAGGCCACGCTAGAAGCGCTGGAAGCGATCGAGGACGTAGGCCCAGTGGTCGCCCGGCATATCCACACCTTCTTCCGTCAGGCGCACAACCAGGAGACCCTGGACGATCTGATCAAAGTCGGCCTCACTTGGGACGAACAAGCCATCAGCGCACGTCCCCAGCCTCTCACCGGGCAGACCTGGGTGCTTACCGGCACCCTCGAAGGCATGACGCGCGATGATGGCAAGGCGCGCTTGCAGGCGCTGGGCGCCAAGGTCTCAGGCAGTGTCTCCAAGAAGACCGCCGCGCTCGTCGCCGGCGAGGCGGCGGGCAGCAAGCTCGACAAGGCGCGCGAGCTCGATGTGGAAGTGCTCGACGAAGACACCTTCCTGCAACGACTCGCCGCGTGGGAAAACGCGGAGGAAAACCAATGAACGGACGTTTCATCGAAGTGCCCTACCGCATGCTGCCAGCCGACACGCTGGATGCATTGCTAGAGGGCTTCGTCACCCGCGAAGGCTACGACACCACCGATGAAGGCGAAGGCATGCCGGCCTGGGTGCGCGAGCTCAAAGGCCAGCTCGAGCGCGGTGAGTTACTGATCGCCCATGACCTGCAGACGGAGACCACCGAGGTCATGACGCTGGCCCAGTGGCGTTCGTTCGGACGTCAGCTCGCCGACGACGAGGAAGAAGGCTAGGCATTGCCTGACCTTCGTTCGTCGACTTTTCAGACAGTGCCTAAGTCGCTTTCCGACGTATCCCGCGTAAAACGCAAACGGCGCCCTCAGGGGCGCCGTTAAGCGTTTTGCTGTGTGAACAACGTGCTAAGTAAAGAATATCGGCACGAGGATGCTCGAGATCAACAGGATCAAGGCGCCACCCAGGCGCGAGGAAATCTGCGCGAAGGGCATCAGCTGCATACGCTTGGCGGCGGAGAGTACCGCAACATCGCCGGTGCCACCCATGTTGGCCATGCACAGCCCCGCGGTGATCGCCGACTCGACGGGATAGAAGCCGACCAGTTTACCGACCAGCCCAGCGCCGAAGGCGGCACCGGCCACCACGGCGAGCACGATCATCACATAGGTCGGCGTGATGGCATCGATCACCTGGCCGAGATCGGTATAGGCAATACCGATCCCGAACAGCAGCGCGAAGGTCCAGTTCTTGGCGACGAACTGAAACCACTGCGATGCAGACTCGTTGATGCTTTCCGGCACCACGTTGGCGATCTTGAGCACGGCGACCAGGATGATCATCAGCGCATAGGGATGCAGCGGGATAAAGCCACCCAGAATCTGCCCGGCGGTGAAGAACGTCAGCGCGGCGACGACACCGATGCCCAATTTGGAAAGATCGAAAGTGCTCTTGCGCTCCTCGATTTCCACGCCCGGCATCATCTGCCCGTTGCCTGTCAGTTTGGGGAAGCGGTTGGCCAGGCCGTTGAGAAGGCCCGCGATGATGATCGCGAAGACGTTACCCAACGCCAGTGCCGGCACCAGAATCGAGATGTAGTAGCTTGCCGGCTGACCGAGCAGCTGCTCGTAGATCTGGCTCATGGGCACCGCGCCCGCGCCCATTCCACCACCGAGAATCGGCAGGGTGATCACCACCAGGGCATCCTGCATCGAGAAGCCCATCACGGCGCCGACGATCACCGCAAACAAGCCCGCGAAAAATACCGCGCAAAGCAAGGGCAGCGCATAACGCGATCCGACCTTGACCAGCACCTTGGAATCCATGCCCAGGATGCTGCCGGTGATCAAGGCGGCGATGTAGAAGTTAAGAAAGCCACCGCTTTTCATGAAGGTGGTGACATTGTCGGTGATACCGGCAGGTAACCAGCCGACATAAACCAGCGCGGCCGCACCGAAGATGGCCAGGATCGCGCCACCGCCCAGGTAGGTCTTGATGATCGGTAGACGATCACCGATGAAGCCCAGGAGTTCACCGAGTATCATCATCACCAGCAAGGCGCCGATCATGCCGCTGGGCAACGTGTCGGTGAACATGGCCACGACCATGACGGCGAAAGCGATGAAGAAGACCGGCAACGGCAGACCGAAGATGCGCAACGTACCCAGCGCGCTCGAAGCGTGCTGGGTATCGTCCAGGCTTTGTGTAGCGGCACTGGTATTCATTGGCGTGCTCCCATGTGTTGGAATCCACCCGGACGGGCGGAGAACGTGAACGCCGCCGAGGATAAGCCGCACGTGCCGTGAACCAAGCTTTGCCAACTTATTAAAGCGTTTTGAAATTATTGAAAACGACGGCCTTGTATCCGGCATAGCACGCCACGCTTGGATATTACACCAAGGTCGAAAACCACCCCATAGGGCCCGATACGCATGCCCCGCTTGCCGACCATTCGTCTCAGTGTGTTGATCTCGCTACTCGTGGCCTCGACGGTGATCGTCACGCTGGGCGTGGCATTGTGGATGTTCGATGCCACCCTGCGCGACACACAGGAAGACGCCCAGGCGGCCCGCGTCACTGATATCGCCCAGGTCGTGGCGTCGCGACAGCGTGTCATCAACGTGCTGAAGGAAGCAGGAGGCCAGCGCGATTTCGCCGCCGATAACAACCTACAACGGGAGATCGACGCATTGCGCCAGCGCCTGGATGTGGATTTCATCGTGGTGATGAATCCCCATGCCATTCGCCTCACGCACCCCGACCCGACGCGTATCGGCAAGCATTTCCAGGGCGGTGACGAAGGTCCGGCACTGCAGGGCGAGCATTATGCCTCGCGGGCCAAGGGAACCCTGGGCGTCAGCATTCGCGGCTTCGCACCGGTACGTAATGCTGCCAGCGAGGTAATCGGCGCCGTCTCGGTCGGGGTGACACTGGATACGCTGGGCGCCCGCCTGGCCGACAACCGCCTGCACATGATGCTGGGCATCGCACTTCTCATGATTCTCGGCAGCCTTGGTGCCAGCTGGCTGGCACGTTACATCAAGCGTGTGCTGATGGGGCTCGAGCCGTACCAGATCACGCGCTTGGTGGAAGAACGCCAGGCGATTCTCGGCTCGGTACACGAAGGTATTCTCGCGGTGGATGTCGCCGGGCATATTACCCTGACTAACACCGCCGCCCGCTCGCTGCTCAATCAAGCGGGCCTTGAAGTACCAGCGCTGGGCACGCCAATCACCGACTACCTGCCACAGAGCGGGCTGCCGGATGTGCTGCTAAACGGTGAAGCTTCGCTCGACCAAGAAATCTTCATCAACGGCCAGGCACTGCTCGCCAACCGCATGCCGATTCACCACCAGGGTCAGGTCATCGGCGCGGTGGCGACCTTCCGCGACAAGAGCGAAGTACGCCTGCTCGCCGAGGAATTGACCGGCGTCCGACGTTACGCCGAAGCCCTACGTGCGGCGACACATGAGTTCAAGAACAAGCTGCATGTCATGCTCGGCCTGGTGCAAGTGGAGGAATACCCCACATTGCAGCGCTATCTGCGCGACGTGGCAGATCACCATGTCGCACCGGGTGCGGCGTTGGTCGAAGGCATCGGCGAACCGGTGTTGGCGGGCTTTCTACTGGGTAAACAGAGCGAGGCCCGCGAGCGCGACATTACCTTGACGGTAGACGTCGAGGAAGCCATCCCCGCACCGCAAGACCCCGCCATGATTCACACGCTGGTCATCGTGCTGGGCAACCTGCTGGAGAACGCCTTCGACGCCGTCGACGCGCAACACGAGCGCCACGTCACGCTCACCATGGGCGTCGACGCCGCCCTGCTATCGCTGCATGTGCAGGACACCGGCCCCGGCATCCCCGAGGCCATGCAGGCGCACGTCTTCGCCACAGGCACCTCGTCCAAGGGACGCCAGCGCGGCCTTGGACTGGCAATGGTGCGCGAGCATGTCGAAGCGCATGACGGTACCCTGGCGCTATATTCCGAACCAGGGCGCGGCACGTTGATCGAAGTCGCCCTACCCTATGCTGTTTCGTCCACCACCGAGAATTGAGCGAGCAATGGGAACGCCGGCATGAGCGATACGCCACTGCAAGTACTCATCGTCGAGGATGATCCCATGGTCATGCGCCTCAACGTCGAATACCTCAACCGACTCGATGACGTCGCGCTGGTCGCGCAATGCGGCGATATTCCCAGTACCCTGGACGTACTGGAGAGCGATACCGTCGACGTCATCCTGCTCGACGTCTACCTGCGCGGTCGTAACGGGCTGGAAATCGTTCGTTACCTGCAACGGCTGGGGCGCGACATCGACGTCATCCTGATCACCGCCGCCAGCGAGACTGAGACAGTGCGCGCCGCACGGCGCCTCGGCGTGCGCGACTATCTGGTCAAACCCTTCGAGTTCGAGCGCTTCAAGGTCGCCGTCGATGCCTGCCGACGCGTGCGCGCCACGCTGGAGCGCCTACCCGAACAAGCCGACCAACGCGACCTCGACCGGCTCTTCCAGCCCGCCAGGCCACGCCAGACGCGTAGCGATGGCCTGCCCAAGGGGCTGACGACGCCCTCGTTGGCGCAAATCGCCCAGGCCATCCTGAGCCTCGACACGGAAACCTTCACCACCGAAAGCCTGATCCCGGCCACTGGCATGTCCCGCGTCTCGGTGCGCAAGTATTTAAAGTACCTGACCGAGCACGGCTATCTCGGTGAGTCCTTCCACTATGGACAGGTGGGACGCCCCTCGTTCACCTACCGCTGTCTGGATACCAGCGCTCTACAAGGGCTCCTCACGGCTAGTCGCACGACACCCTGATATCGGCCCTCGTCGTGCATAAAAAAACGAGGCCCCGAGGGGCCCCGCTGGTTTTCAAGAGCAGCCGTCTTCAAGAACAAGCATCGCGAGAACAGGCAAGAATCGCGATGCTAACGCTCTCAATTCGCCTGATAGCGGTGCAGGCGATGGCGGCGCTCGAATTCCTGCACGCGCTGCCGAGCGAATTCCACCGTCTGCGCCGTCATCACGCTGCGGTTTTCGTCCTTCAGCTCGCCGCTGAGATTGCGTACCAGCACCATGGCGGTTTCAAACATGGCCTCGAACGCCGCCGCGCTATCATTCGCGCTGGGTAGCGGCATCAAGAACGTCACCCCCGGCGTCGTGAACTCGTCCATGTCATCGAGATCGAACACGCCTGGTTTGAGCACGTTGACCATAGTGAACTGCAAGGCGCTTTCGTCGGATTCTGTCTCGAAACGGTGGAAAACACCCATTTCATAGCAGTAACGCAGCCCGCAAGCTAGCATCAGTTTAAGCAAGTCCGGGCCCTGGAAACCCGTCTCGTCGCGTGACAGGACGCTGATGACGATGACTTCTTCGGCGTCGGACAAGGCCTCGCGTGCGCGATCGGCATGCACTGGATTACGCTTGGCACGCTCTACCGCCGGGTGATCGGTGACCACCTCGCGGTGCGCCGTATGTTCCTCGGCACGCGCTGGTTCCTCGGCAGGTGCCTGTTGCGGGGGTACCTCGGCCGCTTCGTCCGTGGCACGAGCCGCCGGTGGCTCATCAGGCGTTGCCCGCCGCGTAGGCGCTTCCTCACGCCGACGCTGCGACGTTTCGTCCATTGCCGGACGCGCCGCATCGGCGCGAGCTGAGTCAAGCGCGGGCTCTCGATCCGATGATGATTCAAGCGTCGGCTCGTGATGCGGATACTCATCATCGGACAGATGCTCGTCATCATGGTTACGGGACGCCGTGAGGCGCTGGGCCGAGGCACTCATACGCTGAGCCCCTGCACGCACGGCATCCTTCATGCCTCTCATGCCGGAACGCTTGCCCTCCTGAGCCTCATCATCCCGATGCGCATTGTCCCCATGAGCATTGCCTCGGCCACGCTTGAGCACGCTAGGCTCGAGCTCTTCCTCGGGAATTCGCTCTTGACGCAAGGGCGATTCCGGCCGTACCGGTTCACGCTCCTCACTACGATCGAAGGTGGCATCGCGCACGACTCGCGCACCTCCATTGGGCAATTCCCGCCGGACCTCAGCCTCACGGGCCGCTTTTTCCGGATCTTCTTCCTCGGCGTCCCTGCCCTCGGATACCCGACTATGCGCTGCCTGGTCGAGGCGCGGGACGCGGCGCTGGCGTTGGAGCCGACGCACACCGTCGATCACGATGGTCGTCACCAGCACCAGCCCCAAGATGATTAGCCACTCTCTTAGTTCCATGGGTCTTCTTGCCTGTTCGCTATTGGCGCCATAATTAAAACTCTTTCGTGAAGAAGCATAGCGCGATTAACAAAAAAGGGGCCACTTTTTTTGAATGTCAAGTAGTACCCTTAGCTCAGAGCAATCACCCTTCAATATCCCTGTCGAGGCTCACAATAGTGTTGGTAACCCTTTTGGCGATTTTCTGCAAGTCGTTCATGCGTCCACCAGGGTCGCCGCCTCGTCAATTCCTACCGATACCAGCCGGGATACCCCGGCTTCCTGCATGGTCACGCCCATCAATCGTTCGGCCGCTTCCATGGCAATCTTATTGTGTGTGATGTAAATGAACTGAACACTCTCGGACATTTCCTTCACCAGCTTGGCGTAACGTCCCACGTTGGCATCATCCAACGGTGCATCGACTTCGTCGAGCATACAGAATGGTGCCGGGTTGAGCTGAAAGATAGCAAATATCAGCGACAATGCCGTCAGTGCTTTTTCACCCCCCGATAGAAGATGAATAGTGGTGTTTTTCTTGCCCGGTGGGCGCGCCATGATGGCCACCCCCGTCTCCAGCAAATCGTCGCCGGTTAGCGTCAACCATGCGGCCCCACCGCCGAAGACCTTGGGAAAAAGTTCGCCGAAGCCGGCATTGACCTGATCGAAAGTCTGCTTGAAACGCGTCCGCGTTTCCTGATCGATACGTCGAATCGCCTTTTCCAGGGTCTCGATGGCTTCGCTCAGTTCGGCATGCTGGGCCTCGAGATAGTCGCGACGCTCGGCCTGTTGATCGTATTCCTCGATGGCCGCCAGATTGATGGCGCCGAGGCGGCGGATCTTATCGCCGAGCTCGTCGAGCTGGGTCTGCCACGCGGATTCGGTCGCGTTGGGATCGAGCCCTTCACGCAACGCGTCGACATCGTGCCCGAGTTCTTCGAGGTGTGCATCCTGTGTATCGGCTTTCAACGTCAGGGCTTGTACCTGCATGCGCGCTTCTTCGAGCTTGCCGCGTAGACCGTCGAGGTTGCGCTCGTGTTGCTGACGCGAGGCCTCGGTGTCACGCAGCGTCTCGGCCAATTGATGTGCACGATCGCGCGAGGCGTTGAGCGTCGCTTCCTCGCGACTGCGCCGGTCGAGTAATTCGTCGAGCCGTTCCCGCGTTTCCTCTTCCGGCTCACTCAGGGTGGCGCGCTGCTCTTCAAGCATGGCGAGCTTTTCGGCCAGACGCTCACGCTGATCGCGCGAGCGCGCATACTGCTGATCGAGCCCCGAGCGCTCCGTCTCCAAACGCTGACGCTCCATCGCCAGATGTTGCTGGCGCTCGCGCGCAGGCGCTACCTGCTGGCGTAGCGATTGGGCTTTTTCCCGTGCTTCGCGACGCTGATTCTCCAATCTCTCGCGGGTCTGGCTATTGGCGTCCACATCGCTCATCGCCGCCTGCCAGCGCTCACGCGTTTCCTCGAGTTCCAGGCGCCGCTCGGCATGCCGCTCGACGAGCTGCGCCACATCGTCATCGAGCTCACGGGAGCGCGCGTCGAGCTGCTCCAGACGGCTCGCCAGCCCGGCCTCGCGCGAAGCCAGTTGCTGCCGACGCTGCCCAAGGTCGCGTTCTTGAAGACGCAGCGATTCGAGTTCCGCCGCCGAGTTTTCCACCGCTTCACGCGCGGTCTGCAACGTTTCCTCGAGCGTCTCGAGCGACGCCTCGAGCGCCGCAATATCAGCCTGCAACGTCTCGCGTCGACGGCGCTGAACCAGCACGCCATCCTCGGATACCGACTCGCCACGCCGGCGTACCCAATCCGGGCCCAGCCACAGCCCACCAGGGGTGACCACACTCTCGCCTGCCGCCAAACGCGCGCGCGTCGCCCAGGCGGCATCTTCATCGGCGGCGCAGTGAATGGCGTTGAGCCAAGTGCCCAGCGCCCCGGCGCCGTCGACCTGCTCCCTCAAGGTGCCGGCAACAGGCGCCACGTCATCGCCACTCAGCAAGGCCAACTCAGCAGGTGGAGCGTCGGCGACGACCTCGGCCATGGCGGACGACGTCGCGAGGCGCGCCTTGAGCCACGGCGCCAAGGCCCAGGCTACGACCGTCTCCCAGGGCGCGGCGACCTCCAGCCGTTCGGCCAGACGCGGCGCCTCAGCCAGGTCATGGCGCGCGAGGTGCGACTCCAGGGCGGCATCGTCATCGGTCAACGCGGCATCGAGCAAGGCCTCCACCGACGCCAGCTCGCCCTGCAGACGACTCAGCTGCGAATGCTGTGTATCGCGCTGAGCGGCCGCGTCGTCGAGGCGTGTCTGAACGTCCTCGCGCTGTTGCTGCAGGTGCTCGCGCTGGCTTTCCAGCGCTTCCTGATCGAGGTCCTGCGCTTCGAGTTGTTCGCGCAGTTCACCGCGCTCGCCGCGCAACGCCTCGACGTCGGGCAACTCCTGGCGTTGCTGGCGGCGTTTGCCGATCTGGTCGTCCAATTCGGCGATGGTATTTTCGAGGCGACGCACGTCGTCTTGGGCTCGCTCGGCCCCGTGCGCCACGTCACGATCGCTTTCGTTGAAACGCTCCCACTCTTGTTGCGCTGTGGCGGCTTCTTCGTCGGCGGCGTCCAGCGACTCCTGCAGCATGTCCAGCGTTTCCTGGGCCTCTTCAAGCTCGGGGACGATACTTTCTAGGCGCTCGTCCAGGGCCCCGCGACGCTCGTCGTCCTGAGCCCCCAACTGTTCGAGTTCGCTCAGTTCGCGGCGCGCATCTTCGATATCCTGCGCCAACTGCTGATCGCGCGAACGGGCATGCTCGATGGACTGCTCGATGCGCGCGATAGCGGCACCGGTCTCATAGAAGCGGGCCTGATGGGTCTCCAGTTCGGCGGCGACCTCATCGTGCGCCAGACGCGATTCTTCCAGACGACTTTCGCATTGGCGCTGCCCGAGGATCTCTTGCTCGACCTGGGTTTCCAGCTCACGAACGTGCTGTTCCTGGGTATGTTGCTGGGTTCGAAACGCCTGCGTGCGCAGTAGGGCCAGCTCGCCTTTGAGGCGATATTCCTCGTCTTTAAGGGTCTGGTAGCGCCGCGCGGCATCGGCCTGACGCTTCAAACGTTCGAGCTGCTTGTCGAGCTCTTCGCGAATGTCGTCGAGGCGGTCGAGGTTCTCCTGAGTGCGGCGCAGGCGATTTTCGGTTTCGCGACGGCGTTCCTTGTACTTGGAAACGCCCGCCGCTTCCTCCAGTGTCGAGCGCAGATCCTCGGGGCGCGCCTCGACCAAGCGCGTGATCATGCCCTGCCCGATGATAGCGTAGGAACGCGGCCCCAGCCCCGTGCCCAGAAACAGATCGGAAATATCGCGGCGTCGACACTTCTGTCCATTGAAGAAGTAGTTCGATTGGCTGTCGCGGGTAACCTGACGCTTGACGGAGATTTCGGCGTACTGGGAATAGGCACCGCCAATGGTCCCGTCGCTGTTGTCGAAGACCAATTCGATGGATGCCTGCCCCACCGGCGAGCGTCCGGTGGAGCCATTGAAGATGACATCGGTCATCGACTCGCCGCGCAATGTCTTGGCAGAGGATTCGCCCATCACCCAACGCACGGCGTCGATGATATTCGACTTGCCGCAGCCATTGGGGCCGACGATGGCGGTCATGTTGCCGGCGAACGGCACATTGACCGCATCGACGAACGATTTGAAGCCGACCAGTTTGATGGACGTAAGGCGCATGCGCTGCCGGAATTCCCCCAGGAGTATGTCGCGACCCGATGCTCGAGCCATGCATGAGAGCCCGCAGTCTATCCGAGGCGCGGGCGTGGCCCAAGCCCCATCATTAACGCCACGCCGCTAGCGGGATTTGCCGCCTCGCTTCGCCTTGCTATGATGCCGAAGGATCATCCGAGGGAGAGGGTCATGTCGCACGTTACGCCGCACTATCTGCAGCGCCTGCCGAACCTGCCACTATCGGACGCCGCCTGGGAAGAGATCGACGCCACCGATTTCGTCGAGATTCCCTTGCTGGGCGTGGTTGCCGCCGGGCTGCCCATGGAGGCTTGCCTCGACGACGAGGCCATTCACGTGCCGTCGCGCATGGTACGACGCAATACCTATGCCTTGCGCGTGCGCGGCAATTCGATGATCGACAGCAACATCTTCGATGGCGACATCATCATCATCGAGCGCTTCGAGTCAGCCGAGAACGGCGAAACCGCCGTGGTACAGATCAATAACCAGGAAGTCACGCTCAAGCGGCTTTACATCGAGAAATCCGGCGTGCGCCTGCAACCCGCCAACGATGACATGGCGCCCATCTATCTCAAGAACGACGACGTACAAGTGCTGGGTCTGGTGATGGGCGTGATGCGTCACGCGACCACGAGTCACTGATGCGCTACGCGATTCCCGACCTCGCATCCGGCGAGTATCGCGACCACGAGATCGAAATCGAGAAAAGCCGCTTCATTACCTGGACGGCCTTCATCCCCGATATCGCCAGTTTCGACGCGTTGCTGGCGCAAGCGCGGGCTGCTCATCCCAACGCTAGCCATCACTGCACGGCCTATATCGCTGGCGCGCCCGGCGAGCAGAATGCCATCGGCTTTTCCGACGATGGCGAGCCCGGCGGCACCGCGGGGCGGCCCATGTATCAGGCACTGGAAGGCTCGGGTTTGGGACAGATCGGCTGCGTGGTGATTCGTTACTTCGGCGGCACCAAGCTGGGCACCGGTGGCTTGATCCGCGCCTATACACAGGCGGTCATCCAGGCACTCGAGGGTCTACCCCGGCGCCCCTTCATCGAGCGTCGAACACTACGGATACGCATTGATTTTGCCGGCGAGGCCGTTGCCCGCGAGTGGCTCACCACGCAGGACGCCCTCATCGAAAGCGCTGATTACGACGCCGATGGCGTGACACTCGACATCGCATGGCCCCGCGAGCGCGACAGTGACTTGAGCGATCTGACCTCGCGCCTCAAGGGGCGGCTCACGTCGCTAGAACCTTCCTGACACCAGACGACACCGACGTTGGCGTTGTCGTACCCATACGCGAAATTTTGCAATGACACCCAGAGTAATGACGACGACATGATGCAAGTGGCCAGCGGGCGCATCGGCCTGGCCCCGATGGAAGGCGTGATCGATGTAGTCACGCGGGATTTGTTGAGCGCCGACGGTGCGCTCGACTGGACGGTGACCGAATTCGTGCGCGTGGTCGACGCGCGTCTGCCGGCCCGAGTGTTCCTGCGTCACTGTCCCGAGCTCGAACAGGCCGCTTGCGCGACTTCAAGCGACACACCGGTCCACCTGCAGCTACTCGGCTCCGATCCCGATGCCCTGGCGGCAAACGCGGTACACGCCCAGGCGCTCGGCGCCCGCCAGGTCGATCTCAACTTCGGCTGCCCGGCCAAGACTGTCAATCGCCATGATGGGGGCGCCTCGCTGCTGCGCGACCCACAGCGCGTCTACAGCGTCGTGCGTGCCGTACATGAGGCACTGACGCCCCTGGGGATCGACGTGACTGCCAAGATCCGCCTGGGATTTGACGACAAACAAGTGGCACTTGCCTGTGCCGAGGCCGCCGAAGCCGGAGGTGCGGCACACCTGGTGGTGCATGCCCGAACCCGTCGCGAAGGGTATCGACCGCCCGCGCATTGGGAATGGATCGGACGCATTCGCGCCCGGCTGACGATACCGGTCATCGCCAACGGCGATATATGGACACTGGAAGACTATTGGAAGGCGCGTACGCTGTCAGGCTGCACGGACGTGATGCTCGGGCGCGGTATGCTCGCCGACCCCTGGTTGGCGCGGCGCATCAAGCATTGGCAGCGTACCGGCGAGCACTTGACGGAGACGCCCTGGGCGGCGCGTGCCGAAATGCTGACGGCCTATGCTCAGCGTATGCGCATGCACCTGCCGGAAAAGATCGTGGTCTCGCTGCTCAAGCAGTGGCTCAACCAGATGCGTGGGCGTGACGACGAAGCTGCCAGACGCTTCACCGCCCTGCGACGCCGTACCGAGTTGACGAGTTTCCTCACTGGACTGAAGGCTCCGTAAACGCCAAGCCGATTTCAACGGTGCGCGCCACAGCCGTAGCAAAGAGATAAAGCGATAAGAAACACTGTTCACGAACAATATAAAGACGTAAAATATCGCTCTACAACTTGCTACTGAAGCACTATTGTCATGAATATCGCCCGTATTATCCTATTTAACTTGATGGGCATTGCCCTGATCACAAGCTGGTGGATTCCTCAGTTCACACTTTGGTCCACGCTCGATGACGGTGTTTTTTGGTTATTCAACCACACCTTGACGGCCGACAACCCCCATTGGACAACCATTATAGCTGCGCTTAACAATCGCAAGTTCGACTTGCTGATCATATGCTGCATGCTGGGGACCATGGGCTATGCCTGCTATCGTGATCGAAATGGGGGTTGGCGCCGTTGGCTCGGTATCGGATTTACCATGCTGCTCACAGCGGGAATCATCAATGAACTAGTCCGCCATATCATTACCTATGGTCACCCGAGTCCCACCAAAGTCTTTGACAACGTCAACTTGGTCTCGCAGTTCGTCACCTTTGCTACCAAGGACCAAGCGGGCAATAGCTTCCCTGGTGACCACGGCATCATGGCGATGATCTTTGCGGGCTTCATGCTGACCTTCGGTGACCGCCTCACCCGTATCGCCAGTATTCTTTTGGTGCTGGCCGCTACGGCACCTCGCATCATGGTCGGCGCTCACTGGTTTAGCGACATCTTCGTCGGCTCCCTGTCCATTGCCCTGCTATTGCTGCCATGGGTTTTGTGCACGCCCATCGCCAAGCGCAGCGCGCAATGCCTGCATCAAGGCCTTGAGCGACTCCTGCCCCGCCGTCATCACTAACCGTCACGCTTAGATATCGCTGGGTCTCCATCTCGTGCGCTTCAACATTTATCATTGCATGCGCGTCTCACGCCTTGACCGCTGAATCGTCATGTCGCCGAGGCGGTTCGAAGGGACACGCCTCGGCGCCTTCGACGACACACCGGGTCGGTATGGGGAACAATCTGTCAAAAGTTTCCCAAACCATGACACGATCGCGCCCTGCGCCTTTGGCGGCATACAACCGCCGATCGGCCAAGGCGGTCATGGCGCTTAGCGTCGCCGCCTCCTCCTGAATGGCGAGACCCTGGCTGACGGTCATCCCGAGCGACTTGTCGGGCAGCACCAATGGCTGATCGCGCACGATGGTCGCGATGCGCTCGGCGACCGCCATGGCAGCAACACGCGACGTTCCCGGGAGCAGCAGCATGAATTCCTCACCGCCGTAACGCCCCAGCATATCGCCGTCGCGCAACCCCTGGCGCAGGCAATTCACGAGATGACAGAGCGCTGCGTCTCCCGCGGCATGCCCATGTAGATCATTGAACCGCTTGAAATGATCGACATCCAGCAACACCACGGCGAAAGGCCGCTTGGCGCGCTGCCAGCGCTCGGCAATGGCGACGATCGCGCGACGATTGAGAGCACCAGTCAGCATGTCGTGTAGCGCTTCACGGCGATACGCACGTTCGAGCCGTTCGGTCACGCCTTCCAGCCCCATCAGCACACCAGCGAATAGCGTTCCGGTCAGCACTAGATTGACCCACAACAGCCACGTCGACGTCGCGGAGGGCAGCGCGACTTGGCCCTCCCCCCGGTGCATGCTCATCAACAACGCGCCAGTCACGCCCAGCAGCAACAGCGACAATACGATCTTGTAGCTGCGCGGGATCGCACTGATATGCAGCACCAGTAGTGCCAGGCCCACGTAGAATTCGAAGCCGACGCCGGCGCCGTAGAGGCGAATAGCCTCGCCAATCAGCAGCAGCATCATGCCCCACAGCAAGGCCGCGCCCCAGGCCATATAGCCCCGATGATGCAGCCCGCGCGCGCCGAGCGTCATCAAGATGCTGCATAGAACGATCAATATCGGCCCGGGGCGTCCTAGCCAGACGAAAAGCGGCAGCATCAAGCCGGCATAGGCCACCAACGCCATGGCATACAGATGGGCAAAGGTATCGAAATAACGGCGGTATTCCGGCGGCAGAGGGCAAGACGGAGGCAACGCGGCGCCTCGGCCCCCCCAGAGGCGATAGGTACGTAGCGGCATGATGAATGAATCCCTTTTTATTGCGTTAGGCCACGTCATGCGACGGGCCTCCCCCTGCATCGATTCCCTAGCAAGGTTAGCCATATTCGGCGCATCAAAAGGACGATTCGTGTATGAATTTAGCCGCTTTGCAGCATGAAATTCGTCAAACGCCAAATAAGCAAAATGCCATGTTGCCGCTTCGTTGCGCTAGGATATCCGTATGAGACGAAACGATATCCGCACGGCGTTTCCAGGCATGTCACAACGCCGCCGCCGGCCCGATGATTTCCAGGTCACTCATGACCAATTGATCGCGTCCGGCCGACTTGGCGCGATACAAGCGGCGATCGGCCATGTCGATGAGCGCTTGCAATGATGTGGCTTCCTGAGCCGCGGCCATGCCCATGGAGAACGTTACCGGGAGGGTTAACGCTTCCATCCGACACGGCTGGTCGACCAGGCATCGACGAATGCGCGATGCGACCGAGAGCACCTCATCTCGCGTGCTGTCGGGGAATACGATCAAGAATTCCTCGCCGCCTACGCGCCCGAGACGGTCGTTTTCGCGCAAGGCGCTTCGCACTATATACGCCAGGTGACGCAAGACTTCGTCGCCTGCAGTATGACCATGGGTATCATTGACCTGCTTGAAGTGGTCGGCATCGAGCAGCAGCAGCGTGAAATTCCGCTCCTGCTGCCACAGCATGTCGGCTTCATGAAAGATGGCGCGCCGGTTGAGCACTGTGGTGAGATAATCATGGGTGGCGTCGCGTCGAAAATGGTGCTCGCAACGCTCGGTGATGGCATGCAGCCGCCACAGAATCAGCCCCAGAATCAAAAAGACCATGACCAGATTGGTCATGCGGATGTCCTCGCGGAAATCGGCTGTTTCAAGCATCCAAGGAGTGGAGTGCGGTGCCATCAACAACGTAGCCAGCGCCACGCTACCGATCGTGGTACTCATCACGATCTTGTAACGGGCCGCCATATCGCTGATCAACATCTCGCAAAGCAGCAAAAAAAAGTAATATTCGAAGCCAGCATCGGCACCGATCAGCCATACGCTCAGCGTGATCAACACCAGCGTGGCGGCCAGCTTGACGGTCATCGCCTGAGTCAGTTGCAAGCGCCGGTGCAGCATCAACGCTGCCGTATTGGTCACCACGCAGGCGAGGTTCAAAATAATCAGCAGCGGGATCTGCAAGCCGATCAGCACGCATGCAAACAACAAATGCCCCAGGCTTGCGAGCACGAAGGTCTGCGCTACCACCTCATAGCTGCGTCGATGCTCCAGCGGCAACGCCCCCGGCGCACTGCACGACCATCCCCAGAGCCGCTGTAAGGCCCTTGAAGTCATCTGGGATATCCCTTTTTACCCGCGTACCGTTGCGTGATTCGCAACGTAGCGTCCTCGCCTCTGCCCCTTTTCAGTGGGCCTCAGGGCAAGGATCGTTATATGTCTTCACCGGATGACGGTCTTACCCGCCAGTGTCGGTGCCAATATCTGCAAGATCCGCTTCCAGCGGTATTTCTAAGAAAGCTTAGTTAATGCACGCTAAAGTGCCAGCAAAACGTAAATAAATGTTAAGAAGTGGCGTTACTGGTGAGCGACGCGCGAACATGCGAAAGTTCACACGCCTTGCCCGGCTGGATGCCGGTTTCAAACGATGAAGGATATCGAGCCTATGCAACGACTGCTGCATCATGACGACCTGGGAAAACTGATTCTGCGCCTGGCCGTGGGTGGGCTGATTCTGCTACACGGCGTCGACAAGCTCTTGTCACCCACCAGCATTACCGACATCGGCAACATGCTCGACGCCATGGGCGTCCCGATCTTCCTCGCGTATGGGGTGCTCATCGGTGAGATCGTTGCGCCGTTGATGGCCATCCTGGGTTGGCAGGCGCGCATCGGCGGCCTGTTGATGGGCGGCGACATGCTGGTGGCGTTTATCCTCGTCCACCACGACGAATTGCTGACGCTCAACGCGCAAGGTGGCTGGACGCTGGAATTACAGGGCATTTTTCTGTGCGGTGCCCTGGCGATCATGTTCATGGGCAGCGGGCGTTTGGCGATGCACCCCGACTAATTCAGCGCCTTATACCACTCCGCACACCACTCAGTGGGCACGCTCCAGAGCAGCGAGGCGTGCCTCTAGCAGTGCCGGAAAACGCTTGAACCAAGTTTGGTTGAGAGGAGAAGGGTGCGGCAGCGGCGCCAGTTGGAACTCGGCACTACGCCCATCGGGGAGTGACAGCAGGGTGGTATGCAGCGCCTCGAAACGGTCCTCGCGAGCCCAGAAAGTCTCCAGTTCACGCTTGATCTCACGCGACTGACCGATGGCGAACCACAAGAACGCCTCACGCCCCAGGGTAATCAGAGTGCGGCCTTGCCAGTGCGCGATCAAAAGCTCCGCCATCAAGGGCTGAAAGCGCTTCTTGACCGCCATCGACCACGCCTTGTTGCCGGTCGGCTTGTAGGGCACGGTATTGGCCCAAAAATAACGCCGCCCCACGGCGAGTGAGGCTTCGAAATCGGGCAGCGCCTCCCCGTGCAGATGCTTGTACAGCCCGGCGCGCACCTTCTGGCCACCGCTGCCTACGAAGGGCGCGCCATGCACGACCTCCTGACGACCGGGGTCGCGTCCGAAAAATCCCACCGGTGCGTCGCGTGGGCCCAAGCCGATGATCGGCTCCAGCGGGTCACGCCGGTTGGCGAGGTAGACATCGCGATCGATGCTGTCGAGCGTGTCGGCTTCACGGCGGAATGCATCGCGTAACGCCGAGGGAAGGGTCACGTCCTGTGACATCCTGGGTGTCCTTTCAAGTTCATGGGGGTTTTCCGGCCTGCGGCGATAGCCGCGTCCCACCCAGCGCGGGAACGGGACGCGACGCGTGGCGGCTTACCAGCTGCCGGTATTTTCCATCGACGCCCACGGTTCCTGAGCGGGCAACGCATCGCCCTTTTGCAACAACTCCACGGAGATATCGTCCGGCGAGCGAACGAAAGCCATGTGACCATCGCGCGGCGGGCGATTGATGGTCACGCCGTTGTCCATCAGGTACTGGCACAGGGCGTAGATATCATCGACACGATACGCCAGGTGACCAAAGTTACGACCGCCGGTATACGTTTCCGGGTCCCAGTTGTAGGTGAGCTCGACCTCCGGAGCCTTTTGCTCGCGCGAACGTTCCTCGTCCTCCGGCGCGGCGAGGAATACCAGCGTGAAACGACCCTTTTCGTTCTCCTTGCGTCGCACTTCCTTGAGGCCCAGCAGGTCACAGTAGAAACGCAGCGAGGCGTCGAGATCGGCGACACGGACCATCGTGTGCAGGTACTGCATGGTAGTCTCCTCATGATGTTATGCAGGCTAAACGTCTATGGTAAACCAGCCCGCCGGTCACGGCGAATTCATCACCGGCAGGGCGATTCGTCAACACTCCGCGAGGCACACTTTCCATGAGTACGTATTGCGACCACGCTCCCGGTCATCCCTTTCATGGCCCCTACCATGACCACGAGTACGGATTTCCCGTGCGCGACGACGACCGGCTCTTCGAGCGCTTGATCCTGGAAATCAACCAGGCTGGGCTCTCCTGGCTGACGGTACTCAAGAAGCGCGAGGCGTTCTCAATGGCCTTCGATGACTTTGCCGTGGCACGCGTCGCCGCCTACGACGATACGCAAAGGGCGCGTCTGCTCTCGGATGCAGGTATCATCCGCAATCGGCGCAAAGTCGACGCCGCGATTCACAATGCCAATGTCGTGCTCGCCTTGCAGGCGTCTCACGGTAGCTTCGCCGCCTGGCTCGACGCGCATCATCCGCTCGCATTGTCGGAATGGGTGAAGCTATTCAAACGCACCTTCCGCTTCACCGGTCCCGAGATCGTCAACGAATTTTTGATGAGTACCGGCTACCTGCCGGGAGCCCATCGCGAGGACTGTCCGACCCAACACCGGGTACGCGCACAACGGCCACCGTGGCTGAACACCGAATGAACGCCCACCAGAAACACGCCGCCGCTAGGGGAGATCACAGCGCATGGATTCACTGACGCAGGCCTGCCTCGGTGCCGCCATCGGCGGCACTGTGCTGGGCCGCCGTCTAGGACGCAAGGCCGTCATCGCCGGTGCTGTGCTCGGCACATTGCCCGATCTCGACGTAGTCATCGACTATGGCGACGCCGTGGCCGAATACACCTATCACCGGGGATTCAGCCATTCCCTTTGGGTACTCGGCACCCTCGCCTTCCTGCTGACCGTACTGGCCCGAGCAGGCGAGCGTTGGCGTCAAATTTCGCCGCCCATCGGCACATGGCGCTGGGGTCTGCTGTTTGGCGGCTGCCTGCTGACACATCCAATGCTGGATGCCTTCACCACCTATGGCACCCAACTCTGGTGGCCGATGACGACGCCACCAGTGAGTTGGCACAGCATTTTCATCATCGACCCGCTTTTTACGCTGCCATTGCTGGTGGGCGTGGCCGCCGCACTGATCAAGGGCTATTCGCCGCGCCTGCTGGGCTGGGGACTAACGCTCGCTTGTTTTTATCTGACGTTCGCGGTCGCCGCACAGAACACCGTGAACGCACGCATCGGACCGAGTCTCGCCAGCCAAGGGCTCGAAGACGCCGCGCGTCTGGTCCAGCCAACGCCTTTCAACATCCTGCTCTGGCGTGTCACGGTCGTCCAAGACGACGCCTACTACGAAGGCGTCGTGAGCCTCTTCGATGGCCACACGCCGATGGCGCTGACCCGCCTGCCACGTGGCGGCGCATGGCAGGACGCCGCGTTGGCGACGGCGGCCGGGCAGCGTCTTGCGTGGTTCGCCGGGCCTTTCTTGCGCTATCGCACCGCGGAACGCCAGGGCACCACCCAGTTGATCGCCACCGACCTGCGTCTAGGCACGCCCGGCTACCACATGTTCAATTTCACGCTTGCCGAGCGCGACGCCGAGGGCTGGCATCCTATAGACAGTGAACGTATTGTCGGCGCGCGCCCCGATGAGAAAGCCTTCGCCTCGCTGTTTAGCCGTGTGTTCGTGCCGCAGGCCGACACCTGCTTGTCACTGGACGAGCGCCAGATCCAGTGCCTCATGCCAGGCATATCGCCCTGACACAAATAAGGCGGCTCATCTTGAGCCGCCTTCTGCTTTGTTTGCGGGCACTGCGTCACGCGTCAGAGACGTTCCGCGGTGTAATTCGCCACGGCCTGACGCGCTTCACCCATGGCCTGCTCACGTACTGCCTCGCCCATGTTGAGACCTTCCGCGTAGATCCAGTCGATGTCGCGAATGCCGACCAAGCCCAGCAGACTGCTGACGTGGCCGGTCTGAGTATCCATCTCAGTGCCGACGTACTGACCGCCACGCGCCGCGAGCACCAGGGCGCGCTTCCCTTCGATCAGCCCCACCGGGCCGTGCTCTGTATACTTGAACGTCTTGCCGGCCCGCAGAACACGGTCGAACCACGCCTTGAGCTGGCTGGGAATGCCAAGATTGTAAAGCGGCACCGCCAACACGATCAGGTCGTGTGCCAACACCTCTTCGACCAGCGTATCGGAACGCTCGGCCAATTCCTGCTGGGCCGCATCACGCTCAGCGGGAGCGGTCATCCAACTGGCCATTTCGGCGCCGTCGAGGTGCGGAAGGTCGAGCGTCACGACATCGCGCTCGGTGAGCTGGATATCATCGCGCGCGCCAAGCTGCGCCTTGAAATGCGTCGCCAGCGCACGTGACTGGCCATGTTCACCGAGGATAGAAGCAGTCACCAGCAGAATATTGCGAACGGCCATGCGGAATTCCTCTCATTGGGTTCAGGGCATGTGATGCGAATAGACGTATTATTCGTTGCCCTGTTTGAAAAGAAAAACGCAAAAAAGCCCATGAAGCGTTCGATATCATGAAACGGTTTTCACCTACGGCTCAGCGTGTTCGCTCGACGCCCTGCCCGCAGCCGACCCAGGTACGCCCCGCCTCCTCGACACGCACCTGAACGGGATACGGTTTGCCACTCATGCTGTCGAAACAGGCCCGCGCCTTGAGCTCGACGATCACCGGCGCGTCGGCGTCGCCAGCCTCGAGCGTCATGGCAGCCTGATGACCGTTATCGAGCCGCGTAACCCGATAATCCAGCGTGCGCTTTTGTTCGCCGTATTGCGTGACCAGCCTGAGTTGAGGCGTCTCGCGGTCGAGTTCGAGCGTCCATCCAGGCTCGTTACCCTGCCCCTTGAAAATCGCATTCGGGGCGTCGGCGCGCGTGATCGCATCGCGACGCGCATCTTGCTGGCAGGCGAGCTGGCCGTTGTCGCTTTCGACGTGCGCCTCGTCGCCCTGCTGGGCAAACGTCAGGGTGCCTTTGCGGTAGCGCTTGCCCTCGGCGACCACGCTACGCTCGAGCCCGTAGTATCCCTGAGCCGACCACAATCGCAGATGATCCCCGGGCGAGGCCGAGATGAGATCCTGTGCCGGTGTACAGCGCCAGGACACGAATGCCTCCGCGCCATCGGCAAAGAAAGCGCTCGGCAGCAGCGGCGACTTGGGGGCGTCGTCATTCTCATCCGGCACATCGAGACGCGGCGGCGGGGTAAAATCGCTTCCCGAGGCGTCGCTCACCTGGGGTGGCTTCTCGGTACTCGCACAGCCGCCCAACACAGCGACACATACCACAGCCGACAAAACGTGCCGCGCACGCCGAGACATTTTGGGGAACATTCAGCTTCTCCTTGCTGGTCAGGACCCGCCCCACTTCCATCAGCGAGACATATTGCATGCGATATCATTCAATCAAAGAAGACCGATAGCATAGCAGTCCTCATGCCATGAGAAACGCCGGTACCATAAGAAACGCGCCGCCGAGCGGTGGCTCGGCGGCGCGTTAATGGCATCCACGCGAAAAGCTCACCCGTGGCGGCGACGCAATTCCTTGGCCGCATCGACCATGTTGGCCAATGCTGGCTCGACTTCCGCCCAACCACGCGTTTTCAGCCCGCAATCCGGATTGACCCAAAGTCGCTCGGCGGGGATCTTCTCGGCGGCTTTTTCCATCAACTGCACCATCCATTCCACCTCGGGAATATTGGGAGAGTGGATATCGTAAACGCCCGGTCCGATCTCGTTGGGATAGGCGAAGTCTTGGAAGGCGTCGAGTAACTCCATGTCCGAACGCGACGTCTCGATGGTGATCACGTCGGCGTCCAGGGCCGCAATCGCCGCGATGATGTCGTTGAACTCCGAGTAACACATGTGGGTATGGATCTGCGTCTCGTCGCGAGCCACGGCCGCGCTCAACTTGAAGCTTTCCACCGCCCAGTCGAGATACCCCTGCCATTCGCCCTGCCGCAGCGGCAGGCCTTCACGCAGTGCCGGCTCGTCGATCTGGATGATCTTGATACCCGCCGCTTCGAGATCGGCGACCTCATCCCGCAGCGACAGGGCGATTTGACGGCAGGTGGCATCGCGCGGCTGGTCGTCGCGTACGAAGGACCATTGCAGAATCGTCACCGGGCCAGTGAGCATACCCTTCATGGGCTTGTCGGTTAGCGATTGCGCGTACTCGCTCCAACGCACCGTCATCGGGCCGGGGCGGCTCACATCGCCGAAGATCACCGGTGGCTTCACGCAACGTGAACCGTAACTCTGCACCCAGCCGAAGCGCGTGAAGGCAAAGCCATCCAGCAGTTCGCCGAAGTACTCGACCATGTCGTTACGCTCGGGCTCGCCGTGGACCGGCACGTCGATATCCAGGGCTTCCTGGCGTTCGACGGCGTGGACGATCTCCTCGCGCATACGGGTCTCGTAGGCATCGCGGTCCCATTCGCCATTCTTGAAGGCACGGCGCGCGGCGCGGATGTCCTGCGTCTGCGGGAACGAGCCGATCGTGGTGGTCGGGAACAGCGGCAGGTCGAGATGACGCCGCTGGGCCTTGGCACGCGCACCGTAAGGGCTCGGACGTTCAGCATCAGCGGAAGAAACGCCCGACAGTCGCTTACCCACAGCAGGCTTGTGGATCCGTGGGGAGTTGCGGCGTGCTTCCAGCGCCTGTGTAGCGGCGTCCAGACGCTCCGTGTCCTCGTTCGTAGTGCGCCCATCGAGCAGGTGCGCCAATGTAACGACTTCATCTAGCTTTTGACGTGCGAAGGCCAACCAGCTCTTGAGCTCGGCGTCGAGGTCGGTTTCCGCCTCGAGGTCCACCGGCACGTGCAGCAGCGAGCAGGAGGCCGATATCCATAGACGCTCGCCGAGACGCGCGCGGGCCACTTGCAAACGCTCGCGCAGTGCTGCCAGATCGGCGCGCCAGATATTGCGTCCGTCGATGGCGCCGATGGACAGCACCTTGTAAGTGGGAAGACGGTCGAGCACCGCGTCGAGCTGTTCGGGCGCGCGTACCGTATCGATGTGCAGCCCGGCGACCGGCAACCCGGCGGCCAGGCCCAGGTTATCGCCCAAGGCGCCGAAATAGGTCGCCACAAGAAGCTTGACCCGCGCAGACTGCAACTTGTTGTAGGCAGCCTCGTAGGCCTGGCGCCAGTCACGGGGCAAGTCCTGCACCAGGGCCGGCTCATCGAGTTGCACCCATTCGACGCCCTGCGCCGACAAACGCTCGAGGATCTCGCCATACACCGGCAACAGCGCATCGAGCAGGGTCAGACGATCGAGCCCCTCGCTTTTTTCCTTGGCCAGCCACAACCAACTGAGGGGACCCAGCAACGCCACCTTGACCGAATGTCCCTCGGCCTGAGCTTCGGCGACTTCGTCGAACAACCGTGTGGAGGCCACCCGGAAGCGTTGATCTGCGTGCAACTCAGGGACCAGGTAGTGGTAGTTGGTATCGAAATACTTGGTCATCTCGCAGGCTGCTGCCGGCTCGCCGGTGGGCGCCCGACCACGCGCCATGCGGAACGTCGTATCCAGGTCGACCTCGCCCTCGACGGCACCGAAACGCGGTGGCACCGCCCCCAACAGCGCACTGACGTTGAGCACCTGATCGTAGAAGGCAAAGTCGCCCACGGTGACGAGATCGAGCCCCGCATCGCGACTGGCTTGCCAGTGTGCGGCTCGCAACGCCTTGCCGCTCTCCTCGAGCGTGGCCTGATCGATTTCACCTTTCCAGTAGGCCTCGACGGCCTTTTTCAACTCACGGTTCGCGCCAATGCGCGGGTAGCCCAGAATGTGTGCCAGCGCCATCGTGTTTCCCCTTGCGGTATGCGTCTAGAATAAGTGACTTCGTGGTCACGGCGACGCCGTGATGTGCTGGCGGGCAGTCTCGCTGGCGGCAGTGCGTGAATCAAACTAAATTAACTAATCATTAAAATGAACGGCTCTCATACACCATGCTCGAGCTTCGCCATCTCCGCACCTTGATCGCACTACGTGACGCGGGCTCGCTCGTCGAGGCCGCCGAACGCGTGCATCTCACCCAATCGGCGCTCTCGCATCAGATCAAGGATCTCGAGGAGCGCCTGGACACGCCCCTGTTCCAGCGCAAGACACGCCCGGTCACCTTCACGCGGGCGGGCGAGCGCCTGCTAGCGCTGGCCGAACAGATTCTGCCGCAGATCCGCATGGCGGAACGCGACCTGGCACGCCTGGCCGGCCATGAACAAGGGCGCTTGCACATGGCGATCGAATGTCATAGCTGCTTTCAGTGGTTGATGCCGACCATCGATCACTTTCGCGATCACTGGCCGGAGGTCGAGGTCGATATCCCCAGCGGCTACAGCTTCGACGCCTTGCCGTCACTGGCGCGGGAATCGCTGGATTTGGTGATCACTGCCGATCCCCAGCCGCTGGCCGGGATTCATTACGAACCCTTGTTCCGCTACGAAGGCCTACTCGCGGTGGGCAAGCAGCATGCCCTGGCACGCCGCGACTGGGTCACGCCGGAACAATTGGCCAGCGAGACACTGATCACTTATCCGGTGGAACACACGCGCCTCGACGTCTTCACCCAGTTTCTGACACCCGCGGGCTTCACGCCGGCCGAGGTGCGCACCGCCGAGTTGACGATCATGATGATGCAATTGGTCGCCAGCGGCCGGGGGGTCTGCGCACTGCCCAACTGGGCGCTCACCGAGTATCTGGAGCGCGGTTATGTACGCGCCCTGCATCTCGGCGAGCAGGGGGTATGGAGCACACTGTTCGCGGCGATTCGCGAGGAGAGTCGTGACGAGCCATGGATGGAGGACTTCCTGCGCACCGCGCGCGAGACCTCCTTCTCGGTACTCGAGGGAATCAAGCCGGCGTAGCCATGTCTCTTCTTAGCCATGCTTCACGCCAGCGCTTGCGGCATACAAGCGTCTGCCGAGTACGATAGCGGTCAAGTATTGCCCAGGCGGCGCCCCCGCGCGTGGCGCGACTCACCCTGAAGCATGTCCGACGTCGGCAACAACAGGCTAAAGCGCGCCCCGCCGAGCCGCGGGCTGCGTTCGACCACCGCGCTGCCGCCATGCCAGGCCATGATTTTCTGCACGATGGAGAGCCCCAGGCCATAACCGCCGGAGCGCCGCGTGCGACTGTCGTCGAGACGCGCGAAGGGTTTGAAGATCAACAGACGGTCGGCTTCGGGAACACCAGCGCCGTCATCCTCGACATCCAGGCGCACGGCCCGCGCTTCCCGTGTCACGCTGACATGGATGTGCCCTTCCGCATGGCGACAGGCATTGGACACGAGATTGGACAGCGCGCGTTGCAGATAGCGCGGATCGGCCTCGACATCGACCTCCTCGCCGTCCAGGACTTCGAGGCGCAAATGCGCGTGCAGCGGTGCCAGAGTATCGGTCACGCGATGGGCCATGGCACGGCAATCGGTGGTTTCGGTGGCCAGTTGGATGCCCTGGGCGCTGTCGCTCCCCAGGCGGGCGTAGGTCAAGATCTCGTCGACGAGCTGATCGAGTTCTTCGATATCGCCGTCGATATCCTGCAACTGGCGCCGCACCACGGGTTCCTCGGTCATGTCCTCGACCATCTGCACCGCGAAACGGATACGTGCCACCGGGGTGCGCAATTCATGGGAGACGGCGCGAATCATTTCCTGCTGCGTGCGCAACAACGATTGCACCTGGGCCGCCATGCCGTTGAAGGCCATCCCCAGCCGTCCGAGAAAGTCGTTGCTCTCGACCTTGACACGAGTATCCAGATGGCCCCCGGCAATACGCGTGGCGGCACGTTCCAGACGCTCCACGCGCCCTTCCACACCGCGCACCACGAAGTAGATGGTGCCTGCCAGCACCAGCAACATGATGCCCAGCAGGACCAGCGCCAACGAGATAGGCATCGGTTCGAAGGACGGGACGGGGCCGATATTGAGCCAGCGATCCGCTCCTAGCCGTGCGTGCACATACAACACGCCGAGCCCCGGCTCGAGTCGCACGACGACTTCACCGCCCTCGAGACGCGATTGCTGGATAGGATCGACACCCGAGGGGGGCGTCGGTGAAACCTCCAGCGGGATCTTGAAGACACGCTGAAGGCGCGCCAGACGCTCGTCGCGTTCATCTTCCGAGACGCCGCTGAGCCAGGTTCGCAAGGCCTCGGTTGCGCCGCGTAACTGCATCTCCTTGAGACCACCGACACGCAATTCCAGCAGCCAAGGCGTATCCGGCAGACGCCGTAGCACAGACCAAGCCGCATCGTGGCGCTCGATCAGCGGCCGTCCTTCATTGAGTCGCGAGCGATCGAAGTAATTCAGCGACACGTCATCGATGGGGTGCAACGTCATGGGAACACCCAGCGTCGATGACATCGATGCCAGCCATTCGTCGCGCTCGTCGACCGGCTGCTCGGCGGCCAGATGCGCAAGCACCTGCATCGGGCCACTGGCCAGGCGCTCGCGGTAATTCTCCTGACGCACCTGATCGACCACCAAGTATCCCAACAAGGCGAGTCCAAATGTCAGCACCAACGCCAGCAACAACAAGGCGTAAACGCGCAGAAAGGTGCTGTCCGATAGGGTTCGCCGCATCAACGTTAGCTGTCCTTGACGAACAGATACCCTTTGCTGCGCACGGTCTTGATTCGGTGCGGATGGTTGGGATCGTCACCGATCTTGGGCCGGATACGCGAGACTCGCACATCGATGGAACGATCCTGACCGTCGTACTTGATGCCCCGCAGCTGCGAAAAGATTTCCTCGCGGGTCAGTACGCGACCAGCATTACCGGCCAACAGCCACAACAGGTCGAACTCGGCGCTGGTCAAGTCGATGCGCTCGTCGTTGAGCCAAGCCTCTCGCGTGGCGCTATCGATGAGCAAGTCGCTGAAGTTCAGCCGAGTAGCGCCGCTGGCGGCGTCCAGAGCATCGGCACGGCGCAACAAGGCACGCATGCGCGCCAGCAGCACGCGTGGCTGTACCGGCTTGGGCACATAATCGTCGGCGCCCATTTCGAGCCCCAGTACCTGGTCCATATCATCGGTACGCGCGGTCAGCATGAGAATGGGGCCGGCATACTGGGCACGCACGCGACGGCAAATGGAAAGACCATCCTCGCCAGGCAACATGAGGTCGAGAATGACCATGTCCGGCTGCTCGTCGAGAATACGTTCCACGGCACGAGCACCGTCGTATTCCAGATCGACCTGGAATTCATTTGCCTCGAGGTACTCTCGCGTCAGATGCGCCAGCCGCTCGTCGTCCTCTATGATCAGGACGTGATCGTGATGTCTGCTGCTGTCCAAGCTGTCATCCATCCCTTTACATTAGTGCCATGAAGCCCTGCCTACCTTCGGCCTTGTCGTGCGAGTTCCGTTCATCTTTATTTTGTATTCTTCGCGCTATCCAGAGAGACGTCGCCTGAATAAGCGGTGCGACAAAGGGGTGCATGCCGCCACTCCCTACCATAGCGGATAGCAAGCGATGATACCCGAATTCACTTTCGAGTAGCTGTCGAGCATCATAGAGATCGCCACGCTGATTGAAAAATCGTCGCGTGGCAGCTAGTTATAGATTTTTTGACGGAGCGCAAGAATAGCACCAAGAGAACCACAGACTATCAACGACTTATCCACTTGCGACCCCCCACGAAACAGCTCTATCTTGTGCTCATCATCAGGATTCCCCCCATATATAGGACTACCGTATTTCGCGTGCTCGTTCCGAACAATCCTCTTCAGGCACGAAAATGCCGAGACAAGACGATTAATTCGGTCATCGTCGCGATAAGGCTCGACTTCTCGCGATGCGACATGAACGGCAGCACTCTTTACCCTGGGACCCGTAACGACAGGAAAGCGTCATGGATACCACTCCTTCTTCCTCTGACAAGGCGTCAGTGGACATCACCGCGCCGCAGCGACTGCGCGTCATCAAGCGTGGCGGTGATGTCGCGGTCTTTGATGGCAGCAAGATCTCGATGGCGATCACCAAGGCGTTCATCGCCACCGAAGGCGACAATGCCGCAGCATCGTCACGCATCCGTGATTTCGTTCACAAAGCGACCCAGAGCATCGTCGACACCTTCCTGCGTCGCATGCCCGATGGTGGCACCCTGCACATCGAAGATATCCAGGACCAAGTCGAGCTGGCTCTGATGCGCGCCGGCGAACAGAAAGTCGCCCGCGCCTACGTGCTGTACCGCGAAGAACACGCCCGTGCCCGTCAGCCTCAGAACGGCGATATCGCCAAGCCTCATCCCAGCCTCAACGTCACGCAGGCCGACGGCACCGTGCGTCCGCTGGATCTGGGCCGAGTCGAGACCCTGGTCTTTGACGCCTGCGAAGGGCTCACCAACGTCGAGCCACAGAAAATCGTCGACGCGTCGCTGAAGAATCTCTACGACGGCGTGTCCATCGATGGCGTGTCGCAGGCACTGACGATGACCGCGCGCACATTGGTCGAAAAAGAGCCCAACTATACCTACGCCACCGCGCGACTCTTGCAGGACAACCTGCGTCGCGAGGCGCTCTCTTTCCTGGATATCGCCGATGAAGCGACTTACCAGGAGATGGCCGACCTCTACGCGCCGGCCTTCAAAGCCTATATTGCCAAGGGTATCGCCTTCGACCAGCTCGATCCGCAGCTTGCCGAGTTCGATCTCGAGCGCCTGGGGGCAGCGCTGGATCACACCCGCGACGCCCAGTTCACCTACCTCGGTCTGCAGACGCTTTACGACCGCTACTTCCTGCACCACGACGACATTCGCTACGAACTTCCGCAGGTGATGTTCATGCGTGTCGCCATGGGCCTGGCGCTCAACGAGGACGATCGCGAAACGCGTGCCATCGAATTCTACGAGCTGCTCTCGAACTTCGACTACATGGCCTCCACGCCGACGCTGTTCAACGCTGGCACCGTCAAGAGCCAGCTCTCTTCGTGCTATCTTACCACCGTGCACGACCAGCTCGATGGCATCTACGGCGCGATTCGCGACAACGCCATGCTCTCCAAGTGGGCCGGCGGCTTGGGCAACGACTGGACCCCAGTGCGTGCGCTGGGCTCCTACATCAAAGGCACTAACGGCAAGTCGCAAGGCGTGGTGCCGTTCCTCAAGGTGGTCAACGACACTGCCGTGGCCGTTAACCAATGCTTTGCGCCCGATACCCAGGTGCATACAGCCGACGGTGTCAAGGCGATCAAGGACATCACGCGTGACGATCTCGTGCTCGGTCAGCGCGGCGAGTATCGTCAGGTCACGAACAAGTTCGCCTATAACCAGCGCGACCCGATGGTCGAGCTGAACATCAAGCATACCGTCGAAACCACGCGCGTGACTGCCGGCCATCCGCTTTGGGCGTTGCGCGGCGTGCCGATGGCGCAGGCTGGCCATCGCACCCGGGACTGGCTTGCCAAGGCGAAGATCAAGCCCGAGTGGGTGGATGCCGGCGAACTGACGGCTGGCGACTATGTTGCCCAGGTGATTCCGCGCGAAGTCGTGCCGGTGCCGGAATTCAGCGAAGACGATGCGCGGCTGTACGGCATCCTGCTCGGCGATGGCCATCTATCGAAGGACGGCCAGCAGTGGGGCGTATCCGGCAACCCATCGGCTGACGCCGATCATCTGCGCTTCGTCTGCGACTATCTCGAGGCGCGCGGTATTCATCACTGGCAGAGCGAGCGCGGTACCGCCTATCGTCAGATCCACTGGGCTGCCGGTCGCGGCGTCCAGCGTTGTGCCACGACCGGGCAAATCACCGGCGCCGGCGAACCGACGCTGCCGTTCGTCGCCGACGATCTGTACGACGCGGCCCATAACAAGCGTATCCATCGGCGCTTCGCCCATCTGCCAAAGAGCCAAACTCTGGCGCTGATTCAAGGCCTGCTGGAAACTGATGGCGGCGTGAGTCGTGGCAAGGAAATCTATTTCACCAATACCTCGCGTTCGCTCGCGGAAGGCTTGCGCTATCAATGCCTGCGTCTGGGGGTGCCAACCGCCGGCCAGTATCGCGAACGCGAGCAGAACCACGAAGGACGGCGCAGCGATGGCAGTTCGGTGCAGTTCACGGGCACCGTCAAGGCGTATGACATTCGTGTGCCGGCCGTGCCCGAGATTGCCGAACGCGTAAACTGCGTGGCACTGACCAAGCGCAACTGGATCGAGCACCACGGCTGTGTATTCACCCGCGTGCGCAACGTGTGCGAAATCGACCCGATTTCGTTCGTCTACGACCTCAAGGTCGAGGGCGATCCGTCCTATATGACCACGGCGGCACTCGCCCACAATGGTGGCAAGCGCAAGGGCGCGGTCTGCGCCTATCTCGAGACTTGGCATCTCGACGTTGAAGAGTTCCTCGAACTGCACAAGAATACCGGCGACGATCGCCGCCGTACCCATGACATGAACACCGCCAACTGGGTGCCGGACCTGTTCATGAAGCGGGTCTGCGACGACGAAGAATGGACGCTGTTCTCGCCGTCCACCTGCCCGGACCTGCACGATCTATACGGCGCCGCCTTCGAGACGCGCTATGCCGAGTACGAGGAGATGACCCTCACCGGGCAGCTCAAACTGTTCAAGCGCGTCAAGGCCAAGGACTTGTGGCGCAAGATGCTGTCCATGCTGTTCGAAACCGGCCATCCGTGGATCACCTTCAAGGACCCGAGCAACCTGCGCAGCCCGCAGAACCATGCCGGCGTCGTGCATAGCTCCAACCTGTGCACGGAGATCACCCTCAACACCTCGGCGGACGAGATCGCCGTATGCAACCTGGGCTCGGTCAATCTGGCGCAGCACATCGTCGACGGTGAACTCGACGGCGACAAGCTGAAGAAGACCGTCAAGACGGCCGTGCGTATGCTCGATAACGTCATCGACATCAATTACTACGCCGTGCCGCAGGCCAAGAATTCCAACTTCAAGCACCGCCCGGTAGGCCTTGGCTTGATGGGCTTTCAGGACGCGCTCTACAAGCGTGGGATCGCCTACGCCTCCCAGGAGGCCGTTGAATTCTCCGACACCTCGATGGAGCTGATCAGCTATCATGCCATCGAAGCCTCCAGCGACCTGGCCGCCGAGCGCGGACGCTACCAAAGCTTCGAAGGCTCGCTATGGAGCAAGGGCGTGCTGCCCATCGACTCCATCGCGAACCTGGCCGAAGAGCGCGGCGCCGACTATATCGAAGTGGACACCTCCACCACGCAAGATTGGACACGTCTGCGCGACAAGGTCGTAAGCCAGGGCATGCGTAACTCCAACGTCATGGCGATCGCGCCGACCGCGACGATCTCCAACATCTGTGGCGTGACGCAGTCCATCGAGCCGACCTACCAGAACCTGTTCGTCAAATCGAACCTCTCCGGTGAATTCACCGTGGTCAACGCCTACATGGTCAACGACCTCAAGGAACGCGGCCTGTGGGACGAGGTCATGATCAACGATCTCAAGTACTACGACGGTAGCGTGCAGCCCATCGACCGCGTACCGGATGATCTCAAAGCCCGCTATGCCAGTGCCTTCGAGGTCGAGCCCAAGTGGCTGGTCGAAGCTGCCGCGCGACGACAGAAGTGGATCGACCAAGCGCAGTCGTTGAACCTCTACATCGCCGGCGTCTCGGGCAAGAAACTTGACGTCACCTATCGCATGGCCTGGTTCCGTGGCCTCAAGACTACCTATTACCTGCGCGCGCCAGGCGCCACCTCGGTGGAAAGAGCCACTGTCGATCGTGGCCATCTCAATGCCGTGGGCAACGCCGACAGCGGTGCGGCACCGTCGCCTCAACCTGCTGCCAACCCTGCGCCCAGCCCAGCGGCCAGTGGCGCCTCCGGCGAAACGCGTGGCAAGGAGAAGCACTTTTTCGAGACGCGCGTCCCGGGAGACCAGGTCGGCGGCGCGCTAAGCTGGGATTGACACGTCACATGTAAGGCTTCGAAGTGGGCCGTGTCATGTGACATGGCCCGCTTTGCGTCATGCACTCGGTATCGGTAGGCTTGCCGCCGTTCCCACTCCCTACCCGACATCGCGAAAGGTACGAACATGCAACTCGGTATCATCGGACTCGGCCGCATGGGCGGCAATATCGCCCGACGCTTGATGCGCGGCGGCCACGACGTCGTCGCTCATGACCGCGATCGATCCATCGCCTCGGCGTTGATCGAGGACGGTGCCACCCCGGCGGACTCCCTGGCGACGCTGGTGGATCAACTGGAAACACCACGCGTGGTATGGGTCATGCTGCCTGCCGGCGACCCCACCGAGGAGACGGTCAATGCCTTGGCCGAGCAGATGGACGCCGGCGACATCATCATCGACGGCGGTAACACCTTCTACAAGGACGACATTCGCCGCGCTAAGGCGCTGGCGCTCACGGGCATCCATTACGTGGACGTGGGCACCTCGGGAGGCGTCTGGGGATTGGAGCGCGGCTATTGCATGATGGTAGGCGCCGAACAAGAGATTTTCGCTCACCTCGATCCGCTGTTCGACACTCTGGCGCCCGGTCACGGCAATCTGGAGCGCACCCACGGCCGCAACGCGCCCCATGATAGCGCCGAGCGTGGTTACATCCATGCCGGCCCGGTCGGTGCCGGCCACTACGTGAAGATGGTCCACAACGGCATCGAGTACGGTCTCATGCAAGCCTACGCCGAAGGCTTCGAGCTGATGCAGAGCAAGTCATCGCCGGATTTGCCGGAAGACGAGCGCTTCGATCTCAACCTCGCCGACGTGGCCGAAGTCTGGCGGCGTGGCAGCGTCGTCTCATCCTGGCTGCTCGACCTCACCGCCCAGGCGCTGACCGGCGACCCCAAGCTCGATCATTACTCCGGCGCCGTCGCCGATAGTGGTGAAGGCCGCTGGACCATCGACGCGGCCGTCGAGCAAGGCGTCTCCGCCCCGGTGCTGGCCAACGCGCTGTTCGCACGCTTCAACTCGCGCAAGGACAACACCTACGGCAACCGTTTGCTCTCGGCGATGCGCTTCGGCTTTGGCGGCCACGTCGAACCGCCGTCGCAGTAACCTCGGTATGCGCTGGCCAGCACATCAACATAATGGCCGGAAAGAGAACTGAGTCAGCCCGCCAGATGACTTTGGCGGGCTATCGTCATTCTCTGCGTCCCGGCAACAACCGCCACCACCTGCGCCTCATATCAATACGCGCAAACACTGCCCTGCATGGTATAGCGTGAACCCTCCTTCGTAACCGGTGCTCCACAATGGCTTGGCGCGTATGGGTTTATGGGAGCTGATCGGCAGTGGCAACAAGCTATCATCGCCAGTGTTCAGGTAATGAGCGAAGCCCTTCCCTACAACCGTGCCGGTGGTGATACCACGGCCGTTATAACCCGCAACACCTAAAATGCCCGGCGCCGGCTCGAAGAGGCGCAGAGTATGATCCGGAGTGAAGCCGACTTGGCCTGTCCAGGTACACTCCCAGTTCACCCGGCCCAATTGCGGGAAGTAATGCCGCTGGACCCGATCAGCCCAGCAGCGCAGGAAAGACGCCGGCTTGCTGTCGCCACATCCTAGGCTGCCCAGAATCAAGCGTCCCTCGGCATCGCGCCTCAAGCTGCTGAGCACCGTGCGGGTATCCCAGGCTCCCTGGCGTTCGGGCAGAATGTCACCGGCAAGCTCGTCAGAGAGTGGCGGAGAGGCAACCTGGTAGAAGTGTCCACGGAAGAAGTGCTCGCGCACTTGGTTCCAATGATCTTCCGTGTAGGCATTGGTAGCGATCACCAGACGCGGTGCCAGAATACTGCCTTGCGGGGTATCGACCCGCCAGCGGTCGCCTGCGCGTTCGATGCCCTCGGCGGGGCTATGAGTGTGCAGGTTGGCGCCTGCATCATGAGCCGCACGGGCGAGTCCCCGGGTATAGGCAGTCGGATTCAGTGTGCCGGCCCGCCGGTCGAGCAGAGCACGGTGGATGCGGTGGGTGCCGATACGTCGCTGACACGCCTCGCCCTCGAGCAACTCGACCGGCGCGCCGCACCTTGAGAATTGTTCGAAGCGCCGAGTCAGTTCCTCGGCCCCCTTGCCGTTGTGAGCAAGGTGCAAAGTACCTGTTCGAGTATCCTGGCAGTCAATGCCGTGCCGGTCGATGAGTGTGAAGACGTCGGCGGGTGCACGACCGAGCACTGCATTGGCACGTTTGCCGTTTTCCGAGCCCAAGGCTTCGAGAATATCGTCCGGCGGTATCCACATCCCTGCATTGACCAGGCCGACACTGCGCCCGGAACCACCGCTAGGAATGTCTCCCGCCTCCAGCAACGTCACCGAAACGCCAGCCTCGGCAAGATGCAGGGCGGTACTTAGCCCAGTGATGCCACCGCCGATGACGGCGACATCGGCAGCGGAGTTGTCTTCCAAACGAGAGTATTCTCGTTGTCGTTCGGGGGAAGTCGCGGTCCAGATACAAGCCGATTTCATGACGTCTCCCTAGCGTTGTTCTCGGCATGCGACCAGTCGTAAAAGCGTTGCGGATTGCGCTGCAGAGATTGTCGCTGCGACTGTTGCCACTCCCGGATTTCTGGAGCGTGTTCGCTCCCGGGATGCTGCACCAGCCAGCGCTCGAGATCCCGGAAGGCACGCGGCGCGAAGGGCTCGAAATCGCCCTGCGAGCGGAGCAGGACCAATTTGCGCTCCTCATGTCGAATCGACACGATCAGGGCGCAACTCGCCACGCCCCACAAGGCGATAATGGAGGCGATCATAACGATGATGGCGGATAGGCTCATGATGACTGACCTCCTTTGAAATTGGCGACATGCGGCGTGTCATGGCGACGGTTCATGATCCACATGCATAGCGGGATCATCAGCGTGAGTATTACGAGGCCGCTGATCGTCTTCCAGGGGGTCTGCCCAAGATTGCTATATAGGAAGTAGGCCATGATGCCGAGCATGATGGCGGGGATTTGGTAGCGAATGACGAGCTCCCAGACACGCGGCACGTAGAGATCAGCGCCCCGGTTGAGACTCAACACGCGCAGTCGGTGGGCATCGAACTTCCAGCCGATGGCGATCATGATGATGAAGGTGGCCAGGGGCAGGCCCCAGTTGCCGACCACGAAATCCAGATAGCCAAGGATATTGGCATTCATGGCGCTCGGGATGCCGAGTAGCCAGATAATGCCGCAGATGCTCAGCACGGCCTTGGTACGGCTGGTGTTCCGCTCCTCGCGATAAGTGGTGACGCCAACCTCGGTAATGGCGATAGCGGTGGTCAAGTTGGCGAAGAAAAAGCCCATGAAGAACAACAGGGCCCAGAAGTATCCGCCCGTCATGCTACCGAAGGCGTTAGCCAGAGCCACGAAGGCCAGTTCAGCGCCGGAGCTGGGCGAGATGCCGAAGGCGAAGACGATGGGAAAGACGGCAAAGATGGCAAGCAGGCCAAAACTAGTATTGCCGATCGCCGTAAAGATGCCGCCACCCAGCGGGATATCGTCGTTACGACCGAGATAGCTGCCATAGGTCAGGGCAATACCCCAGCCGAGGCCAGTGGAGAAAAGCGCCTGCCCCAGCGCCGCCAGCCAGGTTTCCCCCCGTGCCAGGTATTCCCAGTTGGGCGAGAAACTGAACTCCAGGCCCGCCATGGCCCCCGGCAATGTCACCCCGCGAATGGCGATAGCGATCAAGGCAATGGTCAAAATCGGCATCATCCACTTGGCGAGACGCTCAATGCCACCCTTGATACCGAACAGTAGGATGCCGGTGACCATCAGCATGGCAACAGTGTGCATGCCGACGTTCAGGGCCGTATTGCCACTAAAGTCTTGCCACAGGGCAGCAGTATCAAAATCATTCTGGGTGAAGGTGCCGAGCACGGCATGAAAAGCATAATAAATCGACCAGCCAACGATCGAAGAGTAATAGGACATCAATACAACGTTGAAGATCAGGATCACCAGCCCCAGCCCGACGAGGCGATTATTGCCATAGACCTTGCGGAAGGTGCCGATCAACCCCTGCCGGGTATAGCGCCCAAGGCTGGTTTCACCCATTAAGCCGGGTACCGCAATTAGGTAGAGCAGCAGAAAGTAGGCGATCAGGAAAGCACCCCCACCGTTCTCGCCCGTCACGTAGGGCATCCGCCAGATATTGCCGGCACCAACCATGGCACCGACGACGGCCATCAGGTAACCAAAGCGGCTACCCCATTGTTCTCTAGAAATTGTTGTTGTCATCATTGGACTCCATGACACGTTCTGCCTGGATGGTCGAACGTTCCAAAAACCCGACGACCATGTGCGTCGAGGTTTCGAGCACGTCCATGCAACGAGGCGCCGCCCCATCATCGGGACGGCGCTCGTGATCAGTCGAACTTGATACCTTGCGCCAGTGGTAGCTCACGGGAGTAGTTGACGGTGTTGGTTTGTCGACGCATATAGCTCTTCCAGATGTCGGAGCCGGACTCGCGACCTCCGCCGGTTTCCTTCTCACCGCCGAAGGCACCACCGATCTCCGCGCCACTCGGTCCGATGTTGACGTTGGCAATACCGCAATCGCTGCCGACATCCGAGATGAAGGCCTCGGATTCGCGCACGTCGCTGGTAAAGATGCACGATGACAATCCTTGGGGAACGTCGTTGTGCAACGTCATGGCCTCATCGAAGTCGCGGTAGCGCATGACGTAGAGGATCGGGGCAAAGGTCTCGTTCTTGACCAGATCGTTCTGTTGATCGACTTCGACGATGGCCGGGGTCACGTAATAGGCATCGGGATACTGATCGGCGAGTTGGCGTTCGCCGCCAAAGACGCTAGCGCCCTGCTGGCGCGCCTGATTGAGCACGGACTGCATCTGCTCGAAGGCTTGGACATCGATCAACGGGCCGACCAGGTTGCCCTCCATGGGATCGCCGATCGTCACGCCGGCATAGGCCTTCTTCACGCGCTCGACGACTTCGTCGCGGATCGACTCATGGACGATCAGGCGACGCAGGGAGGTGCAGCGCTGTCCAGCCGTCCCCACGGCGGAGAACAGAATGGCGCGGACCGCCATGTCCAGATCGGCACTGGGCGCCAGAATCATGCCATTGTTGCCGCCGAGTTCGAGGATGCTGCGACCGAAACGAGCGGCTACCCGAGGTGCAACCTCGCGCCCCATGCGCGTACTGCCAGTGGCACTGATCAGCGGCACGCGGGGATCGTCGGCCAGACGCTCACCTGCTTCACGGTCTCCCGGGATCACTTGGCTGAGGCCTTCAGGCGCCTCGTCGCCGAACTCGGCCATGGCGCGTTCAAGCAACGCCTGGCAGCCCAAGGCGGTAAGCGGAGTTTTCTCGGAGGGTTTCCACAACAGGCTGTTGCCGCACACTAGGGCCAGGGCAGCGTTCCAGGCCCAGGGAGCCACCGGAAAGTTGAAGGCGGTGATCAAGCCGATCGGTCCCAGCGGATGCCAGCTCTCGCGCATATGGTGACCGGGGCGCTCGGAGGCGATGGTCAGACCATAGAGCTGACGCGACTGACCGACGGCCAGGTCGCAGATGTCGATCATCTCCTGAACTTCCCCAAGACCTTCCTGATAGATCTTGCCGCACTCCAGGGTCACCAAGGCACCGAGATCTTCTTTGTGCCGACGCAACTGTTCGCCGAACAATCGAACGAGCTCGCCGCGGCGGGGGGCGGGTACTCGTCGCCACTCCTCGAAGGCTCTCTGGGCACGTGCCACGCGAGCCTCGACGGCATCGGCGCCCTCAAGGCGAATCTGGCCGAGCTCACCACCGTCGGTGGGTGAGATGACCGCAAAATCGCCCTTTCGGTAGGCGTCGCTGGAAACACCGAGACGTTGCATGAGGGATTCGATCATTCTTCCTCCTACTATTAATTCCTAGGCTCGAAAATCGAAACCAGTATTGGTGCGGAGGTTGACGCCCTTCAAACGACGTTTTATATGGAGGTCATTCCTATTTTTCTGGTTTAGCCTTCATGATGAAGAACCACGACGAGGCACAATCCATACCAAGGAGAGCGGCATGAGCCATCGACACCTGCCCAGCCTGACCGCCATGCAGTGCTTCGAGGCCTCGGTGCGGCACATGAGCTTCACGCGTGCGGCAGACGAGCTGAACCTGACCCAGAGTGCCGTCAGCAAGCAGGTAGCCCAGCTCGAGGCGGTGCTCGAACATCCACTGTTCCGTCGGGTACGCAAGCGACTTCAGGTCACACCGGAGGGCTCGCTCTATCTCACCGAGGTGCGCAAGATCCTGGCCCAGGTGGAAATGTCCACGCGTTACATGCAGTCCTACGGTGGTCAGAGTGTGGTGCTCAATGTCACCACCCTCCCGACTTTCGGGGCACGCTGGTTGATTCCAAGACTCAATGGATTCCGGTTCCGGCACCCGCGGGTCTATCTGAACATCGCCAATCGCTCGGAGCCCTTCGACCTGGAGGAGGAGCGCGTCGATGTCGCCTTCTTCTTCGGTCATGGCGCCTGGCCCCGGGCCGAGTGCATCAAACTGCTTGAAGAGGAGATGGTGCCGGTGTGTTCGCCTGCGGTGCTGCCAGTCGACGGCATTCAAGAACCGCTGGAACTGACAAAGCTGGTGCTATTGCAGAGTTCGACGCGGCCCGAGGCCTGGCACGACTGGTTCGAGGCCCAGGACTGTTACACCGAGTACAGTTACCACGGGCCATGTTTCGATACCTTCTACATGGCCTTACGCGCGGCACGAGCCGGCTGTGGCGTCGCCCTGGCACCGCGCTTTCTGGCCGAGGAGGAGCTACAGGCCGGCCAACTGACGATCCCCTGGACGTTCGGTCTGACCAGTCGCGATGCCTATTACCTGGCCTACCCCGAGCACAAGGGGGAGGACACCAAGGTTCAGGGCTTCATCGACTGGATACTTGAGCATCGGGAGGCCCCTGGCGACGTTGTGGCACCCTAGTGCATGAATTAATGGAATGGATAACACGCTTTTTTTCGTTTGAAGCCCTGAAGATGGCTCTGTTCTCATCGTGGCCATAGGCTTCTTCAGGATAACGACATGGACCTCCCACACATCAGTGACGCCCTCGGCATCGTTCACCCTCTCTGCATCGACAGAGGCCGCAACGCCGAGGTCTGGGACGAACAGGGCAAGCACTATGTCGACTTCGTCGGCGGTATCGGCGTGCTCAACCTGGGGCATGGGCATCCCGACGTGGTCGAGGCGGTCAAGGCGCAGGTTGATACCCTGATGCACTCCGCCTTCAATGCCCTTCCGCATCGTGGCTATCTCGAGGTGGCCCGAACCCTTGATGCCTTCGTGCCGGTGTCGTATCCGTTGTCCTGCATGCTCACCAACAGCGGTGCCGAGGCCACCGAGAACGCCCTCAAGATCGCTCGAGCCGCCACCGGACGCCAGGGAGTGATCGCCTTCGACGACGGCTTCCATGGCCGCACGCTGGCGGCGTTGAATCTCAATGGCAAGGTCAAGCCTTACAAGAATCGTCTCGGCGCCTTGCCCGGGCCGGTGCACCATCTGCCCTTCCCCAGTCGCGACGCTGGTGTCGACGCCGACACCGCCATGGCAGCCCTGGAGCGGTTATTCGAGGTTGCGATACCCGCCGAAGAGGTCGCCTGCATCATCGTCGAGCCGGTTCAGGGCGAAGGGGGCTTTCGTCTGCTGTGCGCCGATTTCGCCGCGCGTTTAAGGGCGCTGTGCGAGGCCTACGGCATTGTGCTGATCTTCGACGAGATTCAGTCCGGCTTCGGACGCACCGGCAAGCGTTTCGCCTTTTCACATCTAGGGGTCGAACCCGACTTGCTGTTGATGGGCAAGAGTATGGCAGCCGGGCTGCCGCTGGCAGCGGTGGCCGGCAAGGCGGAACTCATGAACGCCCCGCCGAAAGGCGGCCTAGGCGGCACCTATTCGGGCAATCCCGTCGCCTGCGCTGCGGCCCAGACAGTGATGGCGCTAATGAGCGATGAGCATCTGACCGATTGGAGCGAGCGCCAGGAAGCGATGATCTTGGAAGCGTATCGTGGCTGGCAAGCGTCTGGCCGCTATTCAATGCTTGGCGACATGACCGGCGTTGGCGCTATGCGCGGCATTGTCTTCGAGGATACGCCCGCAGCCACCGGCGCCGAACATCTCGCCGCGCTGATCGTCGCCGGTCGCGAGGAAGGCGTACTATTGATGCCCAGCGGGCGAAGGCGCAACGTACTGCGCCTTTTACCCCCGTTGACTACCGAGCCCGAAGTGCTGGTCGAAGGGCTGGCGAGGCTCGAAAGAGCGCTAGGACGACTGTCGCCATGATCGCCAGAACCGTATCTTCGTGCAGCCCCCAACCGAATTCATGACGACCGACACCGAGAGGCACAGCCGATGACAACCCTCGTTTCCCATCACGAGATTCGTGACCGTTTTTCCAAGGCCATGTCGGCCATGTATCAGGCCGAAGTGCCGCAGTACGAAACCCTGCTCGACCTGGTGGCGGAGGTGAATCGCGAGACTCTTGAGCGCGATCCCGAGCTGGCCGCGCGACTCAAGGCTCATGATGAGCTGAATCGCCTCGGCGTCGAGCGGCATGGTGCCATTCGCGTCGGTACACCCGCAGAACTCACCATGCTGCGCCGGCTGTTCGCGGTGATGGGCATGTATCCGGTGGGCTACTACGATCTCTCCGAGGCCGGCGTGCCGGTACACTCCACCGCCTTCCGACCCATCGACGACGCCGCCCTGGCGCGTAACCCCTTCCGTGTCTTCACCTCGTTGCTACGCCTGGAGTTGATCGAGAGCGCCGAGATGCGTGAACGCGCCACCGATATCCTCGCCGAGCGCGACATTTTCACGCCCGTCGCACGGGAGTTGATCGAACTCAGCGAATGCCAGGGCGGGCTCACCGACGAGCAAGCCGACCGCTTCGTGGCCGAGTCGTTGGAGACCTTTCGCTGGCACCAGGACGCCACGGTGGACCTGGAAACCTACGAGGCGCTGCACGCCGAGCACCGACTGATTGCCGATGTGGTTTGCTTCCACGGGCCACATATCAATCATCTGACGCCACGCACACTGGATATCGACGAGGCGCAACGCCGCATGCCCGCGGCGGGGATGAATCCCAAGGAAGTCATCGAAGGCCCGCCGCGCCGCGACTGCCCGATCCTGCTGCGTCAGACCAGCTTCAAGGCTCTGGAGGAACCAACCCGGTTCGCCGGCGAACGCCAGGGCACTCACACCGCGCGCTTCGGCGAGATCGAACAACGTGGCGTGGCGCTGACCGCCAAGGGGCGTGCACTCTATGATCGGCTGCTCGCCGAATCGCGTCAGCGTACGGCTGGACTGACCAATGAGGAGCACCAGCGCGTACTGGCCGAAGCATTCGACGACTTCCCGGATACCGAGACCGAACTGCGCCGTCAGGGCCTGGCATTCTTCGAATATCGACCGACCGAGGCGGGATGCGAGGCCGGCCCGGCCACCGAGACCGAGGTCGAGCAATTGATAGAGCAGGGACTGATCACGGCCCGGCCGATCACTTATGAGGATTTCCTGCCCGTCAGCGCGGCCGGCATCTTTCAATCGAATCTCGGCGGTAACGGTAGCGAAGCCTATGCCGGTCACGCCAATCGTGAAGCCTTCGAGGCGGCACTGGGCGCACCGGTCACCGACGAGCTGACGCTCTATGCCGAACGCGAGCGGAGTTCTCTGGATGCCGCCCTGGCGTCTTTGGGCATCCCGTCAATCCGCTAGGCGTCCTGCCCGAGCGAACGCCGCCAGCGAGCTTCCAGGCTATCGGGGCCGCTGGGGCCGAACAGCGCGCAAGATTCACCGCGGTACCAGGCCCACATCTGATCGCCATAGCTGTAATGCCACCACTCGCTGGGCAGGTTGGTGAAGCCGGCATCGACCATGGCGTGGTAAAGAATGCGCCGACGATCACGATAGGCCCGTGTCGCGGCGTCGTGGGCATGATGCTCGAAATGCACGGTATGCGAGGCGACCCGCGCTTCATCGAATGCCGACCCCATCTCCAGCAGCATCCCATCGGCATCGCACAGGGCCACGTCCACCGCGCCGCCAGTGAGATGTGGACTCGGGCACTCTGGCCGATCGCTAGGCGGCGAGACGAATTCCCGGGTCATCGCCCGCAGATCCGACTCGTCGAGATCGGCGTAGCGCGTTTCCACCATTCTAAGCAAGGTGTCATAGAAGTGGCGCTGCACGACATAGGGCCGCCAGGCATCCAGCACCACCAGACCCACCCCCGCCGGCAGGCTCCGCGCCACTTTGAGAAGCCGCCGATAGACGGCCTCCCGCGCCCAGCACTCGGGCACTGCCCGAGGCACGCCAAGCGCATGATAGATGGGATGCACGCGCAAGGCTGGCGCGGCAAGGCTAAGTGCATGTAGCGCCGTGCCGTCGTCGTCGATGGAAATAGCCGCAATGGCCTCCCACTGGGGATCGGCAATGTCGGCGATGGGTCGGGACGTCGAGTCAGTCACATTCAAGCGATTCGTTTCCAAGTTGTAGGTATCATCCCACGAACGATCATAGGGGATGGGATTGATTCCAATCCGCAACCGGCGTAGCGTGAAAGCGTCGAATTCATAGGAGACTGGATCATGGCGGAAGCCAAGAGTGTCATCAAACGTGTCTACGTCCCTACCTATGTCCGCGATCTGCCCAATGGTGAACGCGTGACAGTGCCCGGACACTACAAGAAGACACCCACGCACTCGCGCTGACGCTCGTGACTGGGTCACCCCCGTTTTTCAGCGCGGAAAGGCAACGAACCAGCAACACCCTGCCACAACCGGCGGGGCGTTCGTCATTGGGCTCATGTATCGCGCGTCAACGGCTTAGATCGACCTCTCGCGTCTGCCCGGCGCCGATCTCGATTTGCTTCAGGATCAGCGGGCTGCGCGAGCCATCCGGCAGTCGCACGCTTCCGGCCACATAGAAGACCCCCGCGGGGATGCCGGTAGCTTCGAAGTATCCGCTGTCGTTGGTCTTGGCGTAATGCGTGTATTCACGGGCACGTGGGTCCGCAGGCTCGATACGCTTCCCCGCCAACGCGGCTTCGGCGGCCTCGGCGGAATAGCGCGTAGCCGGGGCGATCGACACGGTTTCGTTCTTGCCCACCAACGTGCCTTCCGTCGATGAGGTGTAGCGCAACCGGCCTTTAACGACAGCAGCGCCTTGCTTGTCCAGCTTGGCGTATTCCTCGGCGGGAAACGCGACCTGACGTTCGACGGCGCCCACCGGCGTGCCTTCGCCGGCTTCCTCGATATCGACGGGCTGCGTCGGTCCCCCCGTCGGCAGCATTTCACAGCCACTCAGCGCCAGCCCCACCAGGGCCAGCCACCATCCCGTGCGTCTATGTCTCATTCCATGAGCCACCTTTGTGAACGAGCTTAACGTGCCAGCTCGGGGTTGAGTGTGTAAGTACCCATCACGCTGGATTGCTCGATGACATGCCCTTGCATGGCGTCGAGCACTTCATCACCGGTGAACTCGCCCTGCAGACCCAGCGAGGCCACATCCAGCGCATAGACGGTGAAGTGATAGCGATGCACCAGAGCATCGTTCCACGGAGGGCAAGGTCCATCATAGCCCCCATAGATACCTTCGAGCTGTTCGTCATCGACGAAGAAATCCGTATAACTATTGATACCGCGCACGCCCTTGCCGGTCTCACCCGGTGCCTTGCCCATGGCCACGACACCGTCGGCATCTTCGCCTTCGTCGATGCCGCTCACCTGCACTGGGATATCGATCAAGACCCAGTGGTAGAAATCGGCACGCGGTAGGTCGGCTGGCACGCTGTGGCCTTCCTGATTGACATCGCCAGGATCCGTGGGCGCATCCACATCGACCACCAGCAGCGCAAGGCTAAGCGTCCCGGCGGGCACATCGTGCCAGCGAACACGCGGGTTGCGATTGTCGCTGAAACGAAGGTGTTGCTCGGGATCGGGAACGGCGAACGCGAAGCGTTCGGGAATAGGTTCACCGTCGATGATGTCCTGCACGTCGATGCGCATGCGGCTGCCTCCGGGTAGTCCGTGGTGAAGAAGGTGACGTCCTTCAGTTTGGCATATCCATGAGGTTTTGCGCATAGGACGAACGGCGCGCCCATGCGCTATGTCACTAGTGACACAACGAGATGCCGCGCATGCCAAAATGGAAATGGTTAGCATGCGCGGCATTGTAGTCTGGCCCGAGAGTCGTCCCGAATACTTCGCAGGCACCGTCGCGCACGCGATGCAGGAAATTCGCCGCGTCATCGTCGCCTTCCCAGTCGTCGAGCACGGACACACGACGTCCGTCCGCCATCCGAAAGGCCGCCACATCGAACGCTTCAGCAGAGGCATGGTCACTGCGGCGAGCATTGTCGCGATGATAGATATTGCGGCACGCAAAGCTCCCCAAGTGACGCACCGACTCCACCGGCTCACCGAATACCTCCCGCGCAGCCGGCTGCAAGCGTTGACGCTCGAACAGCGTCCAAGCCACCGCCAGTGGACAGCTGGCCACGAAGCTGGCATTGAAATCGACGCCAGCACGGCGCACACGCACCACGTTTTTAAGCGGGCAGCCGGCAACGGGAGTGTAATCCGCCAGTGGCGTGTAATTCAGGGTACCGTCAGGCGCGGAGTCGAGAACATCGCGACATGCCTCGCGGTCCCCCTTGAGTCGGCGCAACTTCCACTGCGTGACCGGGGTCAACGAGTCTTCGATGTGCAAGGGCTGAAAAGGATTCCATGCCCGGGGAACTGTCCAGACGCCCTTGTCCAGAGCGATACCGGCGGCAATCACGGCGACACTCAACGCGAGGAAGGCAAGCGGCGGTTTCATGGTGCTCCTGGCATGGTGCAAAGCCTACAGTGTAAAGAACGCCAGAAATCATATGACGATCATCCTGTAAGACATGTAAATTTGACCGATACTGTACGCACCTTCGATCTGAAAGGAGAATTGCCATGCCACGCTGGATTCCACTCGCCTTCATCGCTGGCTTCTTCGCGGTGCTTTGCTTCCATCAGCCCATGGCGGGCTTGTTACACGCTTACGCCATTATTCCGTCTGCACCCTATGGCATGACAGCCGTACCACCCCTGGATATTCCTCAGTGGCTGTCGGCAAGCTTCTGGGGCGGTGTATGGGGGATCGTCATGCTGTGGGCATTCACGCGTTTCCACGTCACGACCGGTCTGTGGTGGAAAAGCGTGTTGTTCGGCGGCATCGCCTTGACACTCGTGGCGCTGTTCATCGTCTTTCCGCTCAAGGGACGCGGCCTCAACCTCGCTGGGTTTCCTATCGGCTTTCTGGTCAATGGTGCCTGGGGGATGGGCATCTGGGTCTTCGCACGCTGCTTCGGGCTCTGGAGAATTTCACCACAACCAACGTGATTAACCCCACAACAAGGTTACCAGCAACGCCAATATGCCCACGATCAACGCGGTGAGCACGGCGATGCTCACCAGTCGATTCAACCAAGCGTCGACGCCGCCCCGGGGACGCACAGGGCCTCCTCTACGGCGGCGAGTGGCACCTTGGTGTCGCCGCCTGCCTGCTTTGGCCACTTGGGACACTCCTCACTCCCGTGCATGCAATTTGGCTTACCATAAGGGGTGGAGCGCCTTTTCACCAACGTCAAACGCCCGACCGAAACCGAGCGTTACACATGTCGTCATGTGATGCATTACCCGCCTTCACGCGTATTGATACGCCGGTTGACCACATTCGGAGCGCGACGATATCGCTCGGCATCGGCCAATGTTTCAGCTTCGAAGGCATCGGCGCCGACCGGGGTCTCACCGTGACGATGGTACAGCGAAGTCAGCATTGCCTTGCGGTCCGCCCGCAACTCCTTGACCAAGACGAGAATCATGCCATAGAGAATAAAGGTGAAGGGCAATGCCGCCAGCACCGCGGCGGATTGCAACCCGTTCAAGCCTCCAGCAACCAGCAAGGTGAGACAGATCGCTGCGATCAACACGCCCCAGATAATCCGCTTCACCAAGGGTGGATTCAGTGAGCCGCCATCGGTCATCTGCGAGACGATGTACGTCGCCGAGTCTGCAGACGTCACCAGGAAGATGAAGATCAAAAACAGCGCCACTATCGACAATACATTAGAAAGTGGCATCAAGTTGAACATCTGGAACAGCGCCACGGTGATGTTGTCAGCCGTTGCCGAGGCCAGCCCGACATCGCCGGTCAGCTCCATATTGAGCGCCGCTCCACCGAAGACGCCGATCCACAGGCAGGCCAGCAGCGGCGGCACGATCAACACGCCAAACACATATTCCTTGATGGTCCGACCGCGCGAAACACGCGCCACGAAGGTCCCCACGAACGGCGACCAGGCAATGACCCACGCCCAGTAGAAAATCGTCCAATTGCTCGCCCAGGTATTATCGCTATAAGGCGCGATACGCAGGCTCATCCCCACGATGTTCTGCAGGTAATCACCGATGCCCAGAGTAATGGTTTCGAGAATCGCCACGGTCGGCCCGGTAAGCAACACGTAGAACATCAACGCGAAGCACAGCACCATGTTGAGGTTGGAGAGGCGCTTGATCCCCTTATCCAGCCCCGACCAGGTGGACACCATGTAACACAGGAACATGGCACCCATGATGATGAATTGCCACTGGATGCCTTCCTCGACACCGAATACTGCGTGTAGACCACCGTTGATCTGCAACACCGCCAAGCCGATGGAGGTCGCTACCCCCATCACGGTCGCCACCACGGCGAACACATCCAGTGCCGGCCCAACCTTACGCAACTTGGGCCGCTTGGCGGTCATGCTCGACAGTACGTTGGACACCAGTCCCGCCTGCCCCTTGCGGAACTGGTAATAGGCGATGATCAACCCCACCACCGAGAACGCCGCCCACTGATGAATGCCCCAATTGAAGAAGCTATATTGAATGGCATAGCGTGCCGCTTCTTCGGTGCCGCCTTCCATGTCACCGTAAGGCGGTTCGAGAAAGTGTGTCATCGGCTCGGCCATGCCATAAAATACCAAGCCGACGCCAAATCCCGCCGCCAGCAGCATGCTGACCCACGAGAAAAAGCTGTAGGAGGGCGAGCTATCCTGCGGGCCCAGGCGAATCTTGCCGTACTTGCTGAAGGCCAGCGTCAACAGGAACACTACAAACCCGAAGACCGAGAACAGGTAGAACCACCCGAAATAGTGTGAAATGGTTGATAATGCCGTCGATGCCGCCTCACCGAAGCCCTCGGGAAAGGCCGCACCAATGGCGACCAGAACCGCAACGATCAGGGCGGAGACGATGAATACGTATTGCCTTCCAATATTGGCCATGCCGTTATCCCTTTAGTCTCCAACGATACAGTGCCTCATGCACCTTCCGGGTTCTTATCACCGAGCTCGGCATGCCTGCAATGGCCCAAGGAACCAAAGCAGGGCTCGTGAGACCAATCGACAACGATGGCAGAACCAACGCTGCACGACCATAACCGTAATCTATATTTAAGCATATCAACCATTAAACGCCATTGAAGAGCCTATTATGCCGTCCATGAACCGCCTGGCGTCCGCCACTGCTTGGCTCGAGCATTTTTCACATTCGCGGCATGCCCTGTCGCTTTTGTTTTTGGCTTCGATACTGGAAACCCTCCTGGTGCCGATTCCCATCGAGACCATCCTGATTCCCTGGATGCTGGCCCAGCCACGTCGCAAATGGCGCCTGGCAGGCGTAGCGCTGGCCGGCAACTTGGCCGCCGCCTGTATCGGCTACGCACTGGGCGCCTGGGCATTGAATACCTGGGGAACGACGCTTATTCCTTTGTTCGGTGGCCAGGACGCCTATGCCGCCTTTCAGGCGCGCATGGCCAGCGACGGTTTTATGGCAGTGCTCGCGGTGGGCATCATTCCCATTCCTTTCCAGATCGCTATGCTCGCTGCCGGTTCCAGCGGCTACCCATTTCCGTTGTTCCTGTTGGCCGCCTTGCTGGCCCGGGGCGTGCGTTATTTCGGCCTCGCCTTGCTGGTGCACCTTGCCGGCGACGCAGCCCTGTCATTGTGGCGGCGCCACGCACGCCCCATCGGCGTGCTGGGCATCGCGCTCTTTAGTATCTGGGCGTGGACTCAGTTAGTGCCATGAGCAAGTTTCGAAAGCGTCCGTGCCTTGAGTTATGTCCTCACCATCCCAACAGACTAAAATATTGAGGACGCTAACGTTTACCGATCCAAGAGGCTATCATGAGCCGACTCTCGCAGATTCCGCTATCCGTGCTCGATCTCGCCCCGATCGCGCATGACGGCACGCCCGCCGAGACCTTCGAACGCATAGTCGATCTCGCCCAGCTCACCGATACTCTGGGCTACAACCGCTATTGGCTGGCCGAGCATCACAACATCGACGGCATCGCCAGTGCCGCCACGTCCTTGCTCATCGGCCATGTCGCTGGCAAGACGCAACGTATCCGCGTGGGCAGTGGCGGCATCATGCTGCCCAATCATCCGCCGCTGGTGGTCGCCGAACAATTCGGCACCCTGGAAACGCTCTATCCCGGTCGCATCGATCTCGGCCTGGGACGCGCGCCCGGCTCCGACGGCGTGACCATGCAGGCCATGCGCCGCAATCCTCGCGCCGGCGTGAATGACTTCCCCGACCGCTTGGCCGAACTACGCGGCTATCTGGGCGACGTCCAGCCCGACCAGCGCGTCAAGGCGATCCCCGGTCAGGGCACGCATGTCCCGCTCTGGCTGCTGGGCTCCAGCGACTTCAGCGCGCGCCTCGCCGCACAGCTCGGCCTGCCGTTCGCCTTCGCCGGACAGTTCGCGCCGGGCTACATGCTCGAGGCCATCCAGCTCTATCGGCAGATGTTCCAGCCCTCCGATGTGCTGGACGCGCCGTACGTGATGCTGGGCATCCCGCTAGTCGCTGCCGACAGCGACGCACATGCGCAGTATCTCGCCACCACTCAGCAGCAAAAGTTCCTCAACCTGATTCGCGGCAAGAGCACGCGGACCCTGCCGCCTGTCGAAGCACTCGACTGGTCGCCGCAGGAACGCGCCATGGTCAGCCAGAACCTCGGCGCCTCCATCGTCGGCGGCCCCGATACGATCCGCGAGGAACTCGAGAATTTCCTGGCACATACCCAGGCCGACGAACTCATGATCAACGGTGATTTCTACAACCATGAGGACCGCCGTCGCTCGTACGAGATTCTCGCCGATGTCTGGAAAGGCTGAGTCTCACACTACTCATCCCTTCAAACGCAAAAGGCCGGCTGACGCCGGCCTTTTGCGTTCATGTAGTACGACTGCGCCTCACCCCAGCCGCGCGGCGAGTTTCTCCTCCAACGTTGCCTGATCGTCGGCGAAGCGGCGGATGCCCTCGGCGAGCTTCTCTGTCGCCATAGCATCCTGATTGAGCCCCCAACGAAATTCGGTTTCATTGATCGGTGTGAGTCGCTCGCTGGAATCTCCGACATCGCTGATCTTGCGCTCTATCGCGCCTTCCTGGCCCTCGAGTTCCTCGAGCAGCGCCGGCGAAATAGTCAGGCGGTTGCAGCCGGCCAGCCCCAGGATCTGGCCCTTGGTACGGAAGCTTGCGCCCATGACCACGGTGTCGTAGCGGTAGCGGCTGGCGATATCGCATACCTCGCGCACGAACACGACGCCCGGGTCTTCATCCGGCGCGTACTCCTGCCCGGTTTTCTGCTTGTACCAATCGGTGACGCGGCCCACGAAAGGCGAGATGAGATATACCCCGGCATCGAAGCAGGCACGGGCCTGCGCCTTGGAGAACAGCAGCGTCAGATTGCACTGAATGCCCTCTTTCTCGAGCTGTTCGGCGGCACGAATGCCTTCCCAGGTGGAGGCCAGCTTGATCAGCACGCGTTCACGGCCGATCCCACGCTGCTCGTAAAGCTCGATGAGACGATGCGCTTTCTTGATGCTCGCCTCGCGGTCGAAGGACAGCTTGGCAGCCACTTCCGTGGACACACGCCCCGGAATCAGTTGCGTGATCTCACTGCCCATGGCGACGGACAAACGATCCACTGCTTCGTCGACCCGGGCCTGGGGATCGGCGATATCGGCTTTGACCTGCGCCAGCGTCTCGTCGATCAGCGCTTGATGGCCGGGCAGCTCGAAGGCCTTGAGGATCAGCGAAGGATTGGTCGTGGCATCGTGCGGCTGATAGCGCTTGATCGCCTCGAGATCGCCGGTATCGGCGACTACCATCGAAAGTTGCTTGAGAGCCTCGAGTTGCGTCATGGCAAATATCCTGTAACGAAAAGGGTCATCGCGCGTCTCATGGCGCGACGTCGTAGCGTTCGGCCAGCGCTTGACGGTAACGCTGGTAGAGTTCCTGATAACGGCGCACCGGTTCGCCACGCGGGCGGGTCAGGGTATCGAGATCCACCTCGACGAGGCGTTCGGTCAGTGCCGCCAACGACTCGCCCCGCCCACGCGTCTGAGTATCGCACCAGGCAGCCTGAATCGCCCCGCCCAGGGCAGCAGCCTCGGTAATGCGTGGACAGATCACATCGACATCCAGCACATCGGCAACGATTTGGCGCCAGACGGCACTCTTGGCGCCACCGCCGACCAGACGGACTTGGCTGGCCTGCGATGCCAGCTCGCCCAAGCGTTCGAACCCATAGCGTAGCCCGAACGTCGTCCCTTCGACTACCGCGCGACAGAGATTGTCCGCCGTCGTGTTGAGACTCGTCATGCCCTCGAAGCTGGCGGTGGCATGCGGCAGTGCCGGGACGCGCTCACCATTGAAAAAAGGCAACGCCATGACGCCCTCGGCGCCCAGCGGGGCTCTAGCCACCCGCTCGCCGAAGGTCTCCAGATCGAACCCGAACAGCTCACGAACCTTGGTTGTCGCCGAGGTCACGTTCATGGTGCAGATAAGCGGTAGCCACCCGCCGTGACTGGCGCAGAAATTGGCCACCTGGGCGTCCTCGGCTTCCATCGACGCGGCCGAATGCGCGTATACGGTTCCCGAGGTACCCAGGCTCAGGGTCACCATACCGGGGGCGATGTTGCCGGTGCCGATGGCCGCCATCATGTTGTCGCCGCCACCACTGGACACCAGAACGTCATCACCGAGGCCCAGCAGGCGCGCGACCTCGGGACGCACCGTTCCCACTGGGGCGTGCGAGTCGATCAAACGCGGTAGTACCGCGTCCGGCGACAGTTCGGGCGCCATGATTTGGAACACATCATGACGCCAGTTGCGCGTGCGGGTATCGAAATACCCGGTGCCGGAGGCATCGCCGCACTCAGCGACACGTTCGCCGGTCAGCCAGAAGTTCAGATAGTCGTGGGGCAACAGCAAGGTGGAGATACGCTGATAGGCGTCCGGATGCGTATCGCGCAGCCAGGCGACTTTCGAGGCCGTAAAGCCGGTTTGCAACACCAGCCCCAGCTTGTCCAGGCAGCCTTGCCGGCCACCCAAGCGCTCTATCAGCGTCTCGTTATGCAGCGCCGTTTCGGTATCGCACCACAGCTTCGCGGGATGCAGTGGCTGGCCATCGGCATCCAGCGCAACCATGCCGTGCTGCTGCCCCGAGACACCGATGGCGCGGATCTCGTGCGCATCGATCCGCGCCGCGCTCACCGCCTCTTGGAACGCCTCGGTCAAGGCCGCGATCCATTCGCTAACATCCTGTTCGCGCTTGCCGTTATCGCCTTCGATCAGATGATGCGGACGACTCGCCTCGCCCAGAATCGCCGCACGCTCGATATCGACCACCACTACCTTGGTGCTCTGCGTTCCACAATCCACGCCCACGTACATGCTCTCTCCTTCGGCTGCATCGCATTCCCCGGTGGGGTATGGAGTATCCGCTCCTTGGCCGTGTTACGACATACGACCCTCGACCAAGGCGTGGAGCGTCGCGCGCGCTCCCTCGGCATGCAAGGACTCAAGCGCCTGAAGATAAGCGTCGCGGAAACGCGCGTCATTCGCCAGGTCGCCGAACAAAGTAGACTGCTCGATGAACGCCGCTGGCACGCTGCGAACGCGTCAGATGACGATCAGGACTCGGTACCGCTTGGCGCCACCGGTGACGTGGGCAGCCAGATACGTGCGGCGAGTCCGCCGAGCGAAGCGCGTGACAGCGAAAGCCGGCCACCGTACAAGGTCATCAAATCCTCGACGATGGCCAGGCCCAACCCGGAACCGGAGCGTCGCTCGTCAAGGCGGGAGCCTCGCGCCAGGGCAGCGTCACGCTGCTCTTCGCTCATGCCCGGCCCGTCGTCTTCGATCAACAGTTCGACACCAGCCGCCTGCGAATGAAAGCTCACGGTGACCTGGCTGTCGGCCCAGCGCAGCGCATTTTCCAGAAGATTGCCGACCAGCTCCTGTAGATCCTGGGCCTCCATGCGCACCTTGAGGTCATCGGCCAGCGATTGCGTCAACTGGATACCGCGCCGCTGCCCCATTCGCGTCAACCCCTCGAGCACTGGCGCCAGGGTTTGCGCAGCGTCTACCTTGCCGGCGAGAACGACCCCGCCGGCGGCAGAGGCCCGGGCGAGATGATGACGTACGGCGTCATTGATGCGCCCCAGCTCACCGTGCAGGCGGTCGCGCGTGTCAGGTGGGAAGCGTTCGGCAAGGGTCGTGAGCACACTGACCGGGGTCTTGAGCGCATGCGCCAGATTGCCAGCGGCATTACGACCGCGCTCGATCAGGCGCCTGTCTCGCTCCAGCACACCGTTCATGGCACGTGCCAGACGAGCCAACTCGTCGGGCAGGAAATACGTCTCGAGGCTGTCGGCATCGCCTGATTCAACCGCGCGCAGGTTGGTATGCATGCGACGCAACGGCGCTAGTCCCCAGCGAACCTGCACCGCCAGCCCAACGAGCAGCAAGGCCCCCAGCGCCAGCAGCGACAAGCCCAGCAGCCACTCGAAACGCGCCACCTCGGTATCCAGCTCTTCGCGTGACGCCGCCACGCTGACATGCAGCGTCTCGGCATGCCCCGGCAGGCGGATATCACGCTCAATGACGCGCAGTATGTCACCACGCGGGCCCTCGACTTCGGTGACCGCCATACCGTCGACATCATCGGTCGGCAACCGCTGATCCCACAGCGAACGCGACGTCAGCGTTTGGTCCCCCTCATCGCTGATCTGCCAGTACCACCCCGAAAAGACCCGCTCGAACCGTGGATCGCCCAGCGAGCGTGTCATGTGCAGCTTTTCATTCTGAGCATCGACCTGCACGCCGGCCAACAACACGTTGAGCAGCGACTCGAGGCGGTCGTCGAAGGCGGTGGTGACGGAATCGCGGAAATTGTAGGCAAGCCCAGTACCCGCCAGGGGCAGCGCCACCATGACCAGTAATAGCGAGGCGATCAGCAACCGGGCGCGGATCGAAGTACGCGCGAGGCGTTGGCGCCAGGGGCGTCGTCTCATTGCTCATCCTCGGGTGCCACCAGACGATACCCCTGCCCGCGCAAGGTCACGATGCGCTGATTGCCGAGCTTGCGACGCAAGCGGCTAACCTGTACGTCGATGACATTGGAGTCGGGCTCATGATCACGATCATAGACATGTTCAGAGAGTTCTATACGGCTCACGATGCGCGGCGCGGCATGCAACAGATACGCCAGCAACCGCGATTCCTGGGCCGTCAAGGTGATCGGACGCCCCGCCAGAGTAACGCTGCCGGTATGCGTATCCAGCGCCAATTCGCCCAGCCTGAGTATGGGGTGTGCATGTCCGTGGCTGCGTCGCACCAAGGCACGCAGACGAAACAGCACCTCAGCGGTCTCGAAAGGTTTGGTGACGTAGTCATCGGCGCCGGCGGAAAAGCCTGCCGCCTTGTCCGACCAGCGCTCGCGGGCCGTGAGCACCAATACCGGCAAATCGATGCCATCCTCGCGCCACGCTGCAAGCCAGCGCGTGCCATCACCATCGGGGAGTCCCAGATCGAGAATCACGGCGTCATAGGATTCGACGCGCACGAGATAATCGGCCGCATGACCGGTCGCGGCATGTTCCCACAACAGTCCAGCCTCGACGAACGCTTCGCCGAGCGCCTGTGCCAACGCGGTATCATCCTCGACCAGCAACACCTTCATTGACGTGCCATCCCATCGATATTGACCCCTTCGATACCAATCATTTCCCCGCTCGTGGCATCGAACTCGAATTCAACTACCTGCCCCTGCGGACCGATCATGTCGATTTCATAGCGCGGCACATCATCGCCGCGGTCGAGCTCTACCTCCAGCACCTGACCGATATAGTGACGCTCGAGCCAGTCGAGCACCTTGGGCAGCGCCACCACACGCCCTTCCTCCACCTCGCGGTGCAGTGAGCGCCATTCGTCATCGTCGGCCGCGACCAGCGACTGGCAGGCCATGATGCCCACCGCCACCAGCATCAGCGCTTTGATACAGCGATTGAAGCGTTTCATAGACACGAGTTTGCCTCAGCCGACATGAATGCAGCATGAATATCCGCAGGGCTCGATGCCGGAGACCTCATCAGCGCCGTGCATACTCGCTATCGTTAACATGAATGAAAGATGAACATCGTTTTCAGGTGACTGCAAGGTCGACGGCGTTAGCGTGCCTCTATCCGCAGTCGCGGTATGTCATACCAATCTCGAGGCACAAGCCAGGAGTAAATCATGAAGACGATGCATATGCTGATGATGCCGATGGTCCTCACAGGAGGACTGTCCACCGCCGCGCTTGCCGATGATGGCAGCCTATCACCCGGCAAGCTCGAGTCACTGCTCAACGATGCCAGCACCTATGGCTTCACCCATTATGACGAAGTCGCCATCGATGACGGTAACCGTCTTGAGGTGGAAGGCTGGCGTGATGATGGCTGGCAACTCGATATCGACATGCTTATCGAGGATGGCAGCCTGGTGCACGAGAAACGCCACAAGGACACCATTCCTGACTGGAGCCTGACCAGCGACGAACTGCACCAGGCACTGAGCAACGCTCAGGAATCCGGCATGCAACGATTCTCTGAATTGGATGTCGATGAAAGAGGGCATGTGGATATAGAAGGCTACGACGCCCAGAATAGTGAGATCGACATTCGCCTCGAGCGCAATGACCTAACGGTCACCGGAGTGGAACATGACTGATCGACAGCAAAATGCCGCCTGGCAGGCGGCACAGCAATGGCGGGAACGGGCGCGTCAGGCGCGCCCGTCACAGGGCGCCGGCGGGCTCAAGCTACTCGCCACCTGGTTATTGTTCGGCGCCATGATGATCGTCGGCACCTTGCTCGGCCTGTTCTTCTTGATCGTCGGCTGGGCGATGCTGCCCTTCTTGCGCCACCGCATGAAGAAACGTGCCGAGGCGTTTCGCGCCGACCAGGCCCGCCCGGCTGGCGGCAATGGCGCCCAGGACGCACCGGCGCAAGACGCCACGCACGCGTCTCAGGTGCTCGAGGGCGACTACCGCGTCAAGTCAGGCGACTGATCAAGGAGTACGAAACGAAAAAATGGCACGCAAGGCGTGCCGGAAACGACTGCTTACCTGCAAATCACAGGTCTTGCCGTCAAGGAAGGGGAATCGTCGACACAGACGAAAAAGCCCGCCCCCGGAGGGACGGGCTTGATATCTGGTGCGCCCGGGAGGATTCGAACCTCCGACCACCTGATTCGTAGTCAGGTACTCTATCCAGCTGAGCTACGGGCGCTTTACACAACGCACGACCAGCTCTGCTGTGTTTCGCGCTGCCTCAAGAGCCAAGGCTCTCTCATGCATCATCACGTGACTGAATCACGTTGTTAAAGTGGTGCGCCCGGGAGGATTCGAACCTCCGACCACCTGATTCGTAGTCAGGTACTCTATCCAGCTGAGCTACGGGCGCAATACTTTATTCACTTCAATGCACTGCATTGGGTTGATTGGCGGAGAGAGAGGGATTCGAACCCTCGATGGGGCTACAAACCCCATACTCCCTTAGCAGGGGAGCGCCTTCAGCCACTCGGCCATCTCTCCCTCATCAACACGGCGCGTATGTTACCGATTATACTGGGGTCTTGTCTAGAGCGGATTGAAAATCTCTTGATATCAATCTCTACCGTCACTGTTTGCCTAGCGGGAGACTCGCTTGCCGTACTGCGTTCGCGTCAAACTGCTCACCCCGGAAAGTATGCCTTATCCAAAAGCCCGAGCCGATAAAGGGGACGACTTCACCAGCCCAGACGGCCCCACGCATGCGTCACTTCAAACGTTTGAACCGCCGTCTTCGCTATCGGTCTTCTCGCGCTGAATACGCTGGTAGATCTCTTCGCGATGTACGGCTACGTCCTTAGGCGCATTGACACCGATACGGACCTGATTGCCTTTCACTCCCAGGACTGTAACGGTGATGTCGTCGCCGATCATCAGTGTTTCACCGACGCGACGGGTCAGGATGAGCATGTCTGATCTCCTTCTCAGGCTTTCTTCCAACGGGATGCATGCACCGCCAAGCGACAGTACGAAGGCGAATTATGCGTCATACAGGCCCCGAGAGCCAATGGCGCGTGCTTTGCAGCCACGGATACACTGAATGAAAGGCCACATCTGGCCTTCCGGCGTCGTCCTGACGCCACCCCTAGCGTAGAAGCCGATGGGGCAGGAAGGCCAAATTTCTGTGCTTATTCGCCTTGTATGCTGTCTTTATCGAGACCGAAGGCGGAGTGCAACGCACGTACGGCCAGCTCCATCTGCTTCTCGTCGATGACCACGGAGATCTTGATTTCCGAGGTGGAGACCATGCGAATGTTGATGTTTTCGTCGGCCAGCACGCGGAACATCTTGGATGCCACGCCGGCATGCGAACGCATACCCACACCGACCAGCGAGACTTTGGCGATATTCTCATCGCCACGCAGCTCACCACCACCCAGCGCCGGGATCACTTGATCCTGCAGGATACTTCGAGTCTGTGTGAAATCGCTTTTGGCAACGGTGAACGTGAAGTCGGTGTAGTCACCGGCGGGCGCCACGTTCTGTACGATCATGTCGATTTCGATGTTGGTATCGGCGATGGGCCCCAGTATCTTGGACGCCACGCCGGGCACATCGGGGGTGTTGAGCAACGTCAGCTTGGCTTCACTGGAGGTGAAGGCAATACCGGAGATCAGCGGTTCTTCCATGGAGGCCTCTTCTTCTTCAGCGACGATCAGGGTACCGGGGCCGTCCTCGAAACTGGACAGCACACGCAGCGGCACATTGTATTTACCTGCAAACTCGACGGCGCGAATCTGCAATACCTTGGAGCCCAGGCTGGCCAGCTCGAGCATTTCCTCGACGGTGATGGAAGACAGGCGTTGTGCCTTGGAGCAGACACGCGGGTCGGTGGTATAAACGCCGTCCACGTCGGTGTAGATCTGGCATTCATCGGCCTTGAGCGCCGCCGCCAGAGCGACACCGGTGGTATCCGAGCCACCGCGTCCCAGCGTGGTGATGTTACCCTCGTCATCGACACCCTGAAAGCCGGCCACGACCACGACCTGGCCGTCGTCGAGATCTTCCTGAATGTCGTCGGTCTCGATACGCTGAATGCGCGCCTTGGTGTGAGCGCTGTCGGTCTGGATGCCGACCTGACCGCCGGTATAGGACGTCGCCGCCACATCCAGCTTGTGCAAGGCCATCGCCAGCAGCGAGCTGGTGACCTGCTCGCCGGTGGACACCAGCATATCCATTTCGCGTGGCGTGGGCTCATCGTTGATCTGGCTGGCCAGATCGATCAGCCGGTTGGTTTCCCCGCTCATTGCCGACACCACGACGACTACTTGATGGCCTTCGTCGCGGAATCGCTTCACTTTTTCGGCGACGGCCTTGATGCGCTCTACCGAGCCCACCGAGGTCCCCCCGAACTTCTGTACATATAGCGCCATAGCTGCCTGTCCGTGGTGGTTTTCCCAAGCATGAATGAAGAAAAGGGCCGGCGCCATGCGCACGACCCTCTTCACGATCTCACTCGCCGAGCCGAGCCTCGACCCAACTCGGTACACTCGCCAAGGCATCAGGCAACGCCTGCGGCCGCGATCCTCCCGCCTGCGCCATATCGGCCCGGCCGCCGCCTTTGCCGCCGACCTGCTCGGCGACATGCCTGACCAGGTCGCCGGCCTTGAGACGCGCGGTCAGATCATCGGTCACCCCGACGATCAGGCTGACTTTTTCGTCGCCGGCCACGCCCAGCACGATGATCCCCGAGCCCAGCTTATTCTTGAGCTGATCGAGCAGGCCACGCAGATCCTTGCCACCGATGCCCTCGACCTGCTTGGCGAGCAGCTTGACGCCCGCCACCTCGCGCACCTCGGCCAGCATGTCGCCACTCGCAGCACTCGCCAACTTGGCCTTGAGCCGTTCGAGCTCCTTCTCCAGGCTGCGATTGCGCTCGAGCGTCGCCTCGAGACGTGACTCCATCTGCTCGGGCTTGGCCTTGAGCTGCTCGGCGACACGCGTGACCTTGGCTTCCTGATCGCGGAAATACGCCAGGGCGCCTTCGCCGGCGACCGCCTCGACGCGGCGCACGCCCGCGGCGACTCCTGTCTCGCTGAGAATGTGGAAGCAACCGATATCGCCGCTACGTGCCACGTGTGTGCCGCCGCAGAGTTCGATGGAGAAGTCATCGGCGCCAATGGTCAGCACACGCACGCTATCGGCGTACTTGGCCTCAAAGAGCGCTGCGGCGCCTTTAGCCTTGGCCTCGTCGAGTGTCATTTGCTCGGTGCGCGTATCGGCGTTGGCCAGAATCTGCGCATTGACGATGCGCTCGACCTCCTCGAGTTGCGCTGGAGTCATCGCCTCGAAATGGCTGAAGTCGAAACGCAGGCGCTCCGCCGTCACCAACGAGCCCTTCTGCTGTACGTGCTCACCCACTACTTGCTTGAGCGCCTCATGCAACAGGTGAGTCGCGGAGTGGTTGCGCATGGTCGCCGCACGCAGACGGGCATCGACCTGTGGCGTGATGCTGTCACCCACGTCGAGCCGTCCTTCGACGAGCACGCCGTGATGCAAGTGATGCCCGCCCTGCTTCTGGGTATCGGTCACCTGGAAGCGTGTGCCATTGGCGTTCAAGTAACCGGTGTCACCGGCCTGCCCGCCCGATTCGCCATAGAACGGCGTACGATCCAGCACCACGACGCCCTGCTGACCCGCTTCTAGCGCCGTCAGCGCGTTGCCTTCGCGATCCACCAGGGCGGTGACATGGGCCTCATCTTCCAAACGGTCATAGCCGGTGAAGGCCGTTTCGCCGTCGAGTTCCAGGGCCGCGGTGTAATCGGCACCGAACTGGCTCGCTGCACGGGCACGCTCGCGTTGCGCCTCGAGCTCACGCTGGAAGCCAACCTCGTCCGGCGTCACGCCACGCTCGCGACAGACATCCGCCGTCAAATCGAACGGGAATCCATAGGTATCGTAGAGCTTGAAGACGGTCTCGCCTGGCAGTACGTCGCCTTCGAGTGTGTCCAGTGCTTCCGTCAGCAGCCCCATGCCATGATCCAGCGTGCGCGCGAACTGCGCCTCTTCCTTGGCCAGCACCGTCTCGATCTGAGCGCGAGCCTGGCGCAGTTCCGGATAGGCCTCGCCCATCTCAGCGTCAAGCGCCGCTACCAGGGTATGGAAGAAGCTGCCCTCGGCGCCCAGCTTGTGACCGTGGCGCACCGCACGGCGGATGATCCGGCGTAGCACGTAGCCGCGCCCCTCGTTGGACGGCAGCACGCCGTCGACGATCAAGAAGGCGCAGGAACGAATATGATCGGCGATCACGCACAGCGACGGTGCGCTGGTGTCCGCGTAGCCCGTGGCCTCTGCCGAGGCATCGAGCAGATTCTGGAACAGGTCGATCTCGTAGTTGGAATATACGCCCTGCATGACCGCCGCGACGCGCTCCAGGCCCATGCCGGTATCGATGGACGGCTTGGGCAGTGGGTTCAGCGTCCCGCCGCTGTCGCGATCGAACTGCATGAAGACCAGATTCCAGATCTCGATGTACCGATCGCCGTCCTCGTTGGGGCTTCCCGGTGGGCCGCCCGCGACCTCAGGTCCATGATCGTAGAAAATCTCGGATGACGGGCCACAGGGGCCGGTGTCGCCCATCTGCCAGAAGTTGTCTTCCTCCAACTTGGAGAAGCGCGCCGGATCGACGCCTATCTCGTCTTTCCAGATACGTTCGGCTTCGTCGTCACTGACGTGAACGGTGACCCACAGCTTGTCGGCGGGCAGCCCCAGGCGTTCGGTCAGGAAGGTCCACGCGAACCCGATAGCGTCGCGCTTGAAATAATCGCCGAAGCTGAAATTGCCCAGCATCTCGAAGAACGTATGGTGCCGCGCGGTGTACCCGACGTTATCCAGATCGTTGTGCTTGCCCCCGGCACGCACGCAACGTTGCGGAGAGGTGGCACGTACATAGGGGCGCGGATCGCGCCCCAGAAAGACGTCCTTGAACGGCACCATGCCGGCATTGGTGAACAGCAACGTTGGATCGTTGTCAGGCACGAGCGAGCTCGACGGCACGATGGTGTGGTCGTGCTCCTCGAAGAACGTCAGAAAGGCCTGTCTGATGTCTGCGCTTTTCATAGAAATTCCGTGGCGGTGTGCGTTAGGCGCTGCGGGCACGCGCGGCCCGACCGGACAAGCGGTGGGCGAGAAACGCGAAAGTCGGCGAATGACGGAAAACGAGTCGCCCCGAACCATCTCAAGGCGCACTAGTATAACGCGTTCGGCGGGGGACTAAAGAGGTGCCGCGACAGCGGCAGGAAGGGAGGCCGCATGGCATACGGCCCGCGAAGGTCTAGCGAGTGTTATCCCAGGCATGTGCCATGGCATGACGCACCTGGTCGAAATCGAACCCGCGTGAGGCCAGAAACCGCTCACGTTTGGCGCGGTCGCGAGGCTCGCGACCGGGGGAGTCGAAGCGCTTGGCCAAGGCCTCGCATGCCAGCCGATGCCAATCGGGGGATTCGCTTTCGAGCGCCTCGCGCGCCATCTCATCGGTGATACCACGCGAACTCAACTCGGCGCGAATCTTCATTTCCCCTTGCCCACGAAACAAACGCGAACGCACGAACTGCTCGGCGAAGCGCGCATCGGACTGCAAGCCTTCCTCGGCCAGGCCATCCAGCGCCAACGCAATATCGACGCGCTCATGCCCACGCGTCGTCAAACGCGACACCAGCTCAGTCCGCGAGTAATCGCGACGCGCCAGCAGGCGGATGGCATCGTCGCGAGGTGTCGTCTCTTGCTTATTCATGGTTACAGAGGGCTATCGTCGTCCTGGGTCGCCGCGGCCTTATCTTCGCTCGCACCTTCCCCCGACTCGCCTTCCTCCGCCTTGGGCGCGGCCAGCAATCGTGCACGAATCTCGCCTTCGATCTCCTCCATGATCGCCGGATTGTCCTCGAGGAACTGGGCGGCATTGGCCTTGCCCTGGCCGATTTTACTGCCCTGATAGCTGTACCAGGCACCCGCCTTGTCGACCAGACTTTGCTGTACCCCGAGATCGATGACCTCGCCGGCATGGTAGATGCCCTTGCCGTAGAGGATCTGGAACTCGGCCTGGCGGAACGGCGGTGCCACCTTGTTCTTGACGACCTTGACGCGAGTTTCGTTGCCAGTCACCTCGTCGCCCTGCTTCACCGAGCCGGTCCGGCGGATATCCAGGCGTACACTGGAATAGAACTTCAGCGCGTTGCCGCCAGTGGTGGTCTCGGGACTCCCGAACATCACACCGATCTTCATGCGGATCTGGTTGACGAACATCACCATGCAGTTGGCGTTCTTGATGTTGCCGGTCACTTTGCGCAGCGCTTGCGACATCAGCCTGGCCTGCAGACCGACGTGGGAATCGCCCATTTCGCCTTCGATCTCGGCACGCGGTGTGAGGGCCGCCACCGAGTCGACGACGATGACGTCGACACCGCCGGAACGTACCAGCATGTCGCAGATTTCCAGCGCCTGCTCGCCGGTATCCGGCTGCGAGACCAGCAGATCATCGAGATTGATGCCCAGCTTTTCGGCATACGTCGGATCCAGGGCATGCTCGGCATCGATGAACGCACAGGTTTTGCCTTGTTTCTGTGCCTGGGCAAGCACCGATAGCGTCATCGTGGTCTTCCCCGAAGATTCGGGGCCGAAGATCTCGACCACGCGACCCAGTGGCAATCCGCCCATGCCAAGCGCGATATCCAGCCCCAGCGACCCGGTGGATATGGCCGGCGTCGCTACTCGGGGCGTATCGCCAAGACGCATCACGGCGCCCTTGCCGAACTGGCGCTCGATCTGGGAAAGCGCTGCGTTGAGCGCCTTGGAACGGTTGTCGTCCTGTGCCATGAAGGTCTCCTATCGAAGGACATCGAAGCTCGCACGGTGGCGCTGACACATGTCGGCACCAACCGCAAAACACTGTATGACTAGACAGTAGTATGACGAAAAAATTCCTCGCCGCCTACCTCTGTTTCCTACCCGATATCACGCTGACGACACCTTCTTCTCAAGCCTGTCGATCAGGCCGATCAGCGCCACGCGTACCGCTTGGCCCCGTACGACGTCACGCGTGCCCGGCAGATGGTGGCACTCGCGCTCTTGGGCTCGCACATCGCCCCAGGCGAACCATACCGTGCCCACGGGCTTTTCGGGGCTGCCGCCGCCGGGACCGGCGACCCCGCTGATCGCCACACCCAGCGTGGCACCACTGTCTCGACATGCGCCCGCTACCATCTCGCCCACGGTGTCGGCACTGACCGCTCCGTGTTCGGCAAGGGTCACGTCACGTACCCCAAGTAGGCGCTGCTTGGCACTATTGGCATAGGTCACGTAGCCGGTCTCGAAATACGCGGAGCTGCCCGCGATGTCGGTAATGGCACTGGCCACGCCGCCCCCAGTACAGGACTCCGCCGCCGTCACGCTGGCATTCGCCGCGAGACAGGCACGCCCCAGGCGCTCGGCCAATGCCTCGAGCGAAAAGGCTTGCCAGGCCGTCAAATTCACCGCCATGTCGCGTCTCCCAATTGCCATCCTAAGCAGCGCCACTGACGCCGCCCACCCGAATGCGTAGAATAGAGGCTTTGGCGAACATTTGCAGGCTATCCAGCGCCGCGCTCCGTCGCCTTCTTCCATTTGGCAACATCAGCCACCGGCACGACAAGGATTCGCATGAGCCAGGCCTCTGCCCAGCATACCCCGATGATGGTCCAGTACCTGAAGGTCAAGCGCGAGCATCCCGAGGTGCTGCTCTTTTATCGCATGGGCGATTTCTACGAGCTGTTTTATGAAGACGCCAAGCGCGCCGCGCAACTGCTCGACATCACCCTGACCCAGCGCGGCCAATCGGCGGGCAAACCGATTCCCATGGCCGGTGTGCCGTATCATAGCGCCGAAGGCTATCTGGCGCGGCTGGTCAAATCCGGGGAATCGGTGGCCATCTGCGAGCAGATGAGCGACCCCAGCACGGCCAAGGGTCCCGTGGATCGGCAGGTCGTGCGCATCGTCACGCCCGGCACCCTGCACGATGAAGCCTTGCTCGACGCGCGCCGCGACAATCTCGTGCTTGCTGTGCATCCTCACGGCGAACGCTGGGGCATGGCCTGGCTGGAGCTCTCAAGCGGCCATTTCAGCGTGCTCGAAGTCGATGGCGAGAGCGACCTGCTGTCCGAGATCCAGCGCCTCGACCCCGCCGAACTGCTCGCCGCAGAGAGTCTTTCGCTACCACCTGCCCTCGCCGAGCGTCCCGGCTTTCGCCGCCAGGGCGACTGGCTGTTCGACCTGGAGAGCGCTCAGCGCTTGCTATGCGATCAATTCGGTGTAGCCGACTTGCGCGGCTTCGGCTGCGCGCATCTCACCACCGCGCTGACCGCCGCTGGCGTGCTCATCGACTACGCCCGCGACACCCAGCGCTCGCGCCTTCCCCACGTCACCGGGATCGCCGTGGAGAACCGCGACGAGGCAGTGGTAATCGACGCCGCCAGTCGTCGCAATCTCGAGATCGACATCAACCTCGGCGGCGGCTTCGAAAATACGCTGGCCAGCGTGTTGGACACCACCGCTACGGCCATGGGCTCGCGTCAGTTGAAGCGCTGGCTAAACCGGCCGCTGCGCGACACCCCCCAGGTCCAGGCACGTCAGGCGGCGGTACAGTGCCTCATCGACGACGACCGTTATGCGGCCCTGCGCGAGCCGCTCAAGGCAATCGGTGACATCGAGCGCATACTTGCCCGCGTGGCTCTCTACAGTGCTCGACCCCGCGACCTGGCACGCCTGCGCGATGCCCTCAACGCCTTACCTGCGCTGGAGCAGGATCTTGCTGAGCTCGACGACGGCAACGCCATCGACGAGCTCAAGCACCATATCCGACCATACCCCGAGCTGGCCGAGACACTGACTCGTGCCTTGGTCGACAACCCGCCCGTAGTGATCCGCGACGGTGGAGTAATCGCCACAGGTTTCGACGAGGAGCTCGACGAATACCGTGGCCTGGCCGAGCATGCCGGCGACTACCTGGTCGAGCTCGAGACTCGCGAGCGCGAACGCACCGGTCTGGCCGGCCTCAAGGTCGGCTATAACCGCGTCCACGGTTACTTCATCGAGATTCCGCGCGCCCAGGCTCGCGAAGCGCCGGCCGAGTATATTCGTCGCCAAACGCTGAAAAACGCCGAACGCTTCATCATCCCCGAGCTCAAGGAATTCGAAGACAAGGCACTCTCGGCCAAGTCGCGCTCATTGGCCCGCGAAAAACTGCTCTACGACGGATTGCTGGAAACACTCAACGTCGACCTGCAAGCATTGCAGGACACGGCACGCGCTCTGGCGACCCTCGATGTGCTGGCATGTTTCGCCGAACGCGCCCTGGCGCTGGATTTCGTGCGCCCCCGGCTAAGCGATCAGCCCGGCCTGCGCATTCATGGAGGTCGCCATCCTGTGGTCGAGCATGTCAGCGACCATCCGTTCGTGCCCAATGACTTGATGCTCGACGAAACGCGACGCTTGCTGGTCATCACCGGGCCCAACATGGGCGGGAAATCTACCTACATGCGCCAGGCGGCCTTGATCGCTCTGCTCGCGCATACCGGAAGCTGCGTGCCCGCCGACGATGCCGAAATCGGCCCCGTGGATCGTATCTTCACGCGCATCGGCTCCAGCGACGATCTGGCCGGTGGCCGCTCGACTTTCATGGTGGAGATGACCGAAACCGCCACCATCCTGCACAATGCTACCGAGCACAGCCTGGTACTGATGGATGAGATCGGTCGCGGCACCAGCACCTTCGATGGTCTCTCGCTGGCCTGGGCCAGCGCCGAACATCTGGTCGAACGGCGCGCGTTCACGCTCTTTGCCACGCACTATTTCGAAATGACCGCTCTGACGGAACCCTACGACGGCGTGGTCAACGTGCATCTGACGGCCGCCGAACACCAGGACGGCATCGTCTTCATGCACCGTGTCGAGGAAGGGCCCGCGAGCCAGAGCTACGGCCTGCAGGTCGCGCAGCTCGCTGGCGTGCCGCCGCGCGTAGTGGCCCGAGCACGCGAGAAGCTCGCCACCCTGGAGCAGCAGGAAGTCCATCAAGCCAACACACGTGGCGGGGTGCACGAGGGCGACGCGCCCAAACCGCAACAAGCAGATCTTTTCGCCAGTGCGCCGCATCCAGTCGTCGAGGCCCTGGAAAAGCTCGACCTTGATGACCTTTCCCCACGCCAGGCCATGGCCTTGCTCTATGAATGGCGTGAGCAATGCTGAAGATGCGTTTGGCTATGAGGCCATTCCAAAACGTTTATGGTGCCGGCTTGCCCGCGCGCCGGGCGCGCGACTAAAATGTAGCGCCATTAGAATACGCCATTATAAATCGCCGCCCGTTTATAACCGTACTGTCACTTTTGGGCACTGCCGCGACCGAGATCCAGGAGATCGTCATGACATTCGTCGTCACCGAAAACTGCATTCGCTGCAAATACACCGACTGCGTCGAAGTCTGTCCCGTGGACTGCTTCTACGAAGGGCCTAATTTCCTGGTGATTCATCCCGACGAGTGTATCGACTGCGCGCTGTGCGAGCCCGAATGTCCGGCCGAGGCGATATATTCAGAGGATGAGCTTCCGGAGAATCAGAAAGACTTTACCGAGCTCAACGCCGAGCTTTCCGAAGTCTGGCCCAATATCAGCGAGAAGAAGGATCCTCTGCCCGAAGCAGAGCAGTGGAACGGCAGCGCCGACAAGCTGCAACACCTCGAACGCTGACGCTGGTTGCCAACATCCTCGGCGCGCCACGTAATGCCGGCCTTTCGACAAGGCCGGCTTTTTTGGGTCGCAAGGGCAATGGCAAGACAAAAAAAAGCGGCCCGAAGGCCGCTGCATCCCATACATCCCTGAGCGGCTCCCTCCGCTCGACTCCCGAGGTGCGCTCCATGCCTACCATGGACTCCCTCCACGACAGGCGCACCTTGCTGCATCCCAATCTGCCTCCAGGCAAGCAATGCTTTTGCTCATCCTGTGCATCCACATTGTTACCAAACCTTCTCGTCGCAACAAGCGGGTACATTGACTGCCATCTTTCTTCAGGCAGACATCAACCCAAAAAATTATCTTTAAAAACATAAAGATAATTAATTAGAAAGCGTGTCTATCGCATCGATCATCGGAATTTATCACACATTGAGGGCATTTTTTGTAGGAAATATATTACAAAAAATGGAGATTATGCTTACCCCAAAACACCCACGGCGGCCCTGAAGGCCGCCGTGGGTATCACAACCTAGCCGTCATAGACGTGCGTCAGTCTTGGCCCTTGATCGCAGACAAACCGGGGTAGGCAGCCTGGCCCTCCAGAGACTGCTCGATAACCAGCAAGCGGTTGTACTTGGCCACGCGATCGCTGCGGCACAGCGAGCCGGTCTTGATCTGGCCGGCGGACGTGCCCACGGCCAGATCTGCGATGGTGGTGTCCTCGGTCTCGCCGCTACGATGCGAGATGACCGCCGTGAAGCCGGCATTCTGCGCCATTTTGATGGCATCCAGCGTCTCGGAGAGCGAGCCGATCTGGTTGAACTTGATCAGGATGGAGTTACCGATATGCTCGTCGATCCCGCGCTTCAAGATCCGCGTGTTGGTGACGAACAAGTCATCGCCGACCAGTTGCACCTTGTTGCCCAGTTTATCGGTCAGGGCTTTCCAGCCCTCCCAATCGGACTCGTCCATGCCATCCTCGATGGAGACGACCGGGTATTGATCGCATAGCGCTGCGAGATAGTCGACGAAGTCTGCCGCGTCGTAGGACTTGCCTTCGCCCGAGAGGTTGTACTGCCCATCCTGGTAGAACTCCGAGGAGGCACAATCCAGCGCCAGTGTCACGTCCTTGCCCAAGGTGTAGCCAGCCTTTTCCACGGCTTCCTGGATCACCGCCAACGCCTCGACATTGGAGGCCAGGTTCGGAGCGAAACCGCCTTCGTCGCCCACCGAGGTCGACAGACCGCGCGCGGCGAGCACCTTCTTCAGGGTATGGAAGGTTTCGGCACCCATGCGCAGCGCTTCACGGAAGTCGGGCGCGCCGACCGGCTGAATCATGAATTCCTGAATGTCGACGTTGTTGTCGGCATGCTCGCCACCATTGAGGATATTCATCATCGGCACCGGCATGCGGAACTGTCCCGGCTGGCCGTACAGCTCGGCGATGTGCGCGTAGAGCGGCACGCCCTTTTCGGTGGCAGCGGCCTTGGCGGCGGCAAGCGACACGGCGAGGATGGCGTTGGCGCCGAGCCCCTCCTTGTTATCGGTGCCATCCAACTCGAGCATGGCGTTATCCAGACCGCGCTGATCGAGCGCGTCCTTACCCACCAAGGCGTCGCGAATCTTGCCGTTGACGGCCTCGACCGCCTTGAGCACGCCCTTGCCAAGGTAGCGCGACTTGTCGCCGTCACGCAGCTCCAGTGCCTCGCGAGAGCCCGTGGAGGCGCCGCTCGGCGCGCACGCCGTGCCACGCACACCATTCGCCAGCACTACATCAGCCTGAACGGTTGGATTGCCGCGGGAGTCCAGCACCTCGAGAGCGTGGATATCTTTGATCTCAGCCATTGCGAGTCATCCTCGTGTTAACGATGGGTCGTTTCAGCATATCGAGAGGGTAGCGGTCACGTTGACCGCTACGGGCGGCTCCGCTCGTCGTGTACTCGACTATTGCATTCGTCGGCGTCTCAGTCGATCTCCAGGGGTGTAAAACCCTTGACCATGTCGTCGATCGACTTGAGTTGGCTCAAGAAGCCTTCTAGGCGATTCAAGGGCAAGGCACAGGGGCCGTCACACTTGGCATTATCGGGATCGGGGTGCGCCTCGAGGAACAGCCCTGCCAGCCCCACGGCGGCACCTGCACGCGCCAGCTCGGCGATCTGCGTACGACGCCCGTCGGCGCTATCGGCGCGACCACCGGGTTGCTGCAGCGCATGGGTGACATCGAAGAACACCGGATAGCCCGTCTTTTTCATTTCACCCAAGCCCAGCATGTCGACCACCAGGTTGTTGTAGCCGAAGCTCGAGCCGCGCTCGCAGAGTATCAGCCGCGAGTTGCCGGCCTCCTCGCACTTGCGAATGATATGACGCATCTCGTGCGGGGCGATGAACTGCGGCTTCTTTATGTTGATCGCCGCACCGGTCTCTGCCAATGCCACCACCAGATCGGTCTGGCGGGCCAGGAAGGCCGGCAACTGAATGACATCCGCCACTTCGGCCACCGGCTTGGCCTGCCAGGGTTCGTGTACGTCGGTGATCACCGGCACGCCAAAGCGTGATTTGATCTCGTCTAGCCATTCGAGGCCTTTTTCCAGACCCGGGCCACGATAAGAGTGGATCGAGCTGCGATTGGCCTTGTCGAAGCTCGACTTGAAGACATAAGGAATGCCCAGGCGTCGCGTCACCTCGACATAGGCCTCGGCGACTTCCAGAGCCATCTCGCGGGACTCGAGCACGTTCATGCCGCCGAACAGCGTCAGCGGCAATGAATTGCCGGCACTCAGGCCGGCAAACTCGATCTGTTTGGATGTCTCGGCCATGGTGCCTCCTCAGCTCTGCTGTTGTGCACGCGCCCGGGCAACCGCAGCCTTGTTCTCCAGCGCGGCGTTGATGAAGCCGGAGAACAGCGGATGCCCATCGCGCGGGGTGGAGGTGAACTCCGGATGGAACTGGCACGCTACATACCACGGGTGATCGGATAGCTCGATCATCTCGACCAGAGAGTGGTCGGCGCTCTTGCCGGAAATCACCAGGCCAGCGTCTTGCAGGGCCTCGACGAACTGGTTGTTGACCTCGAAGCGATGGCGATGGCGTTCGGTGATGTCTTCCAGACCATAGGCCGCGTGCGCCCGAGTCCCCTGTGTGAGGTGGCACACCTGGCCGCCGAGCCGCATGGTGCCGCCCAGGTCGGACGCCGCATCACGCAGTTCGATCTTGCCCTCGGGCGTGACCCATTCGGTAATCAGCCCCACCACCGGATGCTGCGTGTCGTGGGTGAACTCGGTGGAATTGGCATCCGCCCAACCCGCGACATGGCGCGCATATTCGATGACCGCTACTTGCATGCCCAGACAGATGCCCAGGTACGGCACTTTATTTTCGCGGGCATAACGGGCGGTGGCGACCTTGCCTTCCACGCCACGCTCGCCAAAGCCACCGGGTACCAGAATGGCGTCCTTGCCGGCGAGGCGTTCAGTACCGTGACGTTCGATGTCTTCGGAGTCGATATAGTCGATGTTGACCTTGACTCGTCCTTGAATACCAGCATGGATCAACGCCTCGTTGAGCGACTTGTAGGCGTCGAGCAACTCCATGTACTTGCCGACCATGGCGATGTTAACCGACTTCAGCGGGTTCAGCTTGGCGTCCAGAACGTGCACCCATTCGCCAAGATCGACGTCGTCGGCCTCGAGGCGTAGCTTGTCGCAGATGATGTCGTCCAGGCCATGCTCATGCAGCATCAGCGGGATGCGATAGATGGTATCGGCATCCTGCAGCGGTACCACCGCGCGCTCCTCGACGTTGGTGAACAACGCGATTTTGCGCCGCTCGCTTTCCTCGAGCTCGACTTCGCTACGGCAGATGAGGATATCCGGCTGGATACCGATGGAGCGCAGTTCCTTGACGCTGTGCTGGGTCGGCTTGGTCTTGGTCTCGCCAGCGGTCTTGATGTAAGGCACCAGAGTAAGGTGCATGAAGAGTGCCTGGCTGGCGCCCTTCTCGCTACGGATCTGACGCGTCGCCTCGAGAAACGGCAGTGATTCTATATCGCCCACCGTGCCGCCGATTTCCACCAGCGCGACATCGAATCCATCGCCGCCCTCATAGACTCGGCGCTTGATCTCGTCGGTGATATGCGGAATCACCTGCACGGTCCCACCCAGATAATCGCCGCGGCGCTCCTTGCGCAGTACGTGCTCGTAGACGCGCCCGGTGGTGAAGTTGTTGCTCTGGGTCATCTTGGTGCGGATGAAACGCTCGTAGTGGCCCAAGTCGAGATCGGTTTCGGCGCCATCTTCGGTGACGAACACCTCGCCGTGCTGGAACGGGCTCATCGTGCCGGGATCGACATTGATGTACGGGTCCAGCTTGAGGATGGTGACCTTGAGGCCGCGCGCCTCGAGGATCGCCGCGAGGGAGGCGGAGGCGATGCCCTTGCCGAGTGAGGACACAACACCGCCGGTCACGAAGATATATCGCGTCATGGAAAACCTGTCGAAACGTGATCTGAAGGCCGTGGAGAAAACCGGGCCTGGATGGGACGCCAGAATAGCAGATTCGCCCAGAACGCTCAATTTGAGCTACGAGCTACGAGCTACGAGCTACGAGCTTCGGGCTTCGGGCTTCGGGCTTCGGGCTTCGGGCTTCAGGCTTCGAGCAGAATGATGGCGCCACCCTGCTCGAGGCTCGCAGCCCGTAGCTCGAGGTTTCACACACCGAGGTAGTCGAGAATTCCCTCGCCGGCCTGACGGCCTTCATAGACGGCGGTGACCACCAGGTCGGAGCCACGCACCATGTCGCCACCGGCGAAGACCTTTTCATGGCTGGTCTGGAAGGCGAATCCACCCTGTGCCGGCGCCTTGACGCGACCGCGCTCGTCGAGATCGATGCCCACCGTGTCGAACCAATCGGCGGGATTGGGCTGGAAACCGAAGGCGATGAGCACCGCGTCAGCAGCGAACACTTCCTCCGACCCCGGGACCACCTCGGGGCGTTGGCGCCCATTGGTATCCGGCTCACCGAGACGCGTACGCACCAACTTGACGCCTTCGACCTTGTCCTCGCCGACGATGGCGACCGGCTGACGATTGAACAGGAATTCCACACCCTCCTCGCGGGCATTGGCCACTTCTTTGCGCGATCCCGGCATGTTGTCTTCATCGCGACGATAGGCACAGGTCACACTCGCCGTCCCCTGACGGATCGAGGTACGGTTGCAATCCATCGCCGTGTCACCACCGCCCAGTACTACCACGCGCTGGCCTTCGAGCGACACGTAATCATCGGGGTTCTTCTCGAAGCCCAGGCAGTGATTGACGTTGGCGACCAGGAAATCCAGCGCCTTGTGGACCCCGGGCAGATCTTCGCCGGGGAAGCCACCTTCCATGTACTTGTAGGTGCCCATGCCCATGAACACGGCATCGAATTCGTCGAGCAGCGCCTCATGAGACATATCGCTGCCAATTGCTACGCCCAGGCGGAATTCGATACCCATCTCCTCGAACACCGCGCGGCGACGCTTCATGACATTCTTCTCGAGCTTGAACTCGGGAATGCCGAAGGTCAGCAGCCCACCGATTTCGGGGTGCTTGTCGAATACCACCGGCTTGACGCCATTACGTACCAGAATATCGGCACAGCTCAATCCCGCCGGGCCGGCGCCGATCACCGCAACGCGTTTACCGTTCCACTCGACCTTGGACATGTCCGGGCGCCAGCCCATGGCGAACGCCGTGTCGGTGATGTACTTCTCCACCGAGCCGATGGTCACCGCACCGAAACCGTCGTTCAGCGTGCAGTCACCCTCGCAGAGGCGATCCTGCGGGCACACGCGACCACAGACCTCGGGTAGTGAGTTGGTGCGGTGAGACATCTCCGCCGCTTCGAGGATGTTGCCCTCACTGACCAGCTTCAACCAGTTAGGGATGTAATTGTGGACTGGGCACTTCCACTCGCAATACGGATTGCCGCAATCCAGACAGCGATGCGCTTGGCTGGCTGCCTCGCTGGGCTTGTAAGGCTCGTAGATTTCGGCGAACTCGCGCGCTCGAGCGCTCGCTTCCTTTTTCTGGGGGTCCTGCCGGCCGACATCGATGAACTGGAAATCGTTATTCAGACGGTTTGCCATGATCGTCTCTCCTGTTATTCAGCGAGTAGCAGGCGCTACTCGGGCCGCCGACGGCTCTTGTTCCGGCCACCGACGGCTCTTAATCCGGCTGACGCCGCCTCTTATTCCGGCTGACGCCGCCTCTTATTCCGGCTGACGCCGCCTCTTATTCCGGCTGACGCCGGGACTGGGCCAGCAGACTGTTGAGGTTCGCCGCCTTGGGCTTAACCAGCCAGAAATGGCGGATGAAGTCGGAGAAGTCTTCGAGAATCGCCTGCCCCCGCGCGGAGCCGGTTTCGGTGACGTATTCCTCGATCATTTCCCGCAGGTGGCGCCGATAGGCTTCCATGACCTCGGTGTTGATGCGATGGATCTCGACCAGTTCGTGGTTGTACTTGTCGACGAAGGTGCGATCTTCGTCGAGTACATACGCGAACCCGCCGGTCATGCCTGCGCCGAAGTTGATGCCGGTCTCGCCGAGCACGGCGACCAGGCCGCCGGTCATATATTCGCAGCAGTGATCGCCGGCGCCCTCGATGACCGCATGCACGCCGGAGTTGCGCACCGCGAAGCGCTCGCCCGCCGTGCCCGCCGCGAACAGCTTGCCGCCAGTCGCGCCGTACAGGCAGGTGTTTCCGATGATCGCCGTCTTGTGGCTTTCGAAGCGACTCTCGCGCGGCGGCACGATGACTACCTTGCCACCATTCATGCCCTTGCCGACATAATCGTTGGCATCACCTTCGAGATAGAGCTTCAGGCCACGCGCGTTCCACACCCCGAAGCTCTGCCCGGCCACGCCGGTGAAACGCGTGGTGATCGGCGCGTCTTCAAGCCCGCTCTCGCCGTAGCGTTTGGCGATCTCGCCGGACACCCGCGCCCCCACACTGCGGTCGCAGTTGGTGATCCGCAGGTGGAAATCGCCACCCGACTTGGCCTCGATGGCGGGCAACAGGGCATCCAGCATTTCTTGATTCTTGGCGCCCGGGTCGTGCGGCTCGTTGCGACCGAACTGGCAGAACTGCGGCGCCCCCTCAGGCACATGGTCATTCTGCAACAGCGGCATCAAATCGAGCTTGCGCTGGGACGACGTCTCGCCCTCGAGGATCTCGAGCAGGTCAGTACGCCCGATCAGATCGGTCAACTGGCGCACGCCGAGCAACGCCATCAGCTCGCGGACCTCCTCGGCGATGAAGCGGAAATAGTGCTTGACCATGTCCACGGTGCCGCGGAAATGCTCGTCACGCAGATGCTGATGCTGGGTCGCAACGCCGGTGGCACAGTTATTGAGGTGGCAGATACGCAGGTATTTGCACCCCAACGCCACCATCGGTGCCGTGCCGAAGCCGAAACTCTCGGCGCCGAGAATCGCCGCCTTGACCACATCGAGGCCGGTCTTGAGGCCGCCATCGGTCTGCAGACGAATCTTGTCACGCAGACTGTTGATGCGCAGCGCCTGATGCACCTCGGGCAGGCCCAGCTCCCACGGGCTGCCGGCATGCTTGATCGAGGTCAGCGGACTCGCCGCGGTGCCGCCGTCGTAGCCGGAGACAGTAATCAAATCGGCATAGGCCTTGGCCACGCCGGTGGCGATGGTGCCGATGCCCGGCTCGGAGACCAGCTTGACCGAGACCTGCGCCGCCGGATTGACCTGCTTCAGGTCGAAGATCAACTGCGCCAGATCCTCGATGGAATAGATATCGTGATGCGGCGGCGGTGAGATCAGCGTCACGCCGGGCACCGCATAGCGCAGTCGGGCAATCAGTTCATTGACCTTGCCGCCGGGCAACTGCCCGCCCTCGCCGGGCTTGGCGCCCTGCGCGACCTTGATCTGCAGCACCTCGGCATTGACCAGATAAGCCGGCGTCACGCCGAAGCGCCCAGAGGCGATCTGCTTGATCTTCGAGGAGCGAATGGTCCTGTAGCGTGCCGGATCCTCGCCGCCCTCACCGGAGTTGGAGCGGCCGCCGGTCTCGTTCATGGCTTGCGCCATCGCCTCATGGGCCTCGGGTGACAGCGCGCCGAGCGACATCCCAGCGCTGTCGAAGCGTGGCAGCAGATTCTCGACCGGCTCGACCTCGTCGAGGGGCAACGGCTCAGGGGCCGGCTTGAGCGTAAGCAGGTCGCGGATGGTGGCCACCGAGCGCTCATTGACGGTCTGTGCGAACTGCTTCCACTTAGCGTAGTCGCCACTTTGCACCGCGCTCTGCAACTGCATGACCACGTCCGGGTTGTAGGCGTGGTATTCATGATCATGCACGTACTTCACCAGACCGCCCTGGCGAATCCCCTTGCGCGGGATCCAGGCATCGCGGGCCAGCAGTTCCTGCTGCAGTTGCAGCTCGGCGAATCCGGCGCCTTCGATGCGCGACGCCATGCCGGTGAAGCACATGTCCATGACATCAGAAGACAGCCCCACCGCTTCGAACAACTGCGAACCGCGATAGGAAGCCAGCGTCGAGATCCCCATCTTGGAGAGGATCTTGTAGAGCCCCTTCTGCAGGCCCTTGCGGTAATTCTCGCGGGCGTCCGCCGGGTCGCCGGTCAACTCGCCGGTGTTGTGCATGTCGGCCATGACCTGATAGGCCAGATACGGATACACCGCCGTGGCCCCTACACCAAACAGAACCGCCATCTGGTGCGCGTCACGCGCATAGCCGGTCTCGACCACCAGATTGACGCGCGGCCGCAAGGCCTTGCGGCCCAGGTGATGGTGGATCGCCCCCACTGCCAGCACGGCATGAATCGGCAACTTGCCGCGTTCCAGGTCGGCATCCGAGAGCACCAGAATCACCTTACCCTCGCGAATCGCGTCCTCGGCCCGTTGACACAGCCCAAGCAACGCCTGCTTGAGCGTATCGCGCTCAGGATCGTAACTCAGACTCAGCTTATGGCTGGCGAATGCCGGGTCCTCCTGGGTCACCAAGGCGGTGAACTTGCGCGGCGAGAGCACCGGCGTGGTCAGGATCAGGCGATGCGCGTGTTCGGGGGTCGCCTCGAAGACGTTCAACTCGGCGCCGCAGCAGGTTTCCAGCGACATCACGATCGCTTCACGCAGCGGATCGATGGCCGGATTGGTGACTTGCGCGAACTTCTGACGGAAGTAATCGGTCAGCAAGCGTCCATGACGCGACAGCACCGCCATCGGCGTGTCGTCGCCCATCGAACCAACCGCCTCCTGGCCCCCTTCGGCCAACGGGCGCAACAACTGCTCGCGCTCCTCGAAAGTCACCTGGAACATCTTCTGAAAGACATTGAGTTCATCGTTGGCCATGGGCTGGAAACGCGCCAGCTCGGTCAGCGCCGACTCCAGGTAATGCGCATGCTGCTTCAGCCAGCGACGATAGGGATATGCCGAGCGCAGACGTTCGTCGACGTCAGGCGTATGCAGCACCTCGCCGGTCTGCGTGTCCACGGCGAGGATCTGCCCCGGGCCCACGCGGCCCTTGGCGACGACGTCCTCGGGCTTGTAGTCGTAGACACCAATCTCGGAGGACAAGGTAATGTAGCCGTTCTCGGTGATCACCCAGCGCGCCGGACGCAATCCGTTACGGTCGAGCATGCATACCGCATGGCGACCATCGGTCATCACCAGGCCAGCGGGGCCGTCCCACGGCTCCATGTGCATGGAATTGTATTCATAGAAGGCGCGTAGATCGCCATCCATCGTCTCGACGTTCTGCCACGCCGGCGGCACCATCATGCGAATGGCGTTATAAAGATCCATCCCGCCGGTCAGCAGCACCTCGAGCATGTTGTCCATGCTCGAGGAGTCGGAACCCGAGGTATTGACGATTTCGTCGAGTTCGGTGATTTCCGGCAGCAACGGCGACAGGAAGTTTTCCTTGCGCGCGTTGGCCCAGCCGCGATTGGCCTGGACCGTGTTGATCTCGCCGTTGTGCGCCAAAAAGCGGAAAGGCTGTGCCAGCGGCCAGCGCGGCGCGGTATTGGTGGAAAAACGCTGATGGAAGACGCAGATCGCCGTGTGCAGCCGTTCATCGCCCAGATCCCGATAAAAGGTGGGCAAGTCCGCAGGCATCATCAACCCTTTATAGGAGACCACCTCGGAGGACAACGAGCAGATGTAGAAGTCCTCTTCATCCTTCAACGCTTGCTCGGCATAACGCCGTGCCATGAACAGATCGACATTGAACGCCTGGGTGTCGCGCTCGCCCTCCCCTTCGACGAAGACCTGACGAATGCGCGGCAGGCACTCCAAGGCCATGGGGCCACACACCGAGGCGTCGGTAGGCACTTCACGCCAGCCACTGACACGCAGTCCGCGCGCCAGAAGCTGCGCATCAAGCACCTCCCGCGCATGCGCTTCTCGCGCATCGTCATCAGGCATGAACACACTACCTACGGCAAAGCGCTCACCCAGCACCACACCGAGTTCTTCGCTTGCCACGGCACGCATGAAATCGCTGGGCATCTTGAATAGCAGACCGCAGCCATCGCCGGTCTTGCCGTCGGCGGCAATACCGCCACGGTGGGTCATGCAGGTCAGGGACTCGATCGCGGTCTTGAGCAGGTCATGACTGGCATGTCCTTCCATGTGGGCGATCAAGCCAAAACCGCAGTTGTCACGGAACTCGCCAGGCTGGTGAAGGCCTCTCATCATGGGCGTGCCTCACAAAATTTTGAAACTTGTGTCCAGAAATAATCGTGTTATGCTTATCAGTTATCTTTTATTCTTTTAAGGTCGAAAAGCATGTCATGCGATGACGCATAGGGCGTGAAAAAGGTCGACCAGCATAGCCCCTGCCCACCTCTCAAGCAATTCCACTACCTGCCGTGCTGCCTCAAAGCTGCGCAAAATCGCGGGGTTAGCCACAAAATCTCGCTAAAACCCCTGACATGTCAACGCGTTAGCAAGCTTGCAAGCTTGAGGCTCTAAATACGCGACTTTAGTCTAAGTTTTAACCTTATCTCATGCCGATCCTGCATGAGGCATGCGGATACAAGCATATTGTCGCGCGAAAAACGCCACTGCACAAACGCGGCGAGGCCCTACGCAAAACGCCTGCCGAGAAGGCAGGCGTCGCGGGGGCCGGGTCAGCGGGAGAAGCGAGAGCGTCAGGCGCGAGGGAACTCGCCGAGCAGCGCCTTGAGCATAGCCGGCGGGGTGTCGTCATAGACGCACGCCTCACCCAGGCCGGACAACAGCACCAGGCGCAAGCGGCCGTCGATGTTCTTCTTGTCCAAGCGCATGGCGGCGAGAAAATCATCGGCGCTCATCGCAACAGGCACTGTGACCGGCAAAACGGCATGCGCAATGAGCGTCTCGACACGCGCCACCTCGGCGGCCTCGAGCCACCCCAGACGCTGCGACAGCGTGGCAGCCATCAGCATGCCTGCACCCACGGCCTCACCATGCAGCCAGTTACCATACCCCTGATGCGCTTCGATGGCATGACCGAAGGTGTGCCCCAGATTGAGCAGCGCCCGCTGCCCCTGCTCCGTCTCGTCACGAGCGACGATCTCGGCCTTGATCGCGCAGCTCCTCAGGATTGCCTCGGTGAGCGCCTCGACATCAAGCCCGCGCAGCGCCGACATGTGCGCCTCCAGCCAGGCAAGGAAGTCGGCATCCTGGATCAAGCCATACTTGATGACCTCGGCGAGTCCTGCGGAGAGCTCGCGGTCCGGTAGCGTGGCCAGCGTATCGGTGTCTATCAAGACCGCACGCGGCTGCCAGAAGGCACCGATCATGTTCTTGCCACGCGGGTGGTTGACACCGGTCTTGCCGCCCACCGAGGAATCCACCTGCGACAGCAGGGTAGTGGGTATCTGCACGAAAGCTACACCGCGCTGATAGCACGCCGCTGCGTAACCTGCCATGTCGCCGATCACACCGCCCCCGAGCGCGACCAACGTGCAACGACGATTGAACCCCTCCGCCAACAGTGCATCCCAGATGCGCTCGACACTGGCCGACGTCTTGGTGTGCTCGCCATCGGGCAGAACCACCTCGTGCACGTCGTGGCCATCGCCGCTCAGCGTGCGCTTGAGGCGCTCGAGATACAGCGGCGCCACCGTCTCGTTGGTGACGATCATCACCTGACGCCCGGCCAGGTATGGCACCAGCATATCCGGCGCGTCGAGCAACCCCGGCCCCACATGGATGGGATAGCGCCGGGCGTCGAGTTCGACATGCAGACGTTGATACGGCAATGCGGATGAAGCGGTCATGATCAAGCCTTTAGATCGAGTGGATCGGACAAACGCTTGGTGCGACGAATGATCTCGTTGACCACCGTCTTGGGGCCGCGCCGATCGGTGCGTACCGTCAAGTCGGCGGTGGCGCGATAAAGCGGGTCACGCTTGGCGAATAGATCGCGTAGCACTTGCTCGGGATTGCCTTGGCGCAACAATGGGCGGTTACGGTCGCGGGCCGTGCGCCGAATCTGCTGTTCGACCGAGGTTGCCAGATACACCACCGCGCCCCGCTCGCGCAGCGCCTGGCGGTTATCCTCGCGCATCACTGCGCCGCCGCCGGTGGCGAGAACAATGGCCTCGCGGCCGGCCAACTCCCGCAGCATGAGAGTTTCACGATCACGAAAGCCGCGCTCGCCCTCGACATCGAAAATCCAGGCAATATTGGCACCGCAGCGCGCTTCGATTTCGTCATCGCTATCGAAAAACTCGCGCTTCAACTCGGCTGCCATCAGGCGTCCGATGGTGCTTTTCCCCGCGCCCATAGGGCCGACGAGAATGATCGTGGGCAGACCCTGCATCAGCGATTCGCCTATTTGTCTCCGATGATCTTGGGGGTAATGAAGATCAACAATTCTACCTTTTCGTTGGATTCCTGGGTATAGCGGAACAACGAACCGATGAACGGCAAATCACCGAGCAGCGGTGTCTTGTAGAGATTGCGCAATTGCTCGGAGGTCAGTATGCCGCCCAGCACCACCGTTTCGCCATCGTTCACCAGCACCTGGGTCTCGATGGAATTGGTATCGATCGCCGGCGCACCGTCGCCGTAACTAGTATCGGAAACGGTATCGTTGTTGATCAGCAAGTCCATGACGATACTGCCGTCGGGGGTGATCTGCGGCGTGGCCTCGAGCGACAGCACGGCCTCCTTGAATTCCACATTGGTCGCCCCGGAGGACGTCGACTCTTGGTAGGGAATCTCCTGGCCTTGCTTGATCACCGCCTTCTTCTGGTTGGCGGTGATGATCTTGGGCTGGGAAATGGTCTGGCTCTTGCCCTCGCTTTCCAGAGCGCGCAATTCCAGGTCGAGCAGCACATCGCCGGAAAGATAACCGAAACTGAATGCCGAGCCGCTGCCGTCGCTATCGCCCAAGTCGACGGACAGACCGGCGGAGGCGCGGTTGGCACCGCTGGGGTTGCGATCGACCACGCTCCCCACGCCATCTTCATCGAAGGTGACACCCTGGCGTTGCGAAACACCCCAGTTGACGCCCAACTCCTGAGAGGCGGTGTCACGGGCAATGACGATACGCGCCTCGATCTGCACCTGGCGCACCGGCACATCGAGTTTGTCGAGCATGTCACGAATACCCGCCAGTTGATCAGGCGTGTCACGCACCAGCAAGGTATTGGTGCGCTCGTCGACCGTCACGCGGCCACGCTCGGAGAGCAGCCCGAACCCTTCGCTGCCACGCAACATCGTAGCCAGGTCGGTGGCCTTGGCGTAACGCACCTGCACGTATTCCATCTTCAACGGCGCCAACTGCTGGGACTGGGCACGATTCTCCAACGTCTGGCGCTCCATCTGCGCCAGCTCATCAGCAGGCGCGACCACGATCACATCCCCCTCGCGACGACTCGCAAGACCATGACTCTTGAGGATCAAATCGAGCGCCTGATCCCACGGCACCTGCGTGAGATTGAGCGTCACGCTGCCCTGGACGCTATCGCTGGCGACGATATTCACCCCACTGAAGTCGGAAAGCACCGATAGTACTTCGCGCACTTGTATGTTCTGGAAATTGAGGCTGACCGGCTCGCCGTCATATTCCTGCGTATCGCCCTCTAACGCACGTGCATCATCATCGCGCGGCTGCACCTCCACGATCAGTTGATCGCCGCGCTGCGTGACCAGATGCTGAAAAGCCTCGCGATTGTCGAGCGTCAGCGTCACACCCTCACCACTGGAGCGTGGCACGATGCGCGACACTGGCGTATCGAAATCGCTGACATCGAGAATACTGTTCAACTCTTTAGGCAGTCGGACACCGGACAACGTGACCGTCAAGGTGTCACCTTCGGTGTCCGTTTCGGGCGTCACGCCACCGTGGTCGAGCGTGACCACCAAGCGCCCACCGCCGTTCGTGCCGCGCCGAAAATCGAGATCGCGGATGCGCGTCAACGCAGCGGAGCGCTCAGCGGCATCTCCGCCCAAGCGCACGCGAAGCTGCTCTCCCTGACGCTGGGTCGAATAAGGCAAGGGCTCATCAAGACCGAATACCAGGCGCGTGCGCTCGCCCGTCTCGGCCACGCGGACTTCCTGCAGGCCGTCACGATCGATACCGAAGCGACGCTGCTCGAGCTGGTTTTTCGTTTCCGGCAGGTCGACGACGAGCTGCGCCGGCGAATCGCTTCGGTAGCTATGCGGCTCGGGTGCCGGACCATCGAACGCCAACCGTGCATCGATTCCGCCATCCCCGCGCTGGGCGAACTCGAGCGATGTCAACGTCGCCGCCTGTGCTTGAGCACAGACGACCAGCCCCACGAGGCAGAGCCCGCCCATCAGCCAGTCGCACAGCGTTCGCATCATGTGGTTCTCCAATACCTGTACATACCGCCATCACTCGGCGGCTTGCGATGAATCGTTGAATTCCAGGGTACGCTGTCGCTGACGCCAGGTGCCGCCCTCGCGCACCTGCTCGACCAGCTCGACGCCGGCGTCCTGAATCGCCGTGACACGTCCGAAATCGGTCCCCAGATAGTGACCTTCGAAAAGACGGTAGACGTTGCCGTCGGGCGCACGGATCAAAGCCGATGACTGACCGCCTACCGTCAAGGTTCCCACCAGCTCGAGTTGTTCCAGCGGAAAGCGTTCCAGGGGCTCACGCGGACGCTGACGGTCTGGGCCATCGCCCTGCGAGGCTGTCACGGCACCTTCCTGCGTGCGGTGCTCGGCCCTGAACGGACTACGCTGCTGGGCCTGCGAATAATGCGCCGTGCGATACACCGGCGCAGGAGGAAGCGACTCGATGCTACCCTCCGGCTGCTGGCGCAGGGCATCCAGGTGCGCGTCCAGCGCAGTCATCTCGGCATCGCGACAACCGCCTAGCAACACCACCCCGACCAGCCCCGCAAGCAGGACACGCCAACGCCGGGAGATCGTCAGCCCTTCAGTCATCGCCACGCCCCTCAGCCTTGGGATCAGTATCTTCGCGATAGCTGTAAGTACGTGCCAGTAGCGACAGGCGCAGCGTATCGCCACCGTCCACCGGCGACAGCGAAAAATCATGCAGGGTGACGATACGCGGCAACGCCGCCACGCTGGCCAGGAAAGCGGCAATGTCGTGATAGCCGCCCCGTACCTGGATATCGAAGGGCTGCTCGATGTAGAAGTCTTGCGGCACCGGCGAGCGCAGCCGGATCGATTCGATGGCGAGACGATGGGCCTGCGCTGCATCGCTGATGTCATCCAGCAGCGCAGGGATCTCTGTGTCGGCGGGCAGCATTTGCAGCAATGCCTGCATGCGCGTGTCGAGCTCCGACATCTGCATGCGCATCTGCTCGAGATTGGCCGCCTGATAAGCGCGGGTTTCGTATTCCTGGAGCAGCTCGCCCTCGCGCCCCTGCAAGCTGGCCAGGGTTGCCTGGCGCGGCGCAGCGACGTACCACTGGGCTACCCAGAAGACGGCCAGAAACAGCGCCACCAGGCATATCGCCTGCAGCAACGCCGGCCACGTACCGGCTTCCTTGAGGTCCAGGTCGCGCCACTCGACCTCGCGCAACTGTCGCCACTGTGAGCGCAGACTCATGGCGCCTCCTCGGCATCACGGCGAGGCGTAAGCGCCTCGACACTGAGGTTGAAACGCTTCAACGTCGCATCGCCGCCACCCGACTGCACATCGGCAAGCGCTGGCGTGCCGAACACAGGCGAGGCATCGAGCTGCCGCAACAGCTCGGACACACGTCGATTGGAATGCGCCAGACCACTGAGTTCGAGCCGGTCCCCCTCCCGCACCAGGCGGTCGTAATGCACGCCGTCGACCAGTGTCGCCGCCAACTGATCGAAGATGCGCACCGTCTGCGGACGGCTGAATTGCAGCTCGCGAATCAGGCCGATCTGTTCGAGCATTCGCCCCCGCAACCCGCGATAGTCCTTGACCGTGTCGATATCCTTTTCCAGCGCCTCCATACGGCGCTCGATCAGGGCCAGGCGACCACGCTCGGCGTCGATCCCCGCCTGATACCAACGCGACACCCCCAAGGCGCACAGCAGTGCCAGTGCCGCCACGCCCACCAGAGCTATGTAAAAGCGCCGCGTGCGCCGTTGTCGATGCGCTTCACGCCACGGCAACAGGTTGATTTCGATACTCATCGCCGCCCCCTCATCGCCAGGCCGCACGCAGTGAGCATCGCCGGTGCATCGCTGGCAAGCGCCTGCACGTCGACGCGTGACGCCACCCGCATACGCTCGAACGGGTTGGCCATCACTACCTTCAGCCCGCTTTGCGCCTCGAGGCGTTCACGCAGCCCCGGAATGACACTCGAACCACCCGCCAGAATCAGGCGCTGGATATCACGCGGCTGTCCCGAGGTATGATAAAGCTGCAGCGAGCGGCCGATTTGCTGAATCAGCATGTCGATGAACGGCGTCACCACCTCATGCCCGTAGTCTTCGGGCAAACCACCGCGTTTCTTGGCCAGTCCCGCCTCTTCGAGGCTCAGGCCGTAGCGCTTTCGGATCTCCTCGGTCAAGTGACGACCGCCCAGCACGTTGTCGCGGGTATAGGCGATGCGCCCGTCGATGAGCACATGGAAGGCGTTCATGTTGGCGCCGATATCGACCAGCGCAGCACACTCTCCCGCCTGGCCAGACGGCGTCTCGTCACGCAGCAGCTCGCTGGCCGCACGCTCCATGGCAAAGGATTCCACGTCGACCGCGGCGGGCTCGAGGCCGGCACGGCGAAGAACGTCGGCAAGATGGTCGACGTCCTGCAGGCGACACGCCACCAGCAAGACATCTTGCTGGTCGGGGTAGCGAGCGTTGAGTCCCACGCGCTGGAAATCGAAGGCGACTTCATTGAGCGGAAACGGGATATGGCGCTCGGATTCGAGCTGAATGCGGGCCTCGACCTCATCGTCGCTGAGGGTCACCGGGTAGGTCAGCGTCTTGGTGATCGTGGCACTGGCGGGCACTGCCGCCACCGCGTGCCGTGAATACGGACGCGCATGCTCGACCGCACGCGTCAACGTCGCGGCCACCTCGTCGAGATCGCGGATGCGCCGCTCCACTACCGCGCCTTCACGCAATGGGCGCACGGCGTAACTGGCGATACGCTGGCCCGCCCCCGCATGATCGAGCTCGATCAATTTGACGGTGGCCGAGGTTATATCCACCCCCACCAGGCCCTGCTGGGATTTTTTAAACCGCCACACTGTCATACCCCTGCAATATTCTTCGGCATGGCGTGGCGCTCGGTATTGTCGTTCATCGAGCCAACCCGCTGCCCCTGTAACGGGCAAGCCGCTTTGTTATCAGCGTGCCACACTATCGTATGAGGCACGCCACATTGCGTAAGGTTACATTATGTATACTGCCGTGACAGTCGATTTGCATCAACGCTAGCCCCCATGCGGCTGCGTTCTTATAATGCCAATGGCAAAGGATTGCACCATTCATTGCGGCCAGACCGCCACCCGAGACGACGGAAAACGCCTTTTCATGAAGCTTTTCAAACGCTTGTTAACGTCCATCCTATGGCTAATTGTGTCTTTGGGGCTGGGCTGCGTACTGGCCATCATCGGCGCCGGTATCTATTTCGCCCCGGGCTTGCCCGATGTTCGTCAATTGCAGGACTTCGAACTGCAGACACCGCTACGCGTTTACACGCGTGACGACAAGCTGATCGGCGAGTTCGGCGATCAACGCCGCATGCCGGTCAGCTACGATGACATTCCCCAATCCTACATCGACGCGCTGTTGGCGGCCGAAGATGCCAGCTTCTTCGAACACCCCGGCATTGACCCCAAAGGGCTTGCTCGCGCGGCGATGGAGCTTGCCACCAGTGGCAACATTCAATCGGGGGGTAGCACCATCACCATGCAGGTAGCGCGTAACTACCTGTTGACGCTGGACCGTACTTTCACGCGCAAGATTCGCGAGATCCTGCTGTCGCTGCAGATGGAACAGGTACTCGACAAGCAGGAAATTCTCGAGCTCTACGTCAACAAGATCTATCTCGGGAATGCCGCCTACGGCATCGGGGCGGCCGCCGAAGGCTACTACGACAAACCGCTTGCTGAGCTCGACTTGCCGCAACTGGCCATGCTCGCCGGCCTGCCCAAGGCCCCCTCGGCGCTCAATCCCCTGAACAACCCCGAGCGCTCGTTGATTCGCCGCAACTGGGTATTGCTGCGCATGCGCGAACTCGGCTTCATCGACCCGATTCAGTACCAGGCCGCCGTCAAGGCCCCGGTCACGGCTCACCGAGCGCATTCGCAGTTCGAAGTCGAGGCTCCCTATGTCGCCGAAATGGCGCGCCAGTATGCCGTGGAACGCTTCGGTGACGATGCCTATACCGACAACTACCAGATCAAGACGACCATCGACAGCCGCATGCAGGCCGACGCGCGCGACGCGTTGGTCAACGGGCTCATCGATTACGATACTCGCCATGGCTGGCGTGGCCCCGAAAAAACCGACATTCCCTCCAGCTTGGTGGAAGCCCAGGACCGCACGGATTCTCAAGGGCTCGAAGAAGAGTTATCCGAATCTCCCGAGGTCATGGAAACCGCACGCCAGGCTGCCAAGAGCAGCGAAGAGTCGGTCGAGGGAATCGACGGGGATGTCAGCAACTGGGTCAAGGTGCTCGACCGCACCTCCCGGCATGGCCCACTGGAGCCGGGTATCGTCGTGGAAACCGAGGGTCGCCAGATGCGCGTCCTGACACGCGAGGATGGCGTGGTAACACTCGGCTGGGACGGGCTAGACTGGGCGCGCACGTACCACAGCGCCGAGTGGCGCGGCGAGACACCGGACAACGCCGAAGCCATCGCCCAGCGTGGCGACCTGATTCGCGTCATGCACACCGAGGATGGCGACTGGCGTCTCTCCCAGGTACCAAGCGCCCAGGCCGCGATCGTCATCATGGATCCTCAAACCGGCGCTATTCGTGGCCTTCAGGGTGGTTTCAGCTTCTCGTCGAGCAAATTCAATCGCGCCATCCAGGCGCAGCGCCAGGCAGGCTCGATCTTCAAACCCTTCATCTATCTCGCCGCACTACACAACGGGATGAACGCCGCCACGATCATCAACGATGCGCCTGTGGTCATGTCCGATGTCGGCGGCGACTGGCGTCCCGAAAACGCCGAGGGCAAATTCCGCGGCCCCACACGATTGCGTGTCGGCCTCTACCAGTCGCGCAACCTGGTCACGATTCGTGTGCTGCAGTCGCTAGGCCTGGATAACACGCTGGAATTCCTGACGAACTTTGGCTTCTCCAAGGACCGGCTGCCACATGGCCTTTCGCTCGCCCTGGGCAGCGCGTCGCTGACACCGCTGGAAATGGCCAATGCCTATGCCGTGCTGGCCAACGGCGGCTTCAAGGTCGCGCCGTGGTATATCCAGTCGGTTACTCATGGCAGCAAGAACGCGTTGGTTGAAGAGGCCAACCCCGTGGTGGCATGCCAGGAGTGCGACCCCGACCAGAAGACCGTCGCACTCGACGGTGAAACCCGCCGCATCGCCGAGCGCGTAGCCACGCCCGAAGAGATGTACATCATCCGCGACATGATGCGTGACGTCATCGAAAAGGGCACGGGACGCGGCGCATTGGATCTCAACCGTCCTGATATCGTCGGCAAGACCGGCACCACCAACGATCAACGTGACGCCTGGTTCTCGGGCTTCAACGACGACCTGGTGGCCACCGTTTGGGTCGGCAAGGACGACAATTCCACGACCGGTGAATACGGCTCGCAAGCCGCCTTGCCGATCTGGAAGTCGTTCATGGGGCAGGCGCTTCAAGGCCAACCCGAAAGCATGCCCTCGCGCCCCGACGATATCGTCAAAGTCCGCATTGATCCCGAGACCGGACTGCGCCTGCATAACGACCAATCGGGCGGCATGCAGGAAATCTTCCGCAAGGACAATCTCCCCGACTACAAGCCGCGTTCGATCCAACCCGAACTCGAGGACAGCAGCGGCTCACAAGGTACCGGCACTTACGATGCCATTTTCTAGTCGACACTCCATGGGTGGCCTTGCAGGCCACCCCCATGAACGCGCCAGCTCCCACGCCACTGACCGACAACCGTTTTTGAAAGGGAGTCCATCATGCTCGTGTCGCGAGACTCGCGATGGCTATTGCTGATCATGCTGTTCGGTTGTGCCATTCCGGTGCACGCCGATCTGTTCTACGCACCGCCTGCACCGCAGGACGATGCCCCCAAGATGAGCGGCGAGGCCGAACTCGGCTATACGCACCTCTCCGGAAACAGTAACAGTCAAACATTGCTCGCCAAGGGACGCCTCACCTGGCTGACGGGTCGCCATACGCATACTCTGCGTGGCGAGACGCGCAGCGTTCAGGAAAACGATGAAACCAGCACCGAGCAGTACCTGCTGGGCGGCCGCGAGCGTTATGAGCTGGAGGGCCCTCACTACCTGTTCGGTTTCGGACGCTGGGAAAAAGATCGTTTCAGCGGTTACGACTTCCAGTTCACAACTATCGGTGGCTATGGCCGCCAGTGGCTCGACGGGCCGACGCACACACTGTCCACGGAATTCGGCCCAGGCTATCGTCACGATGCCTACCAGGACGGCGATGAAGACGATCTGGGCTTGGCCTATGCTGCACTCGACTATCGCTGGAACATCTCGGAAGGCGCCTACTTCGAGCAGGCAGTTTCTGTAGAGGCGGCCGAACCCAACACCACGACGCGCTCGATTTCGTCGCTGACCTCCCAGCTCAATTCGCACCTGGCGCTCAAGATGTCTTTTGAGGTCAAGAACAACACGAATCCACCGGATGGCGCCGAAGCCAACACCGATCGCACTACCTCGATGTCACTGCTCTACAGCTGGTGACACCGACCAACGCAGCCCCACAACTACTAAGGGCCGCTCCCCTGAGCGGCCCTTAGCTATCATGCCTGTTCGGCGCGCGACTATAGCGGCCCGTAAACGTCCTTGATGCTGGTCAACGGATAATGTGCCGGATAGGGTTTGCGTGCCACGCCGCTATCTACCGCCGCTTGCGCCACTGCCGAAGCGACTCTGTCGAGCAACCGGGAATCCAGCGGCGTGGGAATGATGTAACCGCGCCCGAACTCCAGCGATTCGATGCCATAGCCATCCAGCACCTCGCGGGTCAACGGCTCACGCGCCAGGTCCTTGAGGGCATGCACGGCCGCCACTTTCATTTCTTCATTGATACGCGTGGCGCGAACGTCCAACGCGCCACGGAAGATGAAGGGAAAGCCCAGCACGTTATTGACCTGGTTAGGGTAATCGGAACGTCCGGTGGCCATGATCACATCATCACGAGTCTCGTTGGCCACGTCCGGATGAATCTCGGGGTCGGGGTTGGAGCAAGCAAAAACCACCGGACTTACCGCCATTCGCTCGAGCTGCTCGGGCTTGAGCAGGTTGGGACCGGACAGCCCCACGAAGACGTCGGCGCCCTCGATGGCATCATCCAGCGTACGCCGCGACGTCTCGGTGGCGAACATTCCCTTGTACTGGTTGAGATCGTCACGCTCACTGTGCACCACGCCTTTGCGATCGAGCATATAGATATGCTCGGCGCGAGCGCCACACGAGACCAGCAGATTCATGCAGGCGATGGCCGCCGCGCCCGCGCCCAGGCAAACGATCTTGGCATCTTCGAGGGGCTTGCCAGCAATATCCAGGGCATTGAGCAGCCCTGCGGCCGTGACGATGGCCGTGCCGTGCTGATCATCGTGGAAGACCGGAATATTGCACTGCTCGATCAACGCTTGCTCGATCTCGAAGCACTCCGGCGCCTTGATATCCTCGAGATTGATGCCGCCCCAGGTATCGGCGATACGTGCCACGGTATCGATGAAGGCCTGCGGGCTCTCGGCATCGAGCTCGATGTCCACGGAGTTGATGCCCGCGAAGCGCTTGAACAGCACGCCCTTGCCTTCCATGACCGGCTTGCTGGCCAAGGGGCCTAGATTGCCCAGACCAAGGATTGCGCTGCCGTCGGAGACCACGGCTACCAGATTGCCCTTGCCGGTATACAGATAGGCGTTTTCCACGTCCTTGGCGATTTCGCGACACGGCTCGGCCACCCCGGGGCTATACGCCAGGGCCAGATGTTTCGATGTCTCGGTGGGCTTGGTCAGTTCGACGGATAACTTGCCGGGAGTTGGCTTGGCGTGATACTCCAGCGCTGCCTGTCTTTTTTCGTCACTCATGAGCTTTTTCCAATCGTCTGCATGGAGGCATGATCGCCAGAATATAGAAAAAGACTTCGCCAAACAACTTGTGCCAAGTTCGCGACATTAAAGACTTTTAAGCGAACTTTTGAAGCAATTGCCATCCATTTATTGAAACTTATGCCCGACTAACCAGGCATAAAACAAACCTTATCAGAGCGTCGTTTTCGACTTTTCAAAAATAAAAAAACCCGCCATTTGGCGGGTTTCTCGAACGTCGGCGATAGCGCCTACATAACGGCTTCTTGAATCAGCCGCGCTTGATCGCTGCACCGAAACGCTTGTTGAAGCGCTCGACACGACCACCGGTGGTCGCCTGCTTCTGCTTGCCAGTGTAGAACGGGTGGCACTGCGAGCAGACATCCAGGTAGAAGTCGTCTTTGGCCGTGGAGCCCAGCTCGAAGGTCGCGCCACAGGAACAGGTGGCGGAGACCTTCTTGTATTCGGGATGAATCGCTTGTTTCATTTTGCTGCCTCACGCTATGGTGCGCCGCCACCTGGTCGATGCCAGGCACCGCACACGGGTTGATAAAGATGCAACCGATTGATTCGGCATGCGACCCTGACGATACTCGCCTTGGCCCACAGCCGAAGGGGCACATATTATAGCAGCGCCTTGACATCGCTGAAAAGGCACGTAGCGCCTGCAACGCCATGTGCCGCCACCCTTTCGGAGGACTCTTGTCGAGCACCGATCATACGCCGCGACTACTCAGAGTTGCCCTGCCCACGCCGTTGCGACGCCTCTTCGACTATCGCCCCTGTCGCGAGACTCCCGCCTGTGGTTGGCGCCCAGGGCTTCGCGTCAAGGTGCCATTCGGACGTCGCCAGCTCATCGGCGTAGTGGTCGAGTGCCCCGAACGCAGCGACGTGCCGGACGCACAGCTCAAGGCCGTGCTGGCGTGTCTCGACGATGCTCCCCTGCCCGGTGACTGGTGGTGGTTGTGTCGCTTCACCGCACGCTACTACCAGCATCCGCTGGGCGACACCATCACCCAGGCACTCCCTGTCGCCTTGCGCCAGGGACGGCCACTGCAGGCCCGTCACCAGGAGCGCTGGATAGCGCGCGACGGCGATACCGGCACGCTCGAACGCGCGCCTCGCCAGGCCGAACTGCTGGCGATGCTGCGCCAGCACCCACGCGGCTTGATAACTCGCGCGGTCACCGCGCAAGGCTTCACCCGCGCACAGCTCGAAGGCCTGCAGGCCAAGCATCTCGTCGAGTGCCACGAAGAGCGACTGACGACCACCGAGGAAGAATCCAGCTCGCAGCTCGCCGAACCCTCGTTGCCACTGACCCGCGAACAGGCGGGCGCCCTTGCCGAGATTCACGAAGGTCTCGAGCGTTATCATCCGTGTCTGCTGTACGGCGTCACCGGCAGCGGCAAGACCGAGGTCTACCTGCAGCTCATCGAGGCGGTGCTCGCGCGAGGCCGCCAGGCGCTGGTGCTCGTGCCGGAGATCGGCCTGACACCGCAAACACTGACCCGTTTCCGGCAACGCTTTCGAGTCCCGGTGGTCGCTCTGCATTCGGGACTCACCGACCTCGAACGTCTGGATGCCTGGGATGCCGCGCGTACCGGCCGAGCCCCGATCGTCATCGGCACCCGCTCGGCGGTCTTCACTCCCCTGGCCGCTGCCGGGGTGATCATCATCGACGAGGAACACGACGGCTCCTTCAAACAACAGGAAGGCCTGCGCTACCACGCCCGTGACTTGGCCATCGCCCGCGCCCACCGCGAGAACATCCCCATCGTGCTGGGCAGCGCCACACCAGCACTGGAGACCCTCGCCCAGGCCCGTAGTGGCCGCTACCGCCATCTGCGTCTGACGCAACGCGCCAACCGGCATGCCCCGGCACGTCTGGAGCTGACCGACCTACGCGGACGCCATCGTCAGGGCGGCTTGATCGCCCCCGCCATCGAGGCAATCCGCCAGACCCTTAACGCGGGCAACCAGGTGCTGGTTTTCATCAATCGGCGCGGTTTCGCTCCCTCTCTGGCATGCCACGCGTGCGGCTGGCTAGCCGAGTGCCCACATTGCGATGCTCGCATGACGCTGCACCGTCAGCCCCAGGAACTGGTCTGCCATCATTGCGACTTTCACCGCCCGCTGCCCGATGCCTGCCCGGAGTGCGGCAGTGGCGACCTGCGCCCACTGGGCAGCGGCACCGAACGCACCGAGGAAACGCTGGCCGCCTTATTTCCCGAGACGCCCGTGCACCGCATCGACCGTGACAGCACTCGGCGCAAGCAAGCCTTCGAGGAGATCCTGCGCGAGATTCGACGCGGCGAGCCCAGCCTGCTGGTCGGCACCCAGATGCTCGCCAAAGGCCATCACTTGCCGCATGTCACGCTGGTGGTCGTGGTCAACGCCGACGCTGGCCTCTACGCCAGCGACTTCCGCGCCCTCGAACACAGTACTCAACTGCTGGTGCAGGTCGCCGGTCGCGCTGGCCGCGCCGAGCATCCTGGACGCGTGCTGGTCCAGACCCTGCATCCCGACGACCCCAACCTGCGCCTGCTCGCCGACAGCGGCTATGAAGCGCTCGCCGGCCAACTGCTGGAAGAGCGTCGCCTGGCCGGCCTGCCCCCCTACCGCCATCTCGCCTTGGCACGTTTCGAGGCGGCACGCGAGACGCACGTCGCCGACGTCGCCGGCAACGCCGCCGAGGCGCTGCGTGAATGGCTGGCCGCCCAGGGATCGACCGTCACCTGCCTGGGCCCGGTACCTGCGCCCATGGAGCGCCGCCAGAACCGCTACCACATGCAAGTGATGCTCTCCGACACGCGACGCAGCAGCCTGCACCGCGCCTGCGCCTGGCTCGTGCAATGGCTGGAGAATCATCCCGATGGCCGACGCGTGCGCGCCTCGCTGGACATCGACCCGCAAACCTTGAGTTGAGCCACCCCCGACAGTGCGTCTGCCTCCGCCGGCGGGTATGGCGCGCTTGGGTTTAAAGGCGGCGGCCAATCGCCGATAATGACCGACCCAACGCTCTTAGCGCAGCCTGGCGCTCGCCGGCCTGTCGCGCGCCAGACACAGGACATCGGAATTTCATGAAAGAGACCATCATCGAGCTGCTCGAGGCCGCCGGCACGCAGCTCAAGCAGCAAGGCATTCTGCCCGCGGACACCCCGCTGACCGTCAAGGTCGAGCCTACCAAGGACAAGGCCCATGGCGACTACGCGAGCAACCTCGCGCTGACGCTGGCCAAGCCAGCCGGCCGCAAGCCACGCGAGCTGGCCGAGGCGCTGGTCGCAGCGCTGCCGGAAAGCACCGCCATACGCCAGGTCGACATCGCCGGCCCCGGATTCATCAACTTCTTCGCCGCCACCGAGGCCATCGCTCAGGTCGTGCCCAGCATTCTGGATGCTGGCGATACCTTCGGGCGCAGCCTGAGTGGCCAGGGCCAACAGGTGCAGGTGGAATTCGTCTCCGCCAACCCCACCGGGCCGCTACACGTCGGCCATGGGCGTGGTGCCGCCATCGGCGACTGTCTGTGCCGGCTTCTGGAAGCCACCGGCTTCGATGTCACTCGCGAGTTCTACTACAACGATGCGGGTGTCCAGATCCACAATCTCGCCCAATCGGTGCAGGCCCGCGTGAGAGGTCTCACGCCAGAGACCGCCGAGTGGCCCGAGAACGGCTATCGCGGCGCCTACATTGTCGATGTCGCCAAGGCGTATCTGGCCGGCGAGACGATTACTGCCGATGACCGAGAAGTCACCGGCAAAGGAGATGCCGACGATCTCGATGCCATCCAGGACTTCGCCGTTGCCTACCTACGTCGCGAGCAGGACCTCGACCTCAAGGCGTTCGGTGTCGCGTTCGATGTCTACTTCCTGGAGTCCTCGCTGTACAACGACGGCAAGGTGGACGCCACGGTGAAAGCGCTCGTTGACGGCGGCCATACATATGAAGAAGACGGCGCGACCTGGCTGCGCACCACCGACTTCGGTGACGACAAGGATCGGGTGATGCGCAAGAAAGACGGTGATTACACCTACTTCCTGCCGGACGTCGCCTACCACCACGACAAGTGGCAGCGTGGCTTCACCACCGTGATCAACGAGCAAGGCGCCGATCACCACTCCACGGTCACCCGGGTGCGGGCCGGCCTCCAGGCGCTGGAAACCGGCATCCCCCAAGTTTGGCCGGACTACGTGCTGCATCAGATGGTGCTGGTCACGCGCTCCGGGGTCGAGGTCAAGCTCTCCAAGCGTGCCGGCAGCTACGTGACCCTGCGCGATCTAATCGATGAGGTGGGCCGCGATGCCACCCGTTTCTTCCTCGCCGCACGGCGTGCCGATTCGCAGTTGACCTTCGATATCGATCTTGCCCGCTCACAGTCCAACGACAATCCGGTCTATTACATCCAGTACGCTCATGCGCGCGTGTGCAGCATGATGCGCCGCGCCGAATCCGACGCCAAGGCCTTCGATCATGCGCTGGGCATGCAGCATCTGAATCGGCTCGACACCGGGCAGGAGAAAGAGCTGATGAACCGCCTGGCACGCTACCCGGAAGTCGTCGAACGGGCCGCCCAGACCCGCGAGCCACAGCAGGTTGCCCAGTACCTGATGGACCTGGCCTCCGATTTCCACACCTGCTACAACGCGGTCAAAGTCATGGTCGACGACGATGAATTGCGCAATGCCCGATTGGCACTGGGCCTGGCCACGCGGCAAGTGCTGCGCAACGGCCTCGACCTGATGGGCGTCAGTGCACCCGAGGAGATGTAAGCATGGCTCGTCGCCCTGCCCAGAAAGGAAAAAGCAATTCTCGCGCTACGTCACGCGGCGCCACCAGTCGCAAGCGCCAGACCAAGTCATCGCGCGCGGGACTCCCTGGATGGCTATGGGGCGTAGTCGGCTTGATCGCCGGCTTCGCGCTCGCCCAATACTTCCAGCAGTCGGCCCCGGAACCGGTCGCCACGGTAATGCCCAAGTCCTCCAATAGCGCCTCGTCCGGCAGCGATTCGGCGGGTAATACAGGCGATGGCGCCTCATCAAGCGGTACTGCCAACGAGGACGCCGCCGAGTCGCGCATGCCGACCTTCGAGTTCTATACCTTGTTACCGGAATCGGAGGTCATCGCACCCAAGGTGGATAACACCGCAGTGCCCAGTCGCGATGGCGAGAGATCGCCGGACACCAGCGACGACCGTGCTGACGACCGTGCTGACGAGGTGGTGGCCGATCCTTCAGCCGATGGGCTCAAGTACATGCTGCAGGCGGCCTCGTTTCGCAAGGTCGCCGATGCCAAGCGTCTCGCAAGCCGGCTTCAGGATCTCGGACTGATCGCCAAGATCACCGAAGTGCAAACCTCCAACAACGAAACCTGGCATCGTGTTCAGGTCGGCCCCTACCAAGACACGAATGAGCTGACGCGCGCCCAGGATCTGATGGTGACACAAGGCATCGAGCCACTGCTGATCAAGCTGCAGAACTGAAGGAGTGACCGGGCGGCTTGATTTCCCTGTTTGCCGCCCGCATTACCGTAAGCACAATGGCATGCGTCGCCACCGTTTTATCGCCTGGGGGCCACAGGCGCCTCGGCAATCAAGTCATCGGGTGCCCGACACCCCACAAGGAGCTCCCATCCATGACCACGATCGTATCCGTACGTCGCGGCGAACATGTCGCCCTCGCCGGCGATGGTCAGGTTTCGCTCGGCAACACGGTGATGAAGGGCAACGCCAGCAAGGTACGCCGCATTCACCATGGCAAGGTGCTGGCCGGTTTCGCCGGCGGCACGGCCGACGCCTTCACCCTGTTCGAGCGCTTCGAGGCCCAGTTGGATAAGTACCAGGGACATCTGGTCAAGGCCGCCGTCGAGCTTTCCAAGGAGTGGCGCACCGACCGTGCCCTGCGGCGTCTGGAAGCGATGCTCGCCGTGGCCGACAAGAACGCTTCGCTAATCCTCACCGGCAATGGCGACGTCGTCGAACCCGAACGCGGAATCATCGCCATCGGCTCCGGCGGCCACTACGCCCAGGCCTCCGCACGCGCCCTGCTCGAGAACACCGAGCTCGACGCGCGCGCCATTACCGAGAAGTCGCTCGAAATCGCCGGCGATATCTGCGTCTTCACCAATCAAAACATCACCCTAGAGGAGCTGTGAGTCACGCTCACCGCTCCCGGGCAGCATAGGGCTTCGTCATGACACAGATGACTCCCCGCGAGATCGTCCACGCACTGGATCAGTACATCATCGGCCAGCAGGAAGCCAAGCGCTCGGTGGCCATCGCCCTGCGCAATCGCTGGCGCCGCATGCAGCTCGACGACAGTCTGCGCGGCGAGGTAGTGCCCAAGAACATCCTGATGATTGGCCCCACGGGGGTCGGCAAGACAGAGATCGCCCGCCGCCTGGCCAAGCTGGCCGGGGCGCCATTCATCAAGATCGAGGCGACCAAATTCACCGAAGTGGGCTATGTCGGCCGCGACGTCGAGTCGATCGTCCGTGACCTGGTCGAGATGGCCATGAAGATGGTCCGCGAGCAGGCCAAGGAAGAAGTCGCTCACAAGGCCGAGGACGCCACCGAAGAGCGCATTCTCGACGCACTTTTACCCCGGCCGCGCGGCAGCGAGTACGACCATGCCCACGACGACTCCTCGACACGTCAGACCTTCCGCAAGAAACTTCGCGAAGGTCAGCTCGACGACAAGGAGATCGACATCGAGGTCACGCCTCAAGGCGGTAATGTCGATATCTCTGCGCCGCCGGGCATGGAAGAGATGACCAATCAGCTGCAAAGCATGTTCTCCAACATGGGCAAGCAGACGTCGGAGTCGCGTCGCGTGACCGTCGAGGAAGCAAGGCGATTGCTGCACGACGAAGAAGCCGCCAAGCTTGTCAACGAAGAGCAAATCAAGAACCGCGCCATCGAGGCGGTCGAGCAGAACGGCATCGTCTTCCTCGACGAGATCGACAAGGTCGCCAAGGGGGGTGACTCAGGCAGCGGCGGCGATGTCTCCCGCGAAGGCGTACAGCGCGACCTGCTGCCGCTGATCGAGGGGTCGACGGTGTCCACCAAGCATGGCATGGTCAATACGGACCATATCCTGTTCATCGCCTCGGGAGCGTTCCACCTCTCCAAGCCATCGGACTTGATCCCCGAATTGCAGGGGCGCCTGCCGATCCGTGTGGAACTGCAAGCGCTGACGCCGGATGACTTCAAGCGCATCCTCACCGAGCCATCCGCAGCACTGACCCGACAATACCAGGCGCTACTGGCCACCGATGGCCTGGAGGTGAACTTCACCGATGAAGGCATCACGCGCATCGCCGAGATCGCCTGGCAGGTCAACGAAGGCACCGAAAACATCGGCGCCCGGCGTCTGCATACGGTGATGGAACGCCTGCTCGAGGAGCCATCCTTCCAGGGAGGCGACATGGCAAGCCCGCTGACCATCGATGCCGCCTATGTCGACGAGCAACTCGGCGAACTAGCCACCGACGAAGACCTGTCGCGGTACATTCTCTAAGACGCGGCTACGCCGCTCGAAGTCGGAAGACCGGCGCTTCGCGCCTCGGAAGAAGGAAGAGGAACCTCTACCCTGACGTACCTCTTCCTTCTTGCTTCTTCCGTCTTCCTTCTCACCGGAGGTGTTCATGTCCGCACCCGTTCCCACACGCATCCATTACCACAAGCAAGCTCGCGAGCTAGAGCTCGGCTATGCCGATGACACATCCTACCGTCTGCCGACGGAGCTGTTGCGCGTGTTCTCGCCCTCCGCCGAGGTTCGCGGCCACGGCCCGGACACCGCTGTCCTGCAGGTTGGCAAGAAGGATGTCGGCCTCCAGAACATCACCCAGGTCGGGCGTTATGCCCTCAAGCTGCACTTCGATGATGGCCACGACAGCGGCCTGTACAGCTGGGACTACCTCTATGAAATGGCCCACCATCAAGAGCAATGGTGGGCCGATTACCTGCGCCGTCTCGAGGAAGCCGGTGCCTCACGCGAGCCTTCCACCATCACCATCAAGGAGTTATAAGACACCCCGGCGTGGCGACAAACGCCGGGGCCGACGTTACAATACAACTCCACTTCCACGCACCGCGCGGGCACTCCACGCCTGCCCAAGGAAAGGTCATGGACAAGCGCACGACCCACTTCGGTTATCAGGAAGTTCCGATCGAGGAGAAAGCCGACCGGGTGGCGCAAGTCTTCCATTCGGTCGCCGCCCGCTATGATGTCATGAACGATCTCATGTCGTTCGGCGTGCATCGCCTCTGGAAACGCCTGACGCTCGAGCGTGCCGGTGTCCGCCCCGGCCATCACGTGCTCGATATCGCTGGCGGTACCGGCGACCTTGCGCTCAAGTTCTCGCGCCTGGTCGGTCCTCGCGGTCGTGTGGTCCTCGCCGACATCAACGCCTCGATGCTGCATGTGGGCCGCGACAAGCTGCTCGATAACGGTGTCGGCGACAATGCCGAATACGTGCAGGCCAATGCCGAAGCGCTGCCCTTCGCCGACAACAGCTTCGACTGCATCACCATCGCCTTCGGCCTACGCAACGTCACCGACAAGGAGGCCGCGCTGCGTTCCATGGCGCGCGTGCTCAAGCCTGGCGGCCGCCTGTTGATACTGGAATTTTCCAAGCCGGCGAGCGCTGCGCTGTCGCGCCTCTACGACGAATATTCCTTCCGCGTCTTGCCGCGTATGGGCGAATGGGTCGCCCAGGACGGCGAGAGCTATCGCTACCTGGCCGAATCGATTCGCATGCATCCCGATCAGGAAACCCTCAAGGCGATGATGGAAGACGCCGGGCTCGAACGTGTCGAGTACACCAACATGACCGGGGGCGTCGTCGCCCTGCACCGTGGCATCAAACTATGAGGCCGTCATGCCGGTGATGCTCACTCCCCTGCTGGCCAGCGCGGAAACGTTGATCAACGGGCTGCTGGCACACGATCCCGCTTCGCCCTCGCGCTTGGAACAGCTTGCCGGACAGTGCATATCGCTGCGTCTGGAACGCCCGTCCCTGGCGGTGCTGGTGTGTTTCGACACCCACGGCATCACCCTGCTCGCCCAGCACGATCCCGACGAGGCCGATAGCGACGTGGTCGTCGAGCTGGATGTCGAGACCCTGGGCGCGCTGCTGAGTGGCGAACGTGTCGAGGCGCTGATGTTCGCCGGGCGGCTGTCGGTGCGCGGACGCACACATGTACTCGAACGCGCCAGTCAGTTGCTCAGTGATCTGGAAATCGACTGGGAAGCCGAGCTCGCAAACTGGCTAGGCGACATGCCCGCGCATAGCCTGTCGCAAGGCTTGCGACGCCTGAACCGCTTCGGCCTGCGCACACGCGGCGAGTTGCGACGCGACGTGCATGAATACCTGACCGAAGAAGCACGGCTACTGCCCAGTCGTACGCAATGGGAGATCGCCCGCGAGCATCTGACGCAACTAGGCCTGGCCACCGACCGACTCGAAGCGCGCCTGGACCAGCTGGTCCGCGAAATCGAACGTCGCCGACAGGAGGAGCACGCGTCGTGAGTTTGCGGTTGTTTCGTATCGGCTGGGTGATCGCGCGTTTCCGCCTCGACACCCTGATTCCCGCAGCGCGCCTCCCCGGCATACTGCGCGTGGCGATGAAGCTCTCGCCACTGCGCTTGCTGCCCACCGGAGCGCATACTCGGGGCAAGCGCCTACGCCTGGCGCTCGAAGACCTGGGCCCGATTTTCGTCAAGTTCGGCCAGATGCTATCCACCCGCCGTGATCTTCTACCGCCGGATATTGCTGACGAACTCAAACGTCTACAGGATCAGGTACCGCCGTTTCCCGGCGAGCAGGCCCGTGCGCTGGTAGAAGAAGAACTCGGCATGGACATCGATGCCGCCTTCGCCGAGTTTACTCGCGACCCGCTTGCCTCGGCCTCGATCGCCCAGGTGCACGGCGCGCGCCTGCACAGCGGCGAAGAGGTAGTGGTCAAGATCATTCGCCCCAACATCGATGGCGTGATACGCAAGGACATCGGCCTGCTGTATACCTTCGCGCACCTGCTCAAGCGTGTTCCCGAAGCCAAGCGTCTACGTCCCGTCGAGGTCGTTGCCGACTACGAGGCCACGCTGTTCGATGAACTGGATCTGCACAAGGAAGCGGCCAACACCTCGCAACTCAAGCGCAACTTCCGCGATTCGCCGCTGCTTTACGTGCCGGCGATTCACTGGTCGCTGACACGCAAGCAGGTAATGGTTCAGGAGCGTATCCACGGCATTCCGGTGGCCGACATGGACGCCCTGCAAGCGGCCGGCATCGACTTGCGCCGACTCGCCGAGCGCGGTGTGGAGATCTTCTTCACCCAGGTGTTTCGCGATAACTTCTTCCATGCCGACATGCACCCCGGCAATATCTTCGTGTCCGCCGACAATCCGCACGATCCGCAGTACATCGCCATCGATTGCGGGATCGTCGGCAGCCTGACCCGCGAGGACCAGGATTACCTGGCCCGCAACCTGCTCGCTTTCTTCCGCCAGGACTACTACGAAGTCGCCGTATTGCACATCGAATCGGGCTGGGTCGGCGAGGACACCCGCGCCAACGAGTTCGCCGCCGCCATTCGTGCGGTCTGCGAGCCGATTCTCGAGAAGCCGCTCAAGGACATTTCCTTCGGCCAGGTGCTGCTGGGGCTGTTTCAGACCGCGCGGCGCTTCAACATGGAAGTCCAGCCGCAGTTGGTGCTGTTGCAGAAAACGCTGCTCAACATCGAAGGGCTCGGCCGCCAGTTGTACCCGGACCTGGACTTGTGGAGCACCGCCAAGCCTTACCTGGAACAGTGGATGAAGGAGCGCGCCGGGCCACGCGGCTTCTGGGACGCCTTGACCAAGCACGCGCCCGAACTCTCGCGACAGTTGCCCGAGCTGCCCGTGCTAGCCCACCAGGCCCTCACCCGCAATGAAGACAGCCACCGCCAGCAGCGCCAGCAAACCGAGGCGCTCAATGCCTTGCGGCGGCGCTTGCGCGGTGCCGGAACACGGGCGCGACGGCTACGCTTCGGAACGCTGTTGGTTGCCATCGCTTTAGCTTGGCAGCCTCTCTGGGAATGGGCGCATAATCAGCCCTGGCCAGTGCTCACCGCCGCCGCGCTCGGCCTGCTATTGATTGCCTGGCGTTAACATCCCCTCTCAGCGCGCAATGTTGCTGCTATCATCTACCCATCATCCTCTTTGTCTCGGAACCGTCACATCATGAGTGATACGCTTTCCCAGCTATCGGACGTCCTGGCCGCACGCCGCCATGCCGCCCCCGACAGCTCGTACGTTGCCAAGCTCCATGCCCAGGGCCTCAACAAGATCCTGGAGAAAGTTGGTGAGGAGGCTACCGAAACCCTGCTTGCCGCCAAGGATGCCGAACACGGCGACGATAAAACGCGTCAGGCATTGGTCGCCGAAACCGCCGACCTGTGGTTTCATAGCCTGGTGATGCTGTCGCATCTGGACATCGATCACCAAGCCGTTCTGGACGAGCTGGCCCGTCGCTTCGGCGTCTCCGGCCTGGACGAGAAGGCGGCACGACAATCACGCTAATCGGCTCGGCCACATCCGAGCATGAAGGAGAGCTCCCATGTTAGGTGGAATCAGTATCTGGCAACTGCTGATCGTTCTCGGCATCGTCATCCTGATCTTCGGTACCAAGAAGCTCCGCAACCTCGGCAGCGACCTGGGAGGCGCCGTTAAAGGCTTCAAGAGCGCCGTCGGCGAAGAGGAACAGCAAAAAGCGCAAGACGACGAGGACACGAGGCAGCAGCGTGTCGAGCATGAGGCAAACGACGAGACGCTCGACACCCAATCGAAAGCCTCTCCATCGTCCAAGGCCGACGAAACCTCCGAGCGGAAGTAACCGCCATGTTCGATATGGGCTTTCTCGAACTGATGATCATCGGTGTCGTGGCCCTGTTGGTGCTAGGGCCCGAGCGTCTGCCCACGGCGGCGCGCACCGTGGGCCTATGGATCGGCAAGATCAAGCGCACAGTGTCCGGCATGCAGCGTGAAATCAACGCACAGCTGGAAGCCGAGGATCTGCGCCAGAAGCTCAACGAGCAACAACGCAAGCTCGATGCCGGTCTGCACAAGGTCCGCGACGGGGTCGAACGCCACGCCGACGACACCGATACGCATCACGCCAGATCACGCCGGGACCCGGCGGCACCTGGACCGGATGATGACGCCTCGGCGGCACGTCCTGCCACCTCCCGTGAAACACCCGATGCCTCGTCCGCCAAGGATTCCAACACCCCATGAGCGATACATCGTCTCGCGAGCCGGAGGAGCACGCCCAGACACCCCTGGTCGAACACCTGATCGAGCTGCGCTCGCGGCTAGTCAAGGCGGTAGCCGTGATCGTCGCCATCTTCGCGGCGCTTTACGCCTTCTCCAATGACATCTACAGCTTCGTTGCCGACCCGCTGATGGCGCTCTTGCCAGAAGGCGCGCAGATGATCGCCACCGAGGTGGCCTCACCGTTCCTGGCGCCTTTCAAGCTGACGCTGTTCACGGCCTTGTTCATCGCCGTTCCCTTCGTGCTCTACCAGGCCTGGGCATTCATCGCGCCGGGCCTCTACCGGCACGAGAAGACGTTGGCATTTCCCCTGCTCGCCTCGAGCATCCTGTTGTTCTACGGCGGCGTGGCCTTCGCCTATTTCGCGGTCTTCCCCCTGTTGTTCGACTTCTTTGTCCACACCGGGCCGGAGAACGTCACGGTCATGACCGATATCAATCAGTATCTCAATTTCGTGCTCAAGCTTTTCTTCGCCTTCGGTGCGGCCTTCGAGATTCCCATCGCCACTTTCCTGCTGATCTGGACCGGCGCGACCAGTGTCGAGAGTCTCGGCAAGAAACGCCCCTACGTGCTCGTCGGCTGCTTCGTGGTCGGCATGCTGATGACACCCCCGGATGTGGTCTCCCAGAGCCTGCTCGCCGTCCCCATGTGGCTGCTGTTCGAGATCGGCATTCTCTTCGGCCGCCTGGTTCCGCGTCGCCGGCACGACACTGATGACGAGTCACATAGCGAAAGCTGATATCCCGATAGGTGGACCGCTCTTCTAGCCCGCCGCCACTGTCATATATCTGTCACAAAGGAGCGTCATACTGTCGCCCCAATAGTTGGTCACCCCCGACGACAGGGAGCTCATGATGGACGGTACGCGCTCTTCCGATGTTCCCCTCGGTAGCGACAACGTCACCTCTCAGGAGGGCGGTGAAACACCCCCGCTTCGCGTCAACCGCACGCGCACGGGCATTCACGCCAAGCCCGCGCCATCCCCCGGGGCCGATCTCGACGATCCAGTACTGTACTTCAACCGTGAGCTCTCGCACCTGCAGTTCAATATCCGTGTACTCGAGCAGTCCCTGGACCCTTCGCATCCGCTGCTCAACCGGCTGATGTTCCTGCTGATCTTCTCTTCCAATCTGGACGAGTTCTTCGAGATTCGCGTGGCCGGACTCAAGCATCAGATCGCCCTGGCCCGCGAGGAAAGCGGCGCCGATGGCATGCCGCCACGCCAGGTGCTGACCGAGATATCGCGCATCGCCCACGAGCAGGTCGAGCGGCAATACCACATCCTCAACGAGACGTTGATTCCCGCGCTCGAGGAACAGGGCCTACGCTTCCGGCGCCGTACGCAGTGGACCGAGGCCCAGGCCGATTGGGTACGCGAGTATTTTGCCGAGGAGATCATGCCGGTGATCAGCCCCATCGGCCTCGACCCTTCGCATCCCTTTCCGCGCCTGGTTAACAAGAGCTTGAACTTCATCGTCGAACTCGAAGGCACCGATGCCTTCGGTCGTGAAGGGGGACTTGCCATCCTGCCCGCACCACGCTCGCTGCCACGCTTGATGCGCCTGCCACGCGAGCTGAGCGAGGCTGGCTATACCGAATATGTCTTCCTGTCGTCGATGATCCACGCCCATGCTCAGGAGGTATTTCCCGGCATGCAGGTGCGCGGTTGCTACCAATTCCGCCTGACGCGCAACGCCGATCTGGCCGTTGACCCCGAAGACGTTTCGGACCTGGCCTCGGCCTTGCGCGGGGAACTGCTGGCACGACGCTATGGCAGCGGCGTACGCCTCGAGGTGGCCGATAATTGCCCCGACCGGTTGACGCACTTCCTGCTCACCCAGTTCGAACTCGAGGCGGCGGATCTGTACCGCGTATCCGGCCCGGTCAACCTTACCCGGCTGATGTCGGTACTCAGCGACGTCGACCGCCCCGATCTTTTGTATCGCACCTTCACGCCCGGTTTACCGCGTCAGGTCAAGAGCGACGTCAGCCTGTTCTCGCAGATCGCCCAGAACGACATTCTGCTGCACCATCCCTTCCAGTCGTTTGCACTGATCGAGGACTGGCTCCAGGAGGCCGCCAGCGATCCGGACGTGCTGGCGATCAAGCAAACCCTGTACCGAACCGGCGCCGATTCGCCCATCGTTAGCGCCCTGGTCGATGCCGCACGCAACGGTAAGGAAGTCACCGTGGTCATCGAGCTGCGGGCGCGTTTCGACGAGGCCGACAACCTCGCGCTGGCATCGCGTCTTCAGGAAGCCGGCGCCATCGTCATCTACGGCGTCATGGCCTACAAGACCCATGCCAAGATGCTCCACATGGTCCGCCGTGAACGCGGTGCGCTGCGCTACTACGCGCATCTAGGCACCGGCAACTATCACTCCAAGACCGCCAAGTTGTACACCGACTACAGTCTGCTCACTGCCAACGAGACGCTGTGCGAAGATGTTCACAAAGTCTTTCAGCAGCTCTCGGGAATGGGCAAACCGCGTCAGATCGATACGCTCCTGCACGCGCCGTTCGTGCTGCACGACCGCCTGGTGTCGATGATTGATCGCGAAGCGCGCTACGCGGAAAAGGGTCACAAGGCACAGCTGATCATCAAGTGCAATTCGTTGACCGAGCCGCAGCTGATCCGCGCGTTGTATCGCGCTTCGCGCGCCGGCGTGCAGTGCGACCTGATCGTTCGCGGCATGTGCTGCCTGCGCCCCGGGATCGAAGGAATCTCCGACAATATCCGGGTGCGCTCGATCATCGGCCGCTTCCTGGAGCACACCCGCGTTTTCCACTTCCACAATGGCGGCAAGCCCGAAACCTGGTGCTCCAGCGCGGACTTCATGGAGCGCAACATGTTTCGCCGCGTGGAGACCTGCTTCCCACTGCTCGACAAGAAGCTCGCCCAGCGCGTGCGCAAGGACCTGACAACTTACATGGTAGACAACTGCCAAAGCTGGGAGCTACAAACCGATGGTCGTTATCGCCTCCTCGACGCCGGCGATGCCGAACCTGTCAGCACCCAGGAAACCCTGCTCTACGCCTACGCCGCCAAGCCCTGACCTCGAAGCTCGAAGCTCGAAGCTCGAAGCTCGAAGCTCGAAGGCAGCCTAAAACAAAACGCCTCCGCCGCAATAAGCGACGGAGGCGTTGTTTCTTTTCAGCGTCCAGCCAAGTAGCGGCGCTTGTATCGCTTTCAGTTATACCCCGACCTGGCCACCATCGTCTTTCTGGATCACGACCGTGGCCGCCCGTGGACGCACGTTGTCAGCGGCAGCGCGCGTGGCATCCTGCGTCGCGGCATCGGGGTTCGCCGGCCAATTGCCGGGGTGCTGGATATTGATAAATAACGCTGTCTTGTCGGGCGTAGCGAAGATCCCCGTTACTTCGCAGCCATTGGGGCCGACCGCGAACCGCTTGAGATGCTGCTGATTGCCGGCATCCACCACCGAGGCTTGGCCACTATCGTGTGATAAGGCATTCGGCACCACCGCCAGCACTTGGTCGTTGGTCTGCTCGGCGACGCCATCGTAGCCATTATCGGTCTCGATCCAGAGGATGCCCTGGCCATCGCCCCGCGCGTCATACCACAGTCCATCGGGGCTGGCGAACTGGTTATGTTCGGTCAGCCCTGAGAGGTTGGTCGTGTCGTCCGCGGCGGCACCGAACACGAACACCTCCCAGTCGAAACGCGTGACATCATCGCCTCGCTCCCGCCAACGCAGAATCTGACCACTTTCGTTATCGGCCCGTGGATTGGCGGCATTGGTGGGAGCCGTGGCATAGCCAGCACCCGCAGCATCGATATCGCCGCCGTGGGTGTAGGTCGGCTGAGTATTCTCCGCTGTACGGTCGGCGTTGTTGGTCAACGTCATGTAGACCTCACCGGACACAGGGTCGACGGTCCCCCATTCGGGACGGTCCATCGGCGTAGCACCGAGCAGATCGGCGGCGTCGCAGGTATGCACGATGACGCCTGCCCGATCGTCCTCCGCCAGCGATAGGGCCTGCGCCAGCGTGCGCCCGTCTGCCACGCGCGCATCCGGTTCGAGGGGCAGCCACTCACCACTGCCATCGGCGTTGAATCGCGCGACGTAGAGCGTGCCTTGGTCCATATATTTGGCGCCCAAGGCCAAGCGATCGTAACCCTCACCGGGACGATTGGCATCCGTCGGATCCCATTTGGCATCGGAGACGAACTTGTAGATATATTCATTGCGCGAGTCGTGCCCGGAGTAGAAAACTACCGGCTCTCCCGCGGTTAGTTTGCCAGGCCAGCAGCCCTCGTGGCGAAAGCGTCCCAGCGCGGTGCGCTTCACCGCCCGGGATTGACCAGCGTAGGGGTCGATCTCCACGACATAACCGAAGGTGCGTGTCTCGTTACGATAGTCGTTCCGAGGCTCCTCACCCTGCGGTGTGACATCGAAACGCGCGAACTCGTCCTCGCGCTCGCCATCGGTGCCGGCGGCGGTCTCCCAGCCATAGCGGCCGCGTTCGGTGGGCAGCCCCAGGCGCGCATCATCGATATTCAACTCGCCTCGGTTGACGAAGACCTCAGGCCAGTTTTCCTCGCAGGTCAGGTAGGTGCCCCATGGCGTGAAGCCATTGGCACAGTTGTTGTTGGTGCCTCGCGTGCGCGTGCCATCCGCTGAATAACGGGTTCTGACATAGTCGCTGCCGGCCACGGGCCCTGCCAAGTCCATCGGCGTAGCGCTGGTGAAGCGGCGATTGTGGGCGTCGCCGAGCACATGTACCCAGTGGCCATCTTCCTGCTTGCGAACCCGCACGATGGTGACGCCATGGGCGTTGATCTCGGTGCGCACCTCGTCGGCGGGACGCTGGCCTGCATCGGCATTCGTCGGCCCACCGCGCGGCGCCCAGAGCGCCTTCTGGTCGATGTACTCGTTGTTGAGGGCCAGCAGGAAGTCTCGCGAGGCATTATCCTTGCCCAGCGGGAAGGCATGCATGCCGTCGTGATGCATCCCCACGCTGCGGGCCTGTGTCTCGGCGGTCATCTCCTGCTCGTGATGCCAAGTCGGCCCTTTCTCATCCAGCGGCGTGCCCCAGGGAATCAACACCTGGGCGGTATAGCCCTCGGGCACTACCACGGCATCAGTGCGCGAGCCACGCAGCGATTCGAATGCCAGCGCCAGCGGCGTCTTCTGGGCACCGCTTTCCTGCGCCCTGGCCATATTGAGACCGCCGAAGCCACCCAACATACCCAAGGCGGCCAGGCTCAGGCCGCCGCGCATGATGTCGCGTCGCGACACATGGCGTGCCATCACCGATGAAAACGGCTCGTTATTGCTAGGATTCAGGTTGCTGTGATTCTCGATTTCCTTGCTCATGGTCTCTCCTCACGGCGATCGACCGACAGGATCGTCGGGCACAAGTTATATGTGCCTTACCTTAGAGAGACGATATGACAGAAGGATGAAGTCCTTCAGGCTCGTGAGTCACGCAATCGCTCGGCGGCCAATGTCAGCAGGTGCTCGGTACCTTCCCAACCCAGGCAGGCATCGGTGATGGAGACGCCATAACGCATGGCCCCCGGCTGCAACGGCTGTTTGCCTTCGTGCAGGTGGCTTTCCAGCATCACGCCGATCACATCGCGATTGCCAGCCAGACGTTGTTCGAGCACATCGAACATGACCTCGATCTGGCGGCGATGGTCCTTGCGTGAATTGGCATGGCTGCAGTCGATCATCAGGCGCGGCGCGATGCCGGCGTTGTGTAGCTCGCGGCGACAGGCATGCACCGAGTCCGCATCGTAGTTGGGCTTGCCATGTCCGCCCCGCAGCACGATGTGGGTATGCGGGTTGCCCTCTGCCTCGCGCATCGCCGGGCGCCCGGTATCGTCGAGGGCGAAATGACGGTGCGGGTGCGCAGCGGACTGCATCGCAGCAATGGCGACATCGACGCTGCCATCAGTACCGTTCTTGAAGCCTACTGGGGCGCGCAGGCCACTGGCGAGTTCACGATGGATCTGCGACTCGGTAGTACGCGCCCCGATGGCCACCCAACTGAGCAGGTCCTCCAGGTATGGCGCGGCCATCGGCTGCAGCAATTCGGTGGCCACGGGCATGCCCAGGGCAGCGATGTCACGCATCAAGCGCCGCGAAACCTCCAGGCCCTGCGCCATGTCGTCACTGCCATCCAGATGCGGATCATAGGCGAACCCCTTCCAACCCACGGTGGTACGCGGCTTTTCGACATAGACGCGCATGACCATCAGCAAGCGGTCATCAAAGCGCGCGGCAAGCTCGCTAAGCTTTTCGGCGTATGCCAGCGCCGCGCGCGGGTCGTGAATCGAGCAGGGCCCCACCACGACCAGCAGGCGATCATCGCGGCCATCGAGAATGGCCTGGATCTCGCCACGCTGGCGTTCGATCTGCGCCTCAAGATCACTTTCCAGAGGCAGGCGCTGCTTGAGTTCACCCGGTGTGGGCAAGGGCTGATGAGAGGGTGCCGTAGCAACCTCGGAGTGTTGGGGCATCGTCAAGGGTGCGTTCATGTCGAGTCTCTTGTCTGGGCTGTCCGTCACGGGCAGACAGCGGAACTTCGTGTTCGGTGGATACCACCCAGCGTTTCACGGTCGGAGGTGGCCGCTAGAGCCGACCGGACGTCGCTAAATCGCCAATAATATAGTGCCTGCGTGCTCTGCCATGCGCCGCCGATCTCGAACATGTTTCGCTCCTATGCCATTCGTCAAAAAGGGATGGATTAAACGCAAAAACCCCCGATCGGGTTGCCGACCGGGGGTTCGAAGACGCTGGAGGCAACCCGGGGTGGGGCGTGCCTCACGGCGTATCAGGTCATGAGACCCTATCGCCGGGCACGCCGGGGCTAAACCAATACCAATAGCTAAAGCCAAAGAACGCGCGCACGGCACTTTCCGCTGCCTGAATCGGCAGGGAATGCATGCTTGCGGTGGCTGATGCTATCGACATGGGTTGACTCCTGAACATGCCCTCATCCTACACGGCTGTCGCCATTTGACAAGCCCGCGGCAGGGCTATCGCTCATCGCAAGTGACGGCCGCCGTCGACAGGCAGTATCGCACCGGTCACGAAATCGTTGTCGAGCAGATAACGCAGCGTCTGATAAATGACCCCCGGCCCCGGCACCTTGGCCATCAACGACTTAGCCTTGGCCTTCTCGGCATAGGCTTCGTCGTCACCGTCGCCCAGCATGATCAAGGCCGGCGCGATGGCGTTGACCTGAATACTCGGCGCGTACATCGCGGCAAACGACAGGGTCAGATTGTCCAGCCCCGCCTTGGTCGCCGCATAGGCGGCGTGCTTGCGTGAGCCCTTCTGGCTGACGTAATCGGTCATGTGGATGATGTCGCGCTGCGGTTCCTGGCAGGCATCCAGCAGCTCGCGGGCATGCAGGTTGATCAGGTACGGGGCCTGCATGTGCACGCGAAACAGGCGTTCGAAATTGGCGCCGGCATCGTCGTCTAGGCTGTCCGGCGCCCAGTCGCTGGCATTATGGACGATGGCACGCAGCGACGAGGTCTGTGCCTTGAGGCGTGCGAGGAAGTCGTGAATGCCCGCCTCGCTGGAAAAGTCCGCCGGCAGGGTCACCGCCCCACGCCGACGCAATCCCTCCAGAGACTCACGTTCTCGACGGTAGCTCATGATCACCGGCTGGCCATCGTCGAGCAGGCGCTCCACACAATGGCGCCCCAGGCGCTGGGCGCCACCCGTGACGAGAATCGGTGATTGGCTCATGCGTCGTCCTCCGCGCGGCGCTCCCCGGGCGATAGCGGCACGCGCTCGGGCGTATCGTCCGGCAGTGGAATCAGCGGCACACGCGGGGCATAGGCAAAGACATCCGAGAAGACTCGTTCAGGATCAAGCCCCAATGGCGCCAGCGTATCGACACACGCATAGACCATGCCCGGAGAGCCGGAGAGATAGACATCGTCACCGGACACGTCCCCCAGCGCGTCGGCAAGGATCGCATCGATACGCCCGACGTGGCGTGTCACGCCCGTTGGCGTGCTCAATCCGGGGTCGCTCTCCTCGCTGACGGTGTGCATCTCGACATGCGTATGCTCGGCGGCCCATTGCAGCGCCAGGCTTTCCAGATACAGATCCCGTGGATGCTTGACCGCCCACCACAACCGAATCGGGCCCGGATGCTCGTTGGCCAGCGCAGCCTCGACGATGGCCTTCATCTGAGCGAAACCGGTGCCTGCCGCAATCAGGGTCAGCGGCCGCCGGCTGTGCGTATCCAGTACGCAGCCGCCATTGGGCAGACGCACCGTCAACTGGGCGGCATGCACTAAGATTTCGCGCAAGCGTGCCGAGTTGCTGCGTTCCGGCCAATGCTGGACGTGCAACTCGATGATGCCGTCGTCGACATGGGCGTTGGCGATGGAGAACGGCACCCAGGTATCGTCGTCCAGCTTGAGTTCCAGATACTGGCCAGGGGCATGCGCGATCGCCTCGCGGCGCCCCGTCAGATGGACGCGAAATACGTCGGTCGTCAGGTCCTCGACCGACTCGACATGGCAGCTCAGCGTCTTAGGCGTCATCGTGTCCTCGTTCGTCGCTCTGGGGCGAATGGCGGGGTGCCGGTGGCGGCGTCGTGATGCCGTATTCCTCCCAGCGCGCGTCGACACGCTGCTTGACGGCATCATCCATGACGATGGGCGTGCCCCACTCGCGGTCGGTTTCGCCTGCCCATTTGGTAGTGGCATCGAATCCCATCTTCGAGCCCAGGCCTGGTACCGGCGAGGCGAAGTCGAGATAGTCGATCGGCGTGTTCTCGACCATGACCGTATCGCGCGCCGGATCCATGCGCGTGGTGATGGCCCAGATCACGTCTTCCCAGTTGCGCGCGTCGACATCGTTATCGAGCACGATCACGAACTTGGTGTACATGAACTGGCGCAAGAAGCTCCAGACGCCCATCATCACGCGCTTGGCGTGGCCCGGGTACTGCTTTTTCATGGTCACCACCGCCATGCGGTAGGAACAGCCCTCCGGTGGCAGGTAGAAATCGACGATCTCAGGAAATTGCTTGCGCAGGATCGGCACGAACACTTCGTTGAGTGCCAGGCCAAGGACGGCGGGTTCGTCCGGCGGCCGCCCCGTATAGGTGGAATGATAGATCGGGTCGCGGCGATGCGTGATGCGCTCGACGGTGAAGACCGGGAACGTCTCGACCTCGTTGTAGTAGCCGGTATGATCGCCATAAGGGCCTTCCGGCGCCGTATCGTCGGGGTAGAGGTAACCCTCGAGAACGATTTCGCTGGACGCAGGCACTTCTAGATCGGCATGGCCGCACTTGACCAGCTCGGTGCGCGAGCCGCGTAGCAAGCCGGCGAAGGCGTATTCGGAAAGACTGTCCGGCACCGGCGTCACCGCACCGAGAATGGTCGCCGGATCGGCGCCCAGCGCTACCGCCACCGGGAACGGTTCGCCCGGGTGGGCTTGCTGCCATTCCTGAAAATCCAGCGCTCCGCCGCGATGCGAGAGCCAGCGCATGATCAGGCGGTTCTTGCCCAGTTTCTGCTGGCGGTAGATGCCCAGATTCTGGCGCTCCTTATGGGGCCCCTTGGTCACCACCAGCGACCAGGTCACCAGCGGCGCCACATCGCCCGGCCAGCAATGCTGGATCGGCAGTTGGTCGAGATCGACATCATCGCCTTCGCGGATCACTTCCTGGCATGGCGCCTTACGCAACGTCTTGGGCCCCATGCTCATCACCTGCTTGAAGATCGGCAGCTTTTCCCAGGCATCGCGGAAGCCTTTGGGCGGCTCAGGCTCCTTGAGAAACGCCAGCAGTTCGCCGACCTCGCGCAGCGCGGCTATCGAGTCCTGTCCCATACCCAGCGCAACACGTTCAGGCGTCCCGAACAGGTTGCCCAGCAACGGCATGGCATGTCCCTTAACGTTCTCGAACAGCAACGCCGGTCCGCCCGCGCGCAGCGTGCGATCACAGATCTCGGTGACCTCCAGGTAAGGATCGACCTCCGCCGTGATTCGCTGGAGCTCGCCACGTTCCTCCAGCGCCGCGATGAAATCGCGCAAGTCCCGATATTTCATGTGGTTTTCCGTGCCAGAACGCGAAAAGGGCAGCATAACATGCCGCCCTTTCATTGACCGCCCATCGGCCTTCAGTCCGGCGATATCTTGCACGCGTCAGCCGAGGCAGGCCAGCATCAACGTTTTTTCATGGCCTCGAAGAACTCGATATTCGTCTTCGTATCCTTCAAGCGATCGATCAGGAACTCGGTCGCGGCCACGTCTTCCATGGGATTGAGTAACTTGCGCAAGATCCACATGCGCTGCATTTCTTCCTCGGAGGCAATGAGGTCCTCGCGCCGGGTACCGGAACGTCGAATGTTGAGTGCCGGATAGACGCGCTTCTCGGCCAGCTTGCGGTCCAGATGGGCTTCCATGTTACCCGTACCCTTGAACTCCTCGAAGATCACTTCATCCATCTTCGAGCCAGTGTCGACCAGCGCGGTGGCGATAATCGTCAGACTGCCGCCCTCTTCGATGTTGCGTGCCGCACCGAAAAAGCGTTTGGGCTTCTCCAGGGCATGGGCATCGACACCACCGGTCAACACCTTGCCGGAAGACGGCACCACGGTGTTGTAGGCCCGGGCCAGGCGTGTAATGGAATCAAGCAGTACCACCACGTCGCGCTTGTGCTCGACCAATCGCTTGGCCTTTTCGATGACCATCTCCGCCACCTGGACGTGCCTAGCGGGAGGTTCATCGAAGGTCGAGGCCACCACCTCACCACGCACGGTGCGCGCCATCTCGGTGACCTCTTCGGGACGTTCATCGATCAGCAGCACGATCAGATGGCATTCGGGATTGTTGCGCGTGATCGACGTCGCGATGTTCTGCAGCATCAGCGTCTTGCCCGCCTTGGGCGGGGACACGAGCAGACCACGCTGGCCCTTGCCGATGGGCGACGTAAGATCGATTACCCGCGAGGTCAGGTCCTCCGTCGAGCCATTACCGACCTCCATCACCATGCGTTCCTGCGGGAACAGCGGCGTCAGGTTCTCGAACAGGATCTTGTGCTTGGCGTTTTCGGGCCGGTCGAAGTTGATCTGGCTGACCTTGAGCAGCGCGAAATAACGCTCCCCTTCCTTCGGCGGTCGAATCTTGCCGGCGATACTATCGCCCTTGCGCAGGTTGAAGCGACGGATCTGCGACGGCGAGACATAAATGTCATCGGGGCCGGCCAGATAGGAGCTGTCAGCACTGCGAAGAAAGCCGAAGCCATCCTGCAGGATTTCCAGCACACCATCGCCATAAATGTCTTCACCACTTTTCGCATGCTTCTTGAGAATGGCGAAGATGATGTCTTGTTTACGCGAACGTGCCAGATTGTCGATGCCCATTTCCCGGGCAATATCCAGCAGTTCGGGAACGGTTTTTTGCTTGAGTTCGGTAAGATTCATCGGTTTCGTCAGAGATTGCTCGTGTCGGCGAGGCAATGGGATTGCCGGACAAAAGACAGGAGGCGGTTGTGCGCCGCGCGGTGCGTTCAGAGGGCCCCAGGACATCCGTTCCACTCGCCGCATTCATGCTTCAAGGCATCGCCGCGCGAGGGATTGGCGAAAAACGGTATTGAGAGATTCGGTTCGCGTCGCCTGGCGCCATGCCTAGCTCCTCATCGGGAGGCTTGGCGAGACAAGAATACTTGGGGCGATCTGACGACTTGGAGGACCGCGACGGCTATGCCGCGTTAACGGTCAGGAAGCATTCGGAACAGGCGAACGTCTCGATGGTAGTCAAGGCGTCAGCCAAACGCAAGCCCACTTTGCTCATGCGTGATGCCGAGGCGCAACGACGCGTCTTATCGGGAATTGGCCATCTCCATGACACGGCCTCAATTCGCGAGCTGGTGATCGAGCCATGTCTCGAGTTGCGCAGCGGACAGCGCCCCCACGCGCGTAGTATCCAACCCCGCATCGGTAAAAAGCGCCAGGGTCGGCATGCCGCGCACACCGTACTTTTGGGCCATGGCCGTATTGAGGTCGACATCGCACAGCGCGACCTGCAACGTCGTCGCACGCGCGCCGGCCAGGGCGGACAGGCGCGGGCGCAATTCGACGCAAGGGCCACACCAGGACGCCACGAAAGCCACCAGGGTGGGTGTAGCTGCTTCCAGAACGCGGGCCTCGAAGGTGTCGTCCGTCACCTCGAATAGCTGTTCGGACATGCGCCGTCTCCTGGACATTAGGCCAATTCATCATTCCCCATTGGACGCCGCATGGCGACAATTGACAAGCCTCGGGCGCCCCCGCAACCTTGCCATACTTCTGTGAAAAGGATCCTCGCATGAGCAGCCGCCATCCGGCGCCAAGGCGTCTTGCCGCCATCGACCTCGGCTCGAACAGCTTCCACCTGCTGGTCGCCAATCATTACGCCGGTCAGCTCCAGGTCGTCGCCAAGCTCGGCGAGAAGGTACAGCTGGCAGCCGGGCTCGACGCCGAAGAGTACCTCGATGACGCCGCTTCAGAGCGAGCCCTTGCCTGCCTGGAGCGCTTCGCCCCCTACCTGAGTGGCCTCGACGCTGGCGACGTGCGCATCGTGGGCACCAACGCCTTGCGCGCGGCATACAACCGTCAGACGCTGATCGACCGAGCCGAGGCGCTGATCGGCCATCCCATCGAGATCATCGCCGGCCGCGAGGAAGCGCGCCTTGTCTATCTGGGCGCCGCACATGCGTTGGCGGAAGTACACGGACGCCGACTCATCGTCGACATCGGCGGCGGCTCCACCGAGCTCATTATCGGCGAGCGTTTCGAGCCCCTGGCGTTGGAAAGCTTGCACATGGGCTGCGTGGCCTATACGCGACGCTTCTTCGCCGACGGCGCGATCACCGAGCGGCGCTTTCGCGATGCCGAACTCGCCGCGCGTTCGGAGCTCGCCAACATTCGGCGCCCCTATCAAGAGCTCGGCTGGCAGGACCCGGTCGGCTCCAGTGGCACCATCAAGGCCATCGCCGCCGTGCAGGCCGCGAGCGGAGACGCGCCGGAAGGTATGATCACGCGCCAGGGACTACAGAACCTGCGTAGCCGACTACTAAAGTGCAAGAAGCTCGACAAGGTCGTCATGGAAGGGCTCAAGAGCGACCGAGCCCGGGTATTTCCGGCGGGCGTGGCGATTCTGTGCGCCATCTTCGAGGCCTTCGAACTCGAACGCATGCGCTACTCGGATGGCGCCCTGCGCGAAGGCGTGCTGTATGATCTTCTCGGCCGCAATACCGCCGAGGATTCCCGAGCCTCGGCGCTACTCACGCTGCGTCGGCGTTTTGACGTCGACACGCGTCAAGCAAACAATGTGCGCGCCACTGCCGTGCAACTCTGCGAGCACGTCGCCGACGTCTGGCCGTTGAGCCAGGAGCAGCGTCAGTTCCTGGCCTGGGCCGCCGAGTTGCACGAAGTTGGCCTCGCGGTCTCACACAGTCAGTTTCATCGCCACGGCGCCTATCTGCTCGAAAACTCCGACCTGGCCGGTTTTTCGCGTCCCGAGCAACAGTCTCTGGCCTTTCTGGTGCGCGCCCATCGACGCAAGTTTCCCGCCAAGGAACTCGATGCCCTGCCTGCCGCCACGCGATCGACCTATGCACGACTAGCGCGACTTCTGCGCCTAGCGGTGGCCCTCAATCATTCGCGCCCCGAGGCGCCCGTCCTCGATGTCCGCCTCCAGGCCGATGGCGAGACCCTATATGTGTATCTCGATCAGGCCAGCGACCGACCGCTGTTGATGGCCGACCTCGATCAGGAAGCGCGCTATCAACGCAATGCCGGCTTTTCGCTGGTTATCGATGCCTAGACGCATCAGCATCATCAGGCATCGCCCGCAGCCGCCAGCCTTCGGCGGCGGCGATGCCCAGCACCCCGACCAGGGTATCGTCCTCCCAGGCCAGCCACAGGCGTTCGCGCTGCCACGGTGGGACGCGGCGCTCCTGCAGCAAGCGCTTGAGATCGCGCCGCCCGCGCCCTGGGAGACGCAGCGTCTCGCCACCCCGACGCAAACGCAGCGTGAGACTGACATCACGCGGAGGATCGGGAAGCAGTTGCCACGCCAGCGGACCCAGCGGTGTCACCAGGGGCGCGCGGCCATCCCAGGTCAGGAAGGTATCCGCCACCGGTGGTGCGTCCAGCGGTGCCAGCAGATAGAGATGCCCTCGCCAGCGCCTGGCCTGCGCGCCTGGCCAATCGATATGGACCTGGGCATCGTCGCGGGCCTGCAATTGATCGAGCAAGCTTTCGAGGCGCGCGCGCGGTGGCGTGGGCAGGGAGAGTCGCCGACAGGCATGGCGTACCAGCAGACGCTGGCGGGGCCGGGAAAGCGCCAGGAGATCCGCCACCGGCAAGCAGGCAGCATCGTCTCCCAATGCCTGCAAGGTGTCTTCGGCCAGTTCTTCCAGCAGCGCATCGCTCTCGCCTAGGTGCTCGGCGGTGCGCGCCAGCGATGTCGCCGCGCCCGGCCAGCGTGCCGCCAGCGCTGGCATGACCGTGTGGCGCAGATAGTTGCGATCGAAGCGCTCATCGGCGTTGGACGGATCCTCGACCCAACGTAAATCGCGTGTCGCGGCTTCACGCTCCAGCGCTGCACGCGCCACGGATAGCCACGGCCGGACCATGTAACGCTCCTGCCACTCGCGCCTCTCCGGCATGCCCGCCATGCCGCGCAAACCACTTCCGCGCAGTCCCGCCAGCAACAGGCCTTCGGCCTGATCGTCGGCATGCTGTGCCAGCAGCAGGGTGTCGCCCGGTGGGACACGGCGCGCATACGCTGCAAGCCGCGCCTCACGGGCATGAGCCTCGAGGCCGTGCTCACCACGTACCACCGTGACACGTTCGACGAAGAGCGGCACGCCCAGGCGTGAACAAAGCGCTCGACAATGACGCTCGAAATCCTCGGCGGCCGGCTGCAGGTGATGATTGACGTGCACCGCATAGAGCGGCCGTGGGTGACGACGACACGCCGCCACCGCCAGCATCAGCATCAAGGAGGAATCCAGGCCGCCTGACAGCGCCACCCAAACGCAACGCCCCGGCGAGGTCATCGCCAGGGCGTCGTCGACAAGGGCATCGGGGGAAGACGATGTGTTATTGGGGCGCGCCATAACTCATCAGTCGCTCATAGCGACGCGACAACAGGGCGTCCGTCTCCATGGCCTCCAGCCGCTCGAGGCTCGCGCCGAGGGCGTCCTTGATGCCATCGGCCATCTTCTGCGGATTGCGGTGCGCGCCCCCCAGCGGCTCCTTGATCAGGGTATCGACGAAGCCCAGCTCCTTGAGGCGCTCGGCGGTAATACCCATCGCTTGCGCCGCCTCGGAGGCCTTTTCGGCACTCTTCCACAGGATCGAGGCACAGCCTTCCGGGGAAATGACCGCATAGGTCGAATACTGCAGCATCTGCAGCTCATCGCAGACACCGATCGCCAGGGCGCCACCGGAGCCACCCTCGCCCACGACGGTGGAGATGATCGGCGTCTTGAGGCGCGACATGACCGCCAGATTGTATGCTATGGCCTCGCTCTGGCCGCGCTCCTCGGCGTCGATTCCCGGATAGGCGCCGGGAGTATCGATGAAGGTCAAGACCGGCATCTGGAAGCGCTCGGCCATTTCCATCAGCCGGCACGCCTTGCGATAGCCTTCCGGGCGCGGCATACCGAAGTTGCGCCGCACTTTCTCTTTGACATCACGCCCCTTCTGATGACCGATGACCATCACCGGTTTATCATCGAGGCGCGCCACGCCACCCACGATGGCGGCGTCATCGGCAAAGTGACGATCGCCATGCAACTCGTCGAAATCCTCGAACAAGTTGTCGAGGTAATCCAGCATGTAAGGACGCTGAGGATGACGCGAGAGCTGCGATACCTGCCAGGCGCTGAGGTCGCGAAAAATCGATTCGGTGAGCTTGTGATTCTTGTCTTCAAGCTTGCCGATTTCGTCGCTCAAGCTGATACGGCTGTCGTTACCGACCAGACGTAGTTCATCGATCTTGGCTTCCAGCTCGGCGATCGGCTGTTCAAAGTCCAGGTAGTTGGGATTCATAGAACGTCTACTTTGTGGTCTTGGGCAGCCCGGGGCCGCACGTCCGATGTCGCGCGAGGCGACGCTGTGACGGACAGGGCATGGCGCCAACCGGCCGTAAACCGGCATTATCGCACCCTGAACGCATCACGCAAGACACCACGCGCCAGCACCATGGCCAGCGATGACGGAATCACCCACGATAACGCAGCGTAACCGCCTCCTGTCCCTCCACTTCGCGCAGGGCGATAAGTAAGTCGTCGCTGGGCGATACGCGCCAGGGCTCACCCAGTTCCAGCACGCCGCTGGCCTGGGGGTTGCGGTAGCGCACGCGTACCGGCAGCCCCTGAGGATCCCGCCACCGCGTCAGGCTATCTTGCAAATTGCGCGCGAAACGTCCATTGAGACGCGTGCCGTCCACCGCGAGTTCCACGGCCTCGCCATAGCGCGTGCGCGCATCGACCATCGGCGTCACTTCCTTGCCACGCAGGCGCAGCCCGCCTGAATAATCATCGGTGCTTACTTCGCCTTCGATGATCAGGACGTCATCGGCGCCGAGCTTGCCACGCATCTGCTCGTACATCTCGCCGAATAGCGAGGCCTCGATACGTCCGGTACGGTCATCCAGGGTAATGAAGGCCATGGTGTCGCCGCGCTTGGACTTCATGGTGCGCATGGCCACCACCAGCCCCGCGACACGCTGCGACTCGCCGCGTTGGGGTTTGAGATCGACGATGCGTGTCGACACGAAGCGCTTGAGCTCGCTTTCGTACTCGTCGATGGGATGGCCGGTCAGGTAGAGGCCCAAGGTATCTTTCTCGCCGGCCAGGCGCTCTTTGTCGGTCCACTCGCGGGCATGCTGATAATCGGCGTATACATCGCCACTTTCCGGTTCGACGAAAGCATCGCCGAACATGTCGATCATCCCCGCGCTGGCATTGGCATTGCTCTGCGACGCCGCCTTGAGCGCGGCATCCAGCGACGCCACCAACACCGCGCGGGTCGGCCCCAGATTATCCAGCGCACCGGAGCGGATCAACGCCTCCAGCGTACGCTTGTTGAGGCGCTTGGCGTCGACACGGCGACAAAAATCGAACAGATCGTCGAAGGCGCCGTCGGCTTCGCGCGCTTCGACGATCGCACCGATGGGCCCTTCACCGACGCCGCGAATCGCGCCCAAGCCATAGACGACACGGTTTTGTTCGTCGACGGTAAACTTGTAGCTGCCCATATTGACGTCCGGTGGCGTGACCGTCAGTCCCTGCTTACGACACTCCTCGATCAGCGGCACGACCTTGTCGAGGTTGTCCATCTCGGTGGACAGCACCGCCGCCATAAAGGGCGCGGGATAATGCGCCTTGAGCCACGCCGTCTGGTACGAGACCAGGCCATAGGCGGCCGAGTGCGATTTGTTGAACCCGTAACCGGCGAATTTCTCCACCAGATCGAAGAGGTTGCCGGCCAGGTCCTTGTCGATACCGTTGGCGGCGCACCCTTCCATGAAGCCGGCGCGCTGCTTGGCCATTTCCTCGGGCTTCTTCTTGCCCATGGCACGCCGCAGCATATCCGCCTGGCCCAGGCTGTACCCCGCGATCACCTGGGCGATCTGCATCACCTGCTCTTGATAGAGGATGATGCCATAGGTGGGACCAAGCACCGGCTTGAGCAACTCGTGCTGGTAATCCGGGTGTGGATAGGCGACCTCGGCGCGACCATGCTTGCGATTGATGAAGTCGTCGACCATGCCGGATTGCAGCGGCCCCGGACGGAACAACGCCACCAGGGCGATCATGTCCTCCAGCGAGTCAGGCTCCAGACGCTTGATCAACTCCTTCATGCCGCGCGATTCGAGCTGGAAGACTGCCGTGGTCTCGGCCTTCTTGAGCATATCGAAGGTCGGCACGTCATCGAGCGGGATCGACGCGATATCCAGCGGCCCCTGACCTTCGCGGGCGCGCACCGTATCGACCATCTCCAGCGCCCAGTCGATGATCGTCAGCGTGCGCAACCCCAGGAAGTCGAACTTGACCAGCCCGGCTTCCTCGATGTCATTCTTGTCGTACTGCACTACCAGCCCGCTGCCGTCTTCCTCACACAGCAGTGGCGAGAAATCGGTCAGCTTGGTGGGCGCAATCACCACCCCGCCGGCGTGCTTGCCGGTGCCGCGCGTAATCCCCTCGAGCTGGAGCGCCATGTCCCAGATTTCCTGGGATTCCTCATCGTTGTCCAGGTATTCCTTGAGCGACGGCTCCTGCTCGATGGCCTTGGTCAGCGTCATGCCAACCTCGAAAGGGATCAGCTTGGATAGTTTGTCGCCCATCGAATACGGCTTGCCCTGGGCACGGGCCACGTCGCGCACCACGGCCTTGGCGGCCATGGTGCCGAAGGTCACGATCTGCGAGACGGCGTCTCGCCCATAACGGCTGGCCACGTATTCGATGACCCGGTCGCGCTTCTCCATGCAGAAGTCGACGTCGAAGTCGGGCATCGACACGCGTTCCGGGTTGAGGAAACGTTCGAACAGTAGATCGTACTCGAGCGGGTCCAGGTCGGTGATCTTGAGGGCGTAGGCGACCAACGAGCCAGCTCCCGAGCCACGCCCTGGCCCCACCGGAATGTCGTTATCCTTGGCCCACTGGATGAAGTCCATGACGATCAGAAAGTACCCGGGGAAGCCCATCTCGAGAATGATATTAAGCTCGAAGTCGAGCCGCTCGCGATAGCCCCCCTCGTACTCACTGAGGTCGCGCCCGGGATAGATCGGCGTCTCGCCGGTAAAGAGTTTTTCGAGCCGCTCGGTGAGGCCATCGTGGGAGATCTTGCGGAAGAAGCTCTCCATGCTCATGCCATCCGGCACCGAATACTCGGGCAGGAAGATTTCGCCCAACGGTACATCGACGTTGCAGCGCGCAGCGATCATCACGCTGTTCTCCAGCGCTTCGGGAAGATCGGCGAACAGCTCGGCCATTTCTTGCGGGCTCTTCAGGTACTGCTCTTCACTGTAGTGGCGTTCGCGTCGTGGATCGTCGAGCGCCTTGCCCTCGCCGATCGCCACTCGCGTTTCGTGGGCCCAGAACCCCTCGCGGGTCAGGAAACGGACGTCATTGGTCGCCACGACCGGTGTCTGGGTATCGGCCGCCAGTGCCACCGACAGATGCAGGCATTCCTCATCGTGTTCGCGCCCGGTGCGCTGGATTTCCAGATAGAACCGCCCGGGGAAGGCGGCGTTCCAGGCATCGCACAGCTCGCGGGCCGCCTGGCCGTGTTCGGTCAGAAGATGACGCCCGATCTCTCCTTCACGGGCACCGGACAAAGCGATCAACCCCGCGCTGCGCTCGAATATCCACTCCTTCTTGAGGATCCCCTGACCACGCTGCTGCCCCTCGCTCCAGCCCTGAGATATCAACTCAGTGAGATGGCGATAACCGTCGTTGTCCATCGCCAACAGCGTCAAGCGGTAAGGATGCGCCTCGTCGTGAGGGTTTTCCATCCACAGGTCGGCGCCGATGATCGGCTTGAGGCCCGCGCCTTGCGTGCCCTTGTAGGCCTTGACCAGGCCGAACAGGTTGGAATCGTCGGTCACGGCCACGGCCGGCATGCCGCTTTCGGCCGTCGCCTCGATCAGCGGCTTCAAGCGCACCAGGCCATCGACCAGGGAATATTCACTGTGCACACGCAGATGAACGAAAGGCGTAGTCATGACGAGCTCTTGAGACGCAACGGACGATGCCGTCCGGGCGACACCTTCCTGAATGAATTGGGTAACAGCGTGATGTGGCGCTACGCCGGCAGCAGCTGCTTGACCGGCGCAAACGAGCGGCGATGCTCATCGAGCGGCCCCAGGCGCTCGAGCGCCTCGCGGTGCTCACGGGTAGGATAGCCCTTGTGGCGCGCGAGTCCATACTCGGGATGGCGCTCGTGCAGAGCGAGCATCTGAGCGTCGCGCGTCACTTTGGCCAGAATCGAGGCAGCGCCGATGGCGGCATGGCGCTGGTCGCCCTTGACCACGCACTGCCCTGGCACATGATGCCCCGGCATCCGATTGCCGTCCACCAGCAGATATTCCGCCGCCACCGGCAGGGCATCGATGGCACGCCGCATGGCCAGATGCGTCGCGTGGTGGATGTTGTGCGTGTCAATCTCGGCGGGCGACGCTTCGCCTATCGCGAAGGCCGTCGCGTGTTGGCGAATGGCCTCGGCCAATGCCAGGCGGCGTTTTTCGCTGAGAGTCTTGGAGTCGGCCAGCCCCTCGATGGGTCGCGCCGGATCGAGAATCACCGCGGCCGCGACTACGCTGCCCACCAAAGGACCGCGTCCCACTTCATCGACGCCCGCCAGACACGCGCCCTGATAATCGATCACCAACGGTGGCAGCTCCGTCATGCGTTCTCCTCCTGTCGCGGCAAACGACCGTGCGTGATCAAGCCGTCGATGGCCTCGGCAGCGCGCTCGCTGGCACCACGCTGGAGCGTAGCGTGCAAGTCTGCAAAACGCATCTCCATCGCCTGGCGCTTGGCGTCGTCACCGAGCCATTCGAGCAACGCCGCGCCGATCGCCTCACTACTGGCGGCGTCCTGTACCAGCTCGGGCACCAGGGTCTCCTGGGCAATCAGATTGGGCAGCGAGATCCAGTCGGTCTTGACCATGCGCTTGGCTAACCAGTGCGTGGTTGGCGCCATCTTGTAAGCCACCACCATGGGACGATGACAGAGCATGGCCTCGAGTGCGGCGGTGCCAGATGCGAGCAGCACCGCATCGGCGGCAGTCATTGCCTGACGCGATTCGCCATCGCACAGGACGACGATATCGCGCACCGGATGATCGGCCAGCAGTACCTCGAGTTCTTCGCGACGTGCCGGAGACGCCGCCGGCACGATCACCTGCAAGTCGGGGATACGCTCACGCAACCAGGCGACGCTCTCCAGAAATGTAGGTCCCAAAAAGCGGATTTCGTTACCGCGTGAGCCTGGCAACAACGCCAGCAACGGCGCTGTGGGCGACAACCCCAGTGCCGCGCGTGCCGCCTGACGATCGTTGACCAACGGCAGTTCATCGGCCAGCGGATGGCCGACGAAGGCCACCGGCACATCATGGCGCGCATAAAAAGCCGCCTCGAAGGGCAGGAAGGTGAGCATGGCATCGACCGACTGGGCAATACTCTTCACTCGGCCCTGGCGCCACGCCCAGACCGAAGGGCTGACGTAATGCGCAGTAGGGATGCCGACAATACGCAATTGGCGCTCGAGCCCCAGATTGAAGTCGGGGGCATCGATACCGATCATCGCGTCCGGCTGCCAAGCCAGGGCATCACGCCGCAAATGCCGTCGAACCTTGATCAGGCCAGGCAAGTGCTTGAGCACCTCGACCAGCCCCATGACCGATAGCGTCTCCAGTGGGTACAGCGAGTGCAAGCCTTCGGCGAACATGCGTGGACCGCCGATACCGCGAAACTCAGCGTCGGGATAGCGACGCTTCAGCGCCTGCATCAAGCCGGCGCCGAGGATATCGCCCGATAGCTCTCCCGCGACCAGGTAGATACGCATGACGTGCCTCGTTCAGCGCGTGATACCGCGCTGGGAATTCTTCAGCGACGCCAGGAACGTCGCGACTTCCGGGCCTTCGAAATCGTTTGCGAGACGCTCCAGCGCTTGCTCCATGGTCAATCCCTGGCGATAGACGGTGCGGTAAGCTTCTCCCAGCGCGCGCAGGGCCTCGCGCGAGAAACCGCGACGTTTGAGCCCCACCAGGTTGAGCCCATGCGCCTGCGCAGGATTGCCATTGACGATGATGTAGGCCGGGACATCCTTGGTGATGATCGACCCGCCACCGCACATGGCATGCGTACCGATATGGCAAAACTGATGGATCGCCGAGAGCCCCCCGAGGATAGCGTGATCGCCGATGGTGACATGTCCGGCCAAGGTCGCCTGGTTGGCAAGTATGCAATCATCGCCGATGACGCAGTCGTGCCCGACATGTGCGTAGGCCATGAAAAGATTGCGCGAGCCGATGACGGTTGCCTCTTTATCCTGCATTGTCCCGCGATGCAGGGTAACCCCTTCGCGCACGACATTGTCGTCACCCATCTCCAAACGAGTGGGTTCTCCGTCGTACTTCTTGTCCTGACAATCCTCGCCAACGGAGGCGAACTGGAAGATCCGATTGCGTTTCCCCAGGCGCGTGGGCCCTTTGAGCACCACGTGCGGACCGATCACCGTGCCTTCCCCGATTTCAACGTCGGGGCCGATCACGCAGAACGGGCCGATGTCGACGTCATCGGACACACGCGCACTGGGGTCGACGATGGCGTTGGGATGAATCAAGCGACTTTCCTCTCGGCACAGATGATCTCGGCTTCGCAGGCCAGCTCGCCATCGACCGTGGCACGGCAGGCGAATTTCCAGATCCCGCGCTTGCTCATGATGACGTTGGCTTCCAATCGCAGTTGGTCGCCCGGCATCACCGGACGCTTGAAGCGCACGTTATCGCTTCCTACGAGATAATAGACATAACCGTCGGCGGGCATCTTGTCGACGGTTTTGAACCCGAGGATACCGCATGCCTGCGCCATGGCCTCGATGATCAACACACCGGGCATGATCGGATGATGCGGGAAATGTCCATTGAAAAATGGTTCGTTGATGCTGACATTCTTGTTGGCGACGATCGACTCGCCGACCGTGATGTCCATGACGCGATCCACCAGCAAGAACGGATAACGATGCGGTAAATACTCACGGATCTCGTTGATGTCCATTACCATCGATACAACCTCTGAAATAACGAAGTGCCTGCCGTGAAGGCAGGCACACGAGGACGGAGTACTCCGCCTATCTGGATGGGCAGGGATTATACAGACCCGCCTAGCTGGCAGCCATCAGCCTTGGGCGGCGTCCGAGGCATCCCGTTCCAGACGCACCAGACGCTTGGCGAGATCGTCGAGCTGTTTGAAACGCACCGCATTCTTGCGCCACAAGCCATTGGGCATGGCACCCGTTCCCGAGGAATAAACCCCGGGCTCGTAGATGGAGTTGGTGACCAGACTCATGCCGGTGACCTGAACGCCATCGCAAATCGTCAGATGCCCCGAGAGACCCACACCGCCACCCAGCATGCAGTGGCGTCCCACGCGGGTCGAGCCGGCGATTCCTACGCACCCTGCCAAGGCGCTATGATCGTCGATCTGCACGTTATGCGCGATCTGCACCTGGCTGTCGATCTTGACGTCATCGCCAATCAACGTGTCTCCCAAGGCGCCACGGTCGATGCTCGAGCAGCTACCGATTTCGACGTCATCGCCTACGATGACACCACCCAACTGCGCGATCTTGTGCCAGCCCTGGCCATCATGCGCAAAACCGAAACCATCGGCACCCACCACACAACCGCTGTGCAAGATGGCACGCCGTCCGACACTCACGCCGTGATAGACGGTGACATTAGCATGCAGGCGAGAGTCGACGCCGATTTCACTGTGGGCGCCGACGATGCTACCGGCGCCGATCACGCAGCCATTACCAATGACAGCGCCGTCTTCGATCACACACTGTGGGCCGACCGAGACGCGAGCCCCAAGAAGTGCGCTTTCGGCGACCACCGCACTGGGGTGAACGCCTTCCGGCGCCTGGCCGGCCAGCGGATCGAACAGCCTCGATAGCTCGGCGTAACCGAGATAGGGATTGTCGAGTTCGAGCCGTGCACAAGGCACCTCGGCGCCATACGCGGGGTGCACCAGCACGGCAGCCGCGCGTGTTTCGGGCAAGTACTTCAGATAGGTCTTGTTGGCCAGGAACGTAATGTCGTTCGGGCCCGCATCAAGCAAAGTAGCCAGGCCAGTGACACGATGATCGCTATCGCCGACCAAGCGGGCCTTGAGACGTTCGGCCAGTTCACCGAGCGTGAAGGCGCAAGGAGTAAGGGTCTTCATGTGCGCTTGGAACCGCTAACCATGGGGCGCCACCGGCGCCCCATGGGCTCAATTGAGCGAGTTAAAGATGCGAGTGACTTCCTCGGTAACGTCGAGGCCATCCTCCGAATATACCACCGCATCGCGATCCACCACGAGGTCCAGGTCATGCTTCTCGACGACCTGCTCGACGGCGCGATCGAGTTTGGGCTTGGCCGACTGCATGAAGGACTGTTCCTTCTCCTGTTGCATGCTCTGAATCTGCTGGCGCAACTGCTGGAACTCGGACCCCTTGCTACGCAGCTCCTGTTGAGCGCTGTTGCGCTCAGCATCGGACATCACCGCGCCATCTTGCTGGAGCTTCTGTTGCAACTGCTGCAGTTCCTGGCTGAGCGATTCGGCGCGCTGCTTCTTGTCGCCGATCTGATTCTTGAGCTCGTTCATGGAGCGCTGGGCGGCATCCGAATTCAACAACGCCTGACGCCAGTCGATCACGCCAACCTCGTTCGCCATGGCAGGCATGGACATCACACTCATCACCCCAAGACATAGGGCACCCGTCAATTTGCGCATCACACCCTCTCCTTGATTCGTTATGGTCACTCGATGCGGCGGTCACGTCGCCGCACCTGGCGCATGACGCTGCGTCAGCCTGCTTTAGAAGGTCTGACCCAGCGAGAACTGAAAGACCTGAGTATCGTCGTCTTCTTCGTCGCTGATCGGCTTGGCGACACTGAAGGTCAACGGCCCCACCGGGGTCAACCAGGAAAGTCCTAGCCCGACGCTATAGCGCAGGTCTCCCATATCCACGCCACTGCTACAGCTAGAACTTCTACCTTCCGGCACATCGTAGCAATCGGTCAGGTAGGTATTGCCGGCATCGAAGAACACACTGGTCTGCAGCGAGCGGCGATCCTCGACCCACGGAAATGGGTAGATCAACTCGGCGGAACCTTCGACGAGCACGTTACCTCCCAGGGTATCGTCGTCGCCATCGCCACCAGGCGTGGTCTTCGGCCCCAGCGTATTGCTGGAAAAGCCGCGTACCGAGCCTAGGCCACCCGCGTAGAAGTTTTCGTAGAACGGGTAAGCGTCGTCTCCGACGGTGTCTGCATAGCCAACGTTGGTGCTGAATTTCAGTGACCATTCGGGACGGAATTCAAACAGCTTCTGACCTTCGTAACGCGTCTTGTAGTACTGCGTATCGCTCCCCGGCACTGCGGTCTCCAGCGACAATTTCTGATAGCTGCCGTCGGTGGGCATGATGCCGCGATTGAGATTGTTACGCGTCCAGCTGGCGGTGAGCTTGTAGTTCAGGAAGTCGTCGCCCTCGTCTTCCGTGTACTGAACAATTTCCAAGGGCGTATCGCGATAGGTATCGAGTGACAGGTCCTCGATACCGACGCCGAAGTTGAGGCGTGACAGATCGTTGATCGGATACCCGAAGTTGATGCTGCCGCCAATGGCATCCGAGGAGTAGGTCGAGATGTCATCGAAGTCTTCATAGTTGGTTTCGCGATAATAGAGGTTATAGCCGCGCGAAATGCCGTCCAACGTCCAATAAGGGTCGGTATACCCGAAGTTGAGATTGGTAAAGTAATCACCTTTCTGCGCATTGACGTTGACGCGGTTACCGGTACCCAGGAAGTTACTCTGGGACAGCGACGCACCATAGATGACCCCGGCGCTTTGCGAAAAGCCCAAGCTGGCCGAGACCGAGCCGGACGGCTGCTCCTCGACGTTATAGGTCACATCGAGCTGGTCGGACTCATCGGAGACGGGACGTGTTTCGACGTCGACCGAACGGAAAAAACCCAGTCGCTGCAGGCGCTCGCGGGATTGACTGATCTGATCGGTGGAAGCCGGCGCGCCTTCCATCTGGACCATCTCGCGACGCAGCACTTCGTCCTGAGTCGTCGTATTACCCTCGAAATTGATGCGTCGCACATAGGCACGCCGCCCCGGATCGACCTGGAAAGTCACAGCCACGGTATCGCCGTCGGCATCGACCTCGGGCACGCTGTTGATCTCGGCGAAGGCGAATCCTTCGGCGCCAAGACGCTTGCGCAAGGCCTCGGCGGACTCGGTCATTGCGCTTTGTGAGTAATATTCGCCGGGTTCGGCGGTCACCAGCTTACGCGCCTCGCTTTCGTCGATCTTGAGATCGCCTGCAAAGCGAATTTCGTCGAGCTTGTAACGCTTGCCTTCATCGACGTTGATGGTGATGAAGATATCGGACTTGTCTGGGCTGATCGACACTTGGGAAGAACTGATGTCGAAGTTGACGTAGCCGCGATCCAGGTAGAAGGAGCGTAGCGTCTCAAGATCGCCCGAGAGCTTGTCTCGAGAATATTCATCGTCGGAAAACCAGCCAAAGAACCAACCCGGCTTGTCTTCCAACGCGAACAAGTCACGCAGGGTGTCATCGTCGAAGTCTTGGTTGCCGACGAAGTTGATCTGGTGAATCTTGGCGACCGCGCCCTCGTTGATGTCAATATGGACTTCGACGCGGTTGTTGTCGAGCTCCTCGACGCTGGTCTCGATATTGGCGCTATAACGCCCTTGAGATTGATAAAGCCGCTCGAGCTCACGCTGCACCTCATCGAGCGTCGAGCGCTGCAACACCTGGCCTTCATCGAGCCCGGCCTCGGTCATCCCCTTTCGAAGATCCTCATCGGCCACCTGGGAGTTGCCGTTGAGCTCGATGCTGGCGATGGTGGGGCGCTCGACCACATTGACAATCAATACATCGCCGTCACGCGACAGTTCAATGTCGTCGAACAGGCCCGTATCGAACAGCTCCTGCGACGCCTCGGCCAATTCACGGTCATCGACCTGGTCACGTGCGCTGACTGGAAAGGCATTGAACACCGATGCCGGCGATACGCGCTGCAGCCCTTCCACGCGAATATCTGAAATCTCGAAGGAGGCCGCCAGTGCCGCGGGAGTCGCGGTCAGCAGCAGCACCGCCAATCCGATGGTCTTGATCTTCATGCAGTCGATTCGCTTTTGTCGAGTCCGCCCGCTCATGGAACAGGCACCTTATACATTTCCCTGGGTGACTGGCAAGGTCGTACCCCGCCTCGCCGTTTCACCCGGGTCGCTCATCCTTGCGGCCGATGGCCGCTTACGACATGCCATTGATGGCCCACATTAAAGCCTGCTGGCGAGCTGCCCCGCAACGACGCCTCTACAAACGCATCAAGTCGAAATACAACGCCATCAACATCAACGAGCCCACCAAGGCGACACCGATGCGCAACCCAAAGGCTTGTACCGCCTCGGGCACCGGACGCCCCCGCACCGCTTCGATCAGGTAATAAACCAAGTGACCGCCGTCGAGCACGGGAATCGGCAAGAGATTGAGAACCCCCAGGCTGATCGATAAATAAGCCAGGAAGCTGATGAAGCTTTCCACGCCATTGCGCGCGGAATCACCCGCGATGCGTGCAATCGTCACCGGCCCCGACAGATTGGAGGGCGAGATCAGCCCCACCAGCATCTTGCGGATCGAATCCAGTGTGAGCAAGCTCATCTCGCCGGTCTTGCTCACCGCCTCACCGACGGCATCCAGCGGCCCATAACGAATCTCGCGACGGTAACGCTCAGGCCACTCGGTGGTTTGTACCCCTACGCCGATGTACCCCATCGCCGTGCCGTCTTCCTGCTCGCGCGTGGCCGGCGTCAACATCACGTCGCGTCGCTCACCGTCCCGCTCGACTCGCAGCGCCAGCGTCTTACCGGGGTTGTCACGCACACGTTCGACGAATGCCATCCAATCCTCGACGCCGGCACCGTCGACGCTGACGATGCGGTCACCGCTTTGCAGCCCGGCCTGCTGGGCACGCCCGTCATTCAGCACCTCTCCCAGCACGGCGGGCAGCTCGGGACGCCACGGCGTCACCCCCAACGTGGCCAAGGGGCGCGGCGGATCCTGGCGTACCAGCCAGTCACTGACCGGTACGCGATGACGCTCCGGCGAGGCCGTTTCAGACTCACGCGTCGTGACCTCGAGCTCGCCATTGGCGCCAATGGCCGCCACCAACTTGAGATTGACCTCCCCCCAGGAAGGCGTACGTTCGCCCTCGACGGCCACGATCTCCTGCCCGGACTGCAAGCCGCCCCGGGCGGCCGGCGAGTCTGCAGCGATATCGCCAATCACCGGCGCCACCGTGGTCGTGCCATAGACGAACAGCGCCCAATAGGCGACGAAGGCAAGCAAAAAGTTCGCCAGCGGTCCAGCCGATACGATGGCGATGCGTGCCCAGACACTCTTGCGATTGAATGCCTGCGCTTGCTCCTCCGGCGCCACCGGGCCCTCACGCTCGTCGAGCATCTTGACGTAGCCACCCAGCGGTATCGCCGCCACGGCGAACTCCGTGCCATGGCGATCGACACGCGACCATAGCGGCTTGCCGAAGCCCACCGAGAAACGCAGCACCTTGACACCACAACGTCGCGCAACCCAGAAATGGCCGTATTCGTGAAAGGTGATCAACAACCCCAGCACCACGATCACTGCCAGCAGATTCTCAATCACGCCCATGGGGTCGCCCTCCTTCCTGCGGCTTGCCAAGTCCGCACATCATGACGTGAACCGCGTCAATTGCCGTTCGGCCTCGCGTCGCGCCGCCTCGTCCGCAGCCAGCACCGCGCTCAACTCATGCGCCGAATGTACCTCACAAGCCTCACAGACCGCCGCCACCAGGCGTGGAATATCCACGAACCCTAGCCGTGCGTCGAGAAACGCTTCCACCGCTACTTCATTGGCGGCATTGAGCGTGGCCGGGGCAGTACCGCCCACCGCCATCGCCTCACGAGCGAGACGCAGACAAGGGAAGCGTGCTTCATCGGGCGCCTCGAAATCGAGCCGCGCCACCTGAAACAGATCCAGCGGCGCCACGCCGGCATCGATGCGCTCGGGCCAAGCCAACCCATAGGCGATCGGCGTACGCATATCGGGATTGCCCAACTGCGCGATCACCGAACCGTCACTATAGGCGGCCATGGAGTGAACGACGCTTTGCGGGTGCACCACGACTTGAACCTGTTCCGGCTGCGCATCGAACAACCAGCATGCCTCGATCAGCTCGAGCCCCTTGTTCATCAGGGTGGCGCTATCCACCGAGATCTTGCGACCCATCGACCAATTGGGATGCGCACACGCCTGCTCCGGGGTCACGGCTTTCAATTGCGCCTGGGACCAGTCATGAAAGGGCCCCCCGGACGCGGTCAACAACAACTGAGTCACGCCCTGGCGCGCTAACCCACCACGATGCTCGGTGGGTAGACACTGATAAATGGCATTATGTTCAGAATCGATGGGCAACAATATCGCGCCATGACGTTCGACGGCCTCCATGAACAGCGCGCCGGACATCACCAGGGCTTCCTTGTTGGCGAGCAGCACGCGCTTGCCGGCGCGTACCGCAGCCAGTGTCGGCATCAAGCCGGCCGCCCCCATGATGGCAGCCATCACCACCTCGCTGTCGGCACTTCCAGCGACTTCCGATAACGCCGCCTCGCCGGCGCGCACTTGGGTATCGATGCCGACCTCGGCGAGCGCATCACGCAACCAGGCAGCGTCGCGTTCCTCGCCAAGCACCGCGACTTCGGGGCGATGAACCAAGCACTGATCGCGCAGCGTTTCGCGCGAACGATAGGCGGTCAAGGCATGCAGCCGATAACGTTGGGGATGACGGGCAATGACATCGAGAGTGCTCTTGCCGATGGAGCCGGTGGCTCCAAGCACGGTCACACGTTGTATCCGAGCGCAATCGGCATATTCCATGCGTCACCTCAGCCCAACCATGGGCGCAACAATACGAAAAGCGGAATCGCGGCAATCAAGCTGTCGATGCGATCGAGCACACCACCATGCCCGGGCAGCAGGCAGCTCGAATCCTTCAAGCCGCGCTGACGCTTGAGCATGCTTTCGAACAGATCGCCCAGCACCGATATCAACACCACCGGCAGCGCCAACACCATCAGCCACAACGCATCACCGGCGGCCATTCCCTGCCACTGCGCGAAAACCAGAGCCAGCACCGCCACCGCCGCCATACCGCCATAGACACCTTCCCAGGACTTTCCGGGGCTCACGTGTGCGGCCAGCTTGCGGCGCCCGAACGCACGCCCCGCGAAGTAGGCACCGATATCCGCCACCCAGATCAACAGCAGCACGAACAGCAGCCATGCCGCGCCGTCGCCGCGCAATTGAATGAAGCCGACCCAGCACGGTAGCAGCACCCACAGGCCCATGCCCAGGCGCACCGCACGACCTTGCCATTGCGCGTATTGTTGAGGATAGCGCACCACCCAATAGAGATTGGCCAGCCAACCCAGCATACCCAGCCACAACGGCCAGGACTGATGCACTGCACCACTCAGCCCTAGAAGAAGCAGCGCCACGGCACAGGCAGCGGCAAAGGCTAGTCGCGGCACCTGGCGCTCGAAACCAGCCAGGTTGGCCCACTCCCAGGCACCGATCAGTACGATCGCGCCCGTGAACAAGGCAAAAGGGAGACCCGTAAGCCCAAACAAGCCAAGCAGTGCCAATGGCGCCAGAACCAACGCAGTAAGAATACGTTGCCTAAGCACCATGCGCCTCGACTTGTTCAGGGGACATGCCGAAACGGCGCTGGCGCTCTGTGTAGGCGCTCAGCGCGGCATCGAATGCCTCGGCACCGAAATCCGGCCACAGCTCGGGAGTGAAATAGAATTCCGCGTAGGCCAGCTGCCACAACAAGAAGTTGGAAATCCTTTGTTCACCGCTGGTGCGGATGCACAAGTCGACGGGTGCTTCATCGGCCAGACTGATTTCAGCGCCAAGTGCTTCCTCGTCAATGGCGTCGGGTACCAACTCCCCCGCCGAGACCCGTTGCGCCAACCGCCGCGCGGCACGCGTCATGTCCCAGCGGCCGCCATAATTGGCCGCGATCACCAGGTGAAGCCCCTGGTTGTCACGGGTCATGGTCTCGGCACGTTCGATATATTGCTGAATGGACGTGGAAAATCCCTCGCGCTGGCCGATCACCGATAAACGAACGCCGTGGCCATGAAGCTTTTTAACCTCGCGCTTGAGGGCGATCAGGAACAGCTCCATCAGCGCGTCAACCTCGGAGGCAGGGCGTTTCCAGTTCTCGCTGGAGAAGGCGAACAAGGTCAGTGTACCGATACCACGCTCGGCGGCACGGCGGATCACTGCACGCACCGACTCGACACCCGCGCGATGTCCGCGGATGCCGGACAGCCCATGTGCACGCGCCCAGCGATTGTTACCATCCATGATGACCGCCACATGGCGTGGCAGTTCGCCCGTACGGGGTGGAGAAAACGGCTGTGAGGTCATGGGATCCCGTATCATGGAGGTCGACGGAAGCGCGTCCCGACGGTCACCTCTCAGACCTGCAAAAGGTCGTGTTCCTTATTTTCCAGAAGCTTGTCGATCTCAGCGACATACTTGTCGGTCATCTTCTGGATCTCATCGATGGCGTGATGTTCATCGTCTTCGGTGACCTCTTTCTTCTTGAGGAGCCCCTTGAGATCACCGTTGGCATCACGCCGAACGTTGCGGATCGCGACGCGCGCGTTTTCCGCCTCGCCACGCGCCTGCTTGATATAATTGCGGCGCGTTTCCTCGGTCAGCGGCGGCAAAGGCACACGAATCACGTTACCCGCAGCGGCGGGATTGAGGCCCAGATCGGCGGTCATGATGGCCTTCTCGACCTTGGGCACCATGCTCTTTTCCCACGGCATTACCGCCAGGGTCCGCGCGTCTTCCACATTGACGCTCGCCACCTGATTGAGCGGCATGTCGGCGCCGTAATAATTCACATGCACCGCATCCAACAAGCTGGGATGCGCGCGCCCGGTGCGGATCTTGTGAAAATTGGCGTTCATCGCCTCGACGCTTTTCTTCATGCGCGCGTCGGCGTCTTTCTTGATATCGTTGATCACTGTTTCAACCTCTATCTACCAGCGTTCCTTCCTTGCCCCCAACCACGAGGTTGAGCAAGGCCCCCGGCTTGGTCATATCGAACACGCGCACCGGCATGTCATGGTCCCGCACCAAGCAGATAGCGGTCAAATCCATCACGCCGAGCTTCTGATCGAGCACGTCGTCGTAGGAGAGACGTTCGTACTTGGCGGCATCGCTTTGCTTGACCGGATCCTTGTTGTAAACGCCATCCACCTTGGTAGCCTTGAGCACCACATTGGCATCGATCTCGATACCGCGCAGGCAGGCCGCCGAGTCGGTAGTGAAGAAGGGGTTGCCGGTGCCGGCAGAGAAAATCACCACGTCACCCGACGTAAGGTGACGGATGGCGGTACGCCGATCGTAATGCTCGACGACGCCACTCATGGGAATCGCCGACATTACCCGCGAGCGAATATTGGAACGCTCCAGAGCGTCGCGCATCGCCAAAGCGTTCATGACAGTGGCCAGCATGCCCATGTGATCGCCGGTAACACGCTCCATACCCGCAGCGTGTAGCGCCGCCCCACGGAACAGATTGCCGCCGCCGACCACGATCCCCACCTGGACCCCGATCCCGACCAACTGGCCGATTTCCAGCGCCATACGGTCGAGCACCTGGGGATCGATGCCGAACTCGTGCTCGCCCGTCAGGGCTTCGCCGGACAGTTTCAACAGAATGCGCTTGTACTTCGACTTCTCGTTACGCTCCTGGGAAGCGGCGTTACGATCGGTGGGAACAGACATTCGGACTCTCCTCGTCTCAGCGGACTGTATCGGCGTGGGTAGGAATGGCTCGGCCAGACAACGGCCGGATACGCGAAGGCGTGCGCAACCGCGCACGCCAACGACAGTACAAGCACATGGCAGCTTAGCTGCGACGCGCCTGATCCATGACTTCCTGAGCGAAGTCGACTTCTTCCTTCTCGATGCCTTCACCCACTTCGAAGCGAGTGAAGCTGACCACTTCGCCACCTGCGGCCTTCACGTATTCGGCCACGGTCTGATTGGGATCCTTGACGAAAGACTGCTGCGTCAAGCTGTTTTCGGCCAGGTACTTCTTCAAGCGCCCCTGGACCATCTTTTCGGCGATTTCCGCCGGCTTGCCGGCCATGTCCGGCTGCGCCAGGATGATCGCCTTTTCGCTGTCCAGCTCCGCCTGGGGCATATCTTCCGAATGAGAAACACTCGGATTGATTGCCGCCACGTGCATGGCAATATCCTTGGCCACATCGGCATTGCCGGCACTGAGGACGGTCAGCACGCCGATGCGACCACCGTGCACATAGGCACCCACGACACCGCCTTGCGGAGCATCGATGACCACCGCACGGCGCACGCTGATATTTTCGCCGATCTTCTGCACCAGCTGTTGACGCGCGTCTTCCAGCCCACCTTCCATCAGGCTCGCCACGTCCTCGCTCTTGGTTTCGAACACCTTGGCGATGACCTGGTCGGTGAAGGCGGTGAAGTTATCGTCACGCGCCACGAAATCGGTCTCGGAGTTGACCTCGAGCATCACCCCGTAAGAACCGTCGTCGGCGACACGCGTCACCACGGCCCCTTCGGCTGCCGTACGGTCGGCTTTCTTGGCCGCTTTAAGGCCGGAGTTCTTGCGCAGGTTTTCGATGGCGGTTTCGATTTCACCGTCAGCTTCGGTAAGCGCTTTCTTGCACTCCATCATGCCAAGGCCGGTGCGCTCGCGCAGTTCCTTGACCAGAGATGCGCTGATAGCTGCCATGGTAAATACCTCTGAATGTGGTTCGACGTCTGGTGGAAACGCTGCCTCGTCGCCGGTACGGCTTGAGCGTGAATTGGCGTGAAATGCACGCGCGGCGCACGACCAGCATCTCCTTTGAATGAAGAATTTCTTCAGGGTTCACCGCCCTTGCATCCGGACGGTGAAAAGGGGGCTTGAGCCCCCTTTTAGTCCGTACTGCGCCGCCTTCACGGGCTGTCTAGTGTCTCGTCGCTCGCGTGCGAGCGTCAGCACGGACCCGCCACCATCACTCGGCAGCGGCTTCGTTCGCTTCGCTTGCCTCGTCGGTCACTTCGACGAACTCGCTAGCGCTGTTGCCCTTGGCCTGCACGCAGGCGTCGGCGACGGCCTGAGTGTAGATCTGAAGAGCGCGAATGGAGTCGTCGTTGCCCGGGATCACGTAGTCGACACCGTCCGGATTGGAGTTGGTATCGACGACACCGATGACCGGAATGCCCAACTTGTTGGCTTCGTTGATCGCGATGCGCTCGTGATCGACGTCGATCACGAACATCGCGTCGGGAAGACCGCCCATGTCCTTGATACCGCCGACGCTACGCTCGAGCTTGTCTTGCTCGCGGGTCGCCATCAGGACTTCTTTCTTGGTCAGCTTCTCGAACGTGCCATCTTCATGCATGGCTTCAAGCTCGCGCAGACGCTTGATCGATACGCGAATGGTCTTGAAGTTCGTCAGCATGCCGCCCAACCAGCGATGGTTGACGAACGGCTGACCAGCACGACGCGCCTCTTCCTTGACGATCTTGCTGGCGGCACGCTTGGTGCCGACGAACAAGATCTTGTTGTTGGACGCCACCATCTTTTCGACCACCGCGAGCGCGTCGTTCAGCGCCGGCAGCGTGTGCTCGAGGTTGATAATGTGGATCTTGTTGCGTGCACCAAAGATGTACTTGCTCATCTTCGGGTTCCAGTAACGGGTCTGGTGACCGAAGTGAGCGCCTGCCTTGAGCAGGTCACGCATATTGACTTGTACCATGGATGACTCCTGAATCGGGTTAGGCCTCCATACACCCCATGGATCCGACCACGGCGGCACGCCTGCCGCCCCGGCACCCGGGACCATGTGACGGTGCATGTGTGTTTTCAAGGCGTTATCTTTCACCTACTATCTTCACCGCGCCAATGTTTCGGTCGAGCCGAACACGCTAGGCGGCGATTGCAGTAAAGCGCGCGGCTTTATACCATAGATCGACTCCAAGATGAAGTCGCTCCCGGTTACCGCGCTTGATGACTGCGCGCATATACCGCGTCTCGCGCCAGCCTGAGCGCCGAGACTATAGGCCAGGAGCCACCCCGACGCCAGACCCGAACCCTCCGAATTCGAGATCGCATGAACATTCACATCAAGACCGCCGACGAAATCGAAAAAATGCGTGAAGCTGGCCGCCAGGCCGCTTCGGTACTTGAAATGATCACGCCGCATGTGGTGGCCGGCATCAGCACCGGCGAAGTCGATCGTCTGTGCCACGCATACATCGTGGACGAGCTCGGCTCCACTCCCGCGCCACTCAACTACCATGGCTTCCCCAAGGCGACCTGCACCTCGATCAACCATGTCGTCTGCCACGGCATTCCCGATTTCGCCAAGAAGCTCAAGAATGGCGACATCATGAACCTCGACATCACCGTAAAGACCGCCGACGGCTATCACGGTGACTCCAGCATGATGTTCGTTGTCGGCGAAAGCATTCAGGGCGGACGCCTGGCACGCATCACCCAGGAATGCCTGTACAAGAGCATCGCCCAGGTACGCCCCGGCGTACACCTCTCCGAGCTGGCGCGCACGATCCAGCAGCACGCCGAAAGCAATGGCTATTCGGTGGTGCGCGACTTCTGCGGCCACGGCATCGGTGCCGGTTTCCACGAGGATCCGCAGTTCCTGCATTATGACGGCTACGAGCCCAGTGCCGACGCCGTACTGGCCGAAGGCATGTGCTTGACCATCGAGCCCATGATCAATGTCGGCGACTATCGCACCAAGGTGCTGCGCGACGGCTGGACGGCAGTGACCAAGGACAAGAGCCTGTCGGCCCAGTGGGAACACACGCTGCTGGTCACCGCGACCGGCGTCGAGGTACTCACCCTGCGCGGCGACGAAGACCTGAACTTACTCGAGGCGTAAGCAGTGCCGCCTGGCCGGTCACCCGACGTAACGCGCGAACAGGAGTGCCACGCGAATGTTGCTTCATCACTATCGCTTCGTGCCCGACGAGACGCTGTTCGATGCGTCCGCCTTCCGCGAAGCGCTAGCTGCCAGTCGCACACCGATCGCCGTATTCAAGGACGCGCTACGCGAGCTGCAAGCGAGCCTCGACGCACGCTTTCACGCCGGCAGCGACATTCGCGACCTGGTCCATGGCCGTGCCTGGTGCCTGGATCAGCTACTGAGCATCGCCTGGGAGCGTTATGACTGGCCAGACGATGGCATCGCCCTGCTCGCCGTCGGCGGTTATGGGCGCGGCGAGTTGCACCCGCATTCCGATATCGACTTGTTGCTGCTTCTCGAACGCGACGACGATACGCTCTACCGCGAAGGCCTGACCGGCTTCATCACCTTTCTCTGGGACATCGGCCTGGAAATCGGCCATAGCGTGCGCTCATTGGCCGATTGCGAGCGCGAGGCGCGCGCGGATCTCACGGTCATCACCAACCTGCTGGAATCACGCACCCTCGCCGGCCCCGAGCACCTGCGCGAAACGATGCGCGGGCGCCTCTCCAACGAGACGATGTGGCCGAGCGACGCCTTCTTCGAGGCCAAGTGGCAGGAGCAGATCGCCCGTCACTATCGCTATAACAACTCCGAGTATCACCTCGAGCCCAACATCAAGAGCTCGCCGGGCGGACTACGCGACATCCAGATGATCGGATGGGTGGCCAAGCGCCACTTCGGCGAGTTGCGCTACGAGGACGTCGTCGCCCAGGGCTTCATGAACGACGCCGAGTTGCGCATTCTCAGCCAGGGCCAGTCCTTCTTGTGGCAGGTGCGCTATGCGCTGCACATGCTCAACGGCCGTGCCGAGGACCGTCTATTGTTCGACCATCAGAATGCCATCGCCGAGCTATTCGGCTATCGCGACACGCCGGAGCGTCTCGCCGTCGAGCAGTTCATGAAGCGCTACTACCGTCACGTCACCGCGCTGGCGGGGCTCAACGACATGCTGCTTCAGCACTTCGACGAGGTCATCCTGCGCGCCCACGAGACCCCGGACATCACACCGCTCAACGCGCGCTTCGAGATTCTCGGCGGCTATATCCAGGTGCGCCATGCCAATGTGTTCCGCCACCGCCCCGGCGCCCTGCTCGAACTGTTCCTGTTGATGGCCCAGCACCCCGAGATCGAGGGTGTGCGTGCCGAGACCATCCGTCTGATCCGCGATCATCGCCACCTGATCGACGAGAGCTTTCGCGACGACCTGCGCCACCAGAGCCTGTTCATGGAACTGCTGCGCAGTGGAGGCAACATTCCGCGCCAACTGCGGCGCATGAACCGCTACGGCATCCTCGGCAAGTACCTGCCCGAGTTCGGTCAGGCCGTGGGACTGATGCAGCACGACCTTTTCCACCTATATACCGTCGACGCCCACACCTTGCGTCTGCTGAAGTTCGTGCAACGCTTCCGCGAATCCGAAGGCCACGAGGATTTCCCCGTCGCTGCGACCCTGATTCATCAGTTGCCCAAGCTCGAACTGCTGTGGATCGCCGGGCTCTATCACGACATCGGCAAGGGGCGCGGCGGCGATCATTCCGAACTCGGGGCCGTCGACGCCACCGCCTTCTGCGAGCGTCATGGCCTCTCGGCGCGCGATACGCGCCTCGTGGCCTGGCTGATCGAACATCACCTGCTGATGTCCAAGACCGCCCAGAAGCGCGATATTTCCGACCCCGACGTCATCCATGAATTCGCGCTGGCGATGCGTGACGAGGTCCATCTCGACTACCTCTACGTGCTCACCGTGGCCGATATCACCGCCACCAACCCTTCGCTGTGGAATGGCTGGCGCGCTGCCTTATTGCGTCAACTGCATACCGAAACCAAGCGCGCCTTGCGGCGTGGTCTCGACCACGTCATCGACCGCGACGAATGGGCCCGCGAGTCGCGTGAAGAAGCCCGTGGCTTGCTCGGCACGGTGGGCATCGATGCCACCAGCGCAGACGCCTTGTGGGCGTCGTTCGGCGACGATTATTTCCTGCAGTACGCGCCCAGCGAGATCATCTGGCAGACTCAAGGAATTCTCGAGCATCAGCCCTCGGAGCTGCCTCTGATCCTCGCCAACGCGCCCACCGAGGACATGGCCGAAGGCGGCACCAAGGTGTTCATCCATACCCGTTCGGTCAACGACCTGTTCGCCGCCACCGCCGCCGCCATGGAGCAACTGGGGCTGTCGATCCACGACGCGCGCATCGCCACCTCCAGCAACGACTGGACGCTCAACACTTTCATCGTGCTCGACGACGACGGCGAACCGATTCGCGATCCGCAGCGTCTCGAGGAAATCCGCCATCATCTGGTGGAAGAACTCGACGACCCGGCCGACTATCCACGCATCGTCACACGCCACACCTCGCGCCAGCTCAAGCATTTCAAGGTACCCACCCGGGTCATGATCGAGCAGGACGAAGCCAACGCCCGCACTATCGTCGAACTCATTGCCCCCGACCGCCCCGGCCTGATGGCGCGCGTCGGACGCATCTTCATGGAGCAGGACATCGCCCTCTCGGCGGCCAAGATCGCCACCCTGGGCGAACGTGTCGAGGACGTCTTCTTCATCACCGACAAGGCCGGCGAGCCACTCACCGACCCCGATCGCCAGGCGCAACTGCGCGAGCGTCTGTGCGAGATGCTCGACGTCTGAGCCACCCCCATTTGAGGCCCTTGGCCGGCTTGCCTATAATCGGGCCCTCCCGACGGCGCCGTGCGCCTTCATGACAACGCCATGTCCGGCATGCCGGACCCGCTGCTGGATTGCCGATGAACCCCGATCTCGACGCCCTCAAGCCCTACCCCTTCGAGAAGCTTGCCGCCCTCAAGGACGAGGTCACGCCCCCCGCGCTCTCGCCCCTCGCGCTGTCCATTGGCGAGCCGCGCCACGCGCCGCCGGCAGCCGTACTCGAGGCGCTGCACCGCTTCGAGGGCGAGGTCGCACGCTATCCAGCCACGGCGGGGCTCGCCGAATTGCGCGGCACCATCACCCAATGGGCGACACAGCGCTATGCGCTGACACCCGGCTCGCTCGACCCCGAGCGCCACGTGCTGCCGGTCAACGGCACCCGCGAGGCGATCTTCGCCTTCGTCCAGAGCGCGCTGGACCGTACGCGACCCGCCAAGGTGGCGATGCCCAATCCGTTTTATCAGATTTACGAAGGCGCGACCCTGCTGGCCGGCGGCGAGCCGTTGTATCTGGATTGCGCCCCCGAAAACGGCTGCCTGCCCGATCTGGATGCCGTACCCGCCGCCACCTGGCGCGACGTGCAATTGGTCTTCGTCTGTTCGCCGGGCAATCCCACCGGTGCCGTCACGCCGCTGGCCGAGTATCAAAAACTGATCGCTCTGGCCGACGAGTACGACTTCCTGATCGCCTCCGATGAATGCTATTCGGAGCTTTACCTCGACGAGGCCGCACCGCCGCCGGGGCTGCTCGAGGCCTGCCGCTCGCTGGGGCGCGACGATTACCGCCGCTGTCTGGTGTTTCATTCGCTGTCCAAGCGCTCCAACCTGCCCGGGCTGCGCTCGGGCTTCGTCGCCGGGGATGCCGGGTTGATCGCGCCCTTCAAGCGCTATCGCACCTATCACGGCTGCGCGATGCCGCTGACGACCCAGCACGCCTCGATCGTCGCCTGGGACGACGAGGCGCATGTGCGCGCCAACCGCGATGCCTATCGCGAAAAATTCAGCGCAGTGGGCGAGATTCTGGCGCCGGTCATGGATTTCCCCACGCCGCGCGCCAGCTTCTATCTGTGGCCGGAGGTGCCCGGCGGCGACGATGAAGCCTTCGCCCGCGATCTATTTGCCGAGGAACACGTTACCGTGCTGCCCGGGCGCTACATGTCGCGTGACGGCGCCCAGGGCAACCCCGGCGCGGGACGCGTGCGCCTGGCGTTGGTCGCCGAGCTCGACGCCACCGTGGAAGCCGCATGGCGCATCCGACGCTTCATCGAGCGCCGCGCCTGACCCACTGCGCGACACCGCAACCCATTCATGAGGAGGCCGTCATGGTCACGCTCTACGGCATCAAGACCTGCGACACCTGCCGCAAGGCACGTCGCACACTCGACGATCTGGGCATCGCGTATCGTTATCATGACCTGCGTGAGGACGGTCTCGACGCCGCACGGCTCGATGCCTTCCTGGCACGCAGCGACTGGAGCACGCTACTCAACACGCGCAGCACCACCTGGCGCGGACTGGACGACGCCGACAAGCGCGATCTCGACGCCGACCGGGCTCGCTCGCTGCTGCTAACGCACCCGACGCTGCTCAAGCGCCCCGTACTGGAAACGCCGGAGCATTTCCTGGTGGGCTTCAAGGCCGACGCCTACCGCGCCCTTCAGGCGGCCTAGGCGCCCACCGGCATTACACGTATCGCCGACTTTTTTCATCTAACCCTCGAGGACTTCCCCATGCTGAGTTTCGCTCTCGGAATCGGCCACCAGAACACCCAAGGTGAGTGGCTGGACGTCTACTACCCGACGCCGCTGCTCAACCCCGATGACACCCTGGTCGCAGCGGCGCGCGAGGCGCTGAACGCGCCGACGGGCAACGCCGTGGTCAGTTTCCTGCCCGAGCACTGCCAGGCGCTCGCCGAGGCACTGCGCCAGGCCGGCGATAACGCGCAAGCCGAATTGGCCGACGCCTTCGCCGCCGGCCAGCGGCCGCTCGTCGCCGTCTTCCTCGACGAGGACAACGCGCCGGCCAGCGCGCCCGAGGTTTACCTCAAGCTGCACCTGCTCTCACATCGCCTGGTCAAGCCCCACGGCATCAAGCTCGACGGCATGTTCGGCCTGCTCAAGAACATCGCCTGGACCAACGAAGGCCCCATCGATGTCGACGAACTCGGTGCACGGCGACTCAAGGCGCGCCTCGAAGGCCGCCCGTTCACGGTCGACTGCGTCGACAAGTTCCCCAAGATGGCCGATTACGTGGTACCCAAGGGCATACGCATCGGCGACACCGCCCGCGTACGCCTGGGCGCCTATCTCGGCGAGGGCACCACGGTCATGCATGAAGGCTTCTGCAACTTCAATGCCGGCACCGAAGGGCCGGGCATGGTCGAAGGGCGTATTTCCGCTGGCGTGGTGATCGGCAAGGGCTCGGATCTCGGTGGCGGCTGCTCGACCATGGGCACCCTCTCGGGCGGCGGCAACATCATCATCTCCATCGGCGAGGGTTGCCTGATTGGCGCCAACGCCGGCATCGGCATCCCGCTGGGCGACCGCTGCACGGTGGAAGCCGGTCTTTACATCACGGCCGGCGCCAAGATCGCCGTACTCGACGAGCAGGGCGAACTGGTGCAGACCGTCAGCGGCCGCGACCTGGCCAACCAGAGCGACCTGCTGCTGCGTCGCAACTCGCAGAATGGCCGCATCGAGTGCCTGACCAACAAGAGCGCCGTAGCGCTCAACGAGGCACTGCATGCCCACAACTGATCGCACCGTGCCAGCGTCGCCGACCCTGGCGCTGGCCTTCGAGTTGCTGCGTCGTCGTTCGGTGACCCCGGACGACGCTGGCTGCCAGGCGCTGATGATCGCGCGCCTGGAGCAGTTGGGATTTCATGTCGAACGCTTGCGCATCGGCGAGGTGGACAACTTCTGGGCCACCCGCGGCGATAGCGGCCCCATGTTGGTGTTCGCCGGACATACCGATGTCGTGCCCACCGGGCCCGAAAGCGACTGGGAATATCCACCCTTAGAGCCATGCATCGACGCTGCGGGCATGCTCTGCGGACGCGGTGCGGCGGACATGAAGGGCAGCCTGGCGGCGATGATCACCGCCGTGGAAGACTTTCTCGCCGCGCACCCGGCGCATCCCGGCCGACTCGGTTTTCTGATCACCGCCGACGAGGAAGGCCCCGCCGTTCACGGGACCCGGGCCGTGGTCGAGCACCTCCGCGAACACGGCGTCATCCCGGATTACTGCATTGTCGGCGAGCCTTCCTCCAGCGAACGCCTGGGCGATACCCTCAAGAACGGGCGCCGCGGATCGCTGGGTGGCGTCCTGCGCGTCAAGGGCGTCCAGGGCCATGTCGCCTACCCGCACCTGGCGCGCAACCCCGTGCACGAAGCGGCCCCGGCATTGGCCGCGCTGGCCGCCGAGCACTGGGATGCCGGCAACGAGTTCTTCCCCGCGACCAGCTTCCAGATTTCCAACCTCCAGGCCGGCACCGGGGCGACCAACGTGATTCCCGGGCAATTGGAAGTGGTCTTCAATTTCCGTTTCTCCACGGAGGTCACCGCCGAGGCACTGAAGGCGCGTACCGCCGAGATTCTAGAGAGTTTCGCGCTCGACTACACGCTCGACTGGACGCTCAACGGTGAGCCCTTTCTCACTGCCGGAGGCGCTCTGGTCGATGCTACCGTGGCCAGCGTGGAAGACATGCTGGGCTATCGTCCGCAGCTTTCGACCGGCGGCGGCACCTCGGATGGCCGATTCGTCGCCACGCTGGGCGCGCAAGTCATCGAACTGGGCCCGACCAACGCCACGATACACAAGGTCGACGAGCGCATACGCGCCGCCGACCTGGAGACGCTGAGCCGTCTCTATACGACCATCATGCAACGTTTGCTTACCTGAGGTCCGCCGTGGAGCGCTACCCCGACATCGAGATCTATCTGGCCGACGCCGACATCGAAGCCGTGCAAGGCTGGCTCGCCGAACATTTCGACGAACGACCCGCGCTGGTCAAGCGCGGCAAGAGCCAATGGCGAGCACAGGCACGCTATGCCGACAGCGAGGTGCCGATTTTGCTGGTGACCCATGCCGCCGACGGTTTCGCCAGCCTGTGGTTCGACAGTCCGCACACCCCCTGGCCGCGCGATGTGGACTGCGCGCGTGATGCCGCGCGCTCGCTTGGCTGTGAGGTGCGTTGCTCATTGGGCGGATGGCAACCCGGCGACGAGCCGGACCGCTTCTGGCGCGTCCGCGCGGACGGCGAGGAAAGCGCCATCGACTGGCCGGATTCAGGACAATAGCGCGGCTCATGACGTAAAACGCCCCATCCGATGCAACCGAATGGGGCGTTGTCATGCCTGCGTGGCAGGATCTGCAGTCAGGAAATAACGGTCACATCATCGGCCTGCAGGCCACGTTCGTTCTCGATGACGTGATAGCGGACCTTCTGACCTTCCGCGAGCGTGCGATGTCCCTTGCCACGGATGGCGCGAAAATGCACGAACACGTCCTCGCCGCTATCGCGGGTGATGAAGCCGTACCCTTTATTAACGTTGAACCACTTCACTTCGCCGATCTCGCGGTCGTCGTTTTCCAACTCGACGAGATGCGCCAGCTGCCGCGACTGCGGGCCCAGAACTTGCGTGCTCAGCGTTCCCAGCAACAACAGCACGAACACGGCCAGGGCCGTGGCGCTATACGCGATGGCAATGCCATCGGCTTCGAGCATCAGGGAAAACTCCAGCACGCTACCGCTCAACGTCACGAACAGCGCGATCAACAGTGGAGAAGGAATGGCCAACAGGACACTGATGAGACTACAACGTAGGAATATCTTACGATTCATGGACCTCGATATCTCTTGTTGTCCGATGGAAATGCTCCTTGGCGCCTGAGCGCGTACAGAGCCGACATGAGTTGCGCAGTCAATACGCAACGTGATGAACACAACTTTTGAACACAATGCTCTTGAACGCATTGCATAAGGTGCCAGAAATGAACGGTGACACACCGTCAAAAGATTCTAGCATGACCGAGGATGTCACGCGCGACCGCCTCGACGCACTGGAGTCCCGACTCGCCTATCAGGAAGACTGGTTGGACACGCTCGACCATGCCCTGGCCGCGCAGGACCGACGCATGGCCCAGCTCGAACGCACCAATGACATGCTGCGCAAACGCCTGCGCAACCTGCGTCAAAGCGTCGACCACATGAGCGATGACGACGCTCCAACGCCCAGCGACGAGATACCACCCCATTATTGAGCACAACCCACGCCTCGGCCGTTGGGCCATGAATCAAGCGTGCTGGGGCTTTTTCAGCAGCAGAATCAATGGCGCCACCAACAGGTACAGCACGCCCAGCCACAGAAAGATATCGTTGTAAGCCATGACCATGCTTTGCTCAAGCAGGGTGCGCGCCAGCATCTCGACCGAGGCGGCATGTGGGTCACCGGTCGACGCCAGCAGCTGCTGATACTGCGCCTGGGTCGCGTTGACGACCTCGCGGCCTTGATCGATGGCAGGAATCAGCTGATTCCAATGGTAGTCTTCACGCCAGTCGCGAATCGTGTCCAACAACGCCAGGCCCACCGCCCCGCCGAGATTGCGCATCACGTTGAACAGACCACTGGCATTGCCGACCTCGCTGGGCGGCAGGGTGCCAAAAGCAATGCGCGAGATGGGAATCAAACACACCACCAGTCCCACGCCACGCACTACTTGCGGCCAGAAAAACACGTCAAAGCCCGATTCGGCTGTCAGATCGGCATTCATCACCGTGCCGATACCGGTCAATAGCATCCCCAGCAGCAAGAGTGCGCGCAGATCGACCGTGTCGGAGGCACGCCCCACCAGAGGTGCGGTCAAGAACATCGCGCCACCGGTAACGATCATGACCTCACCAATCTGCAAGGCCGAATAGCCGCGCACGTTGCCCAAGAACAACGGCAATAGATACACCAGGCCATACAAGCCGATTCCCACCACGAACCCTAGCCCGGCCCCTACGGCGAAATTAAGGTTAGTAAAGGCGCGCAGGTCGACGATGGGGTGACGGTGGCGTAGAGCGCGCCAGAAGAACCCCACCGAGGCGAGTGCGCAGACGATTGCGGCAATGAGGATCGTGCGGCTGGCGAACCAGTCGTCGCCGGGGCCTTCCTCGAGCGAAAATTCCAGCGTGCCCAGGAACAGTGCCAGAAGCGCCAAGCCGATGAGGTCGAGGTGGCGCAACGCGCGATGGTCGGGGCGATCGATATCTAGAAGCCGCCACACCGCAGCCGACACCAGGACACCGGGCACGAGATTGGCGAGAAACAGCCAATGCCAGCTCGCGAACTCGGTGATGTAGCCACCCACGGTCGGCCCGATCGACGGCGCCAGCGTCGCCACCAGGCCCATCACACCCTGTACCGTGCCCATCATGCGCCGTGGAAAGACACTGAAACTGATGGCATAGGCGATGGGAATCATCGCCCCGCCCATGAAGCCCTGAATGGCCCGCAGTACGATCAGCGATTCGATGGAATTGGCCATGGCGCAGCCGAGGCTCGCCAGCGTGAAGCCCAGGCAAGAGGTCACGAGCGCGACTCGGGTGGAAAGAATCCGCGTCAGCATGCCCGACAGCGGGATCATGATGATCTCGGCGATCAGATAAGAGGTCTGAACCCAGGATATCTCGTCAGCGCTGGCCGAAACCCCGGCCTGAATCTCATTGAGGGAACTCGCGACGATCTGGATATCCAGAATCGCCATGAACATTCCGAACACCGCCGCCACGAAGGCCAGTTGAGTACGCCGTGAAGGCGCCTCCTGCGGACCCGCCGAGTCGCTTGCAATCGCCTCGGCCATTTAACCGTCGTACTCGGGGTCGAGGTCGCGCGTATCCACCGATGGCACCACCGAGAGGCCATCGCGCAAGCGCTCCAAGGCATCATCCGGGCCCGTCACGCGGATACGCACCGGCACCCGCTGGACGATCTTGTTGAAGTTACCGGTGGCGTTGTCCTGCGGCAGCAGGCTGAAGCGCGAGCCCGTGGCAGGCGCCAAGCTATCGATGACGCCTTCGAACTCGGTATCGGGATAGGCATCGACATGCAACGATACCGACTGCCCCGGCCGCATGCGCGTGGTCTGGGTTTCCTTGTAATTGGCAACGACATAGGCCGAGCGAATCGGCACCAGTTGCATCAAGGTCAACGACGGCTGGGCCAGCGTGCCAACTTCCACCGTCTTGTTGCCGATCACACCGGCCACCGGCGCCGTCAGGCGTGTCTTATCGAGCTGGTGGCGCGCGTTGTCGATGTCGGCACGGGCGGATTCGATATTGGCCTCGGCACTGTCGCTTTCGGCTTCGAGCACGTCGAGCTGCTTGCGTGACGAAGCCAGCGTGGCACGCCGAGCCGCAAGCGTCGCTTCCGCGACCTGCACGGCCGCCTGATCGTCCTGGTACTCTTGCTGAGAGGCGTAGCTTTTCTCGGCCAGGCGCTTCGAGCGCTCGAGATGCAAGCGTGCCTGTTCGAGATCCGCCTGCGCCGAGCTCACCTGGGCCTTGGCCTCGTCGATCGAGGCGTGTTGCTGTTCGACCTGGCGATCAGCACTGACGGCATTGGCCTGGGCCACGGCCAGCGACGCCTGGGCCTGGGCAAGTTGAGACTTGGCATCGCTGGGGTCGAGCCTCACCAGAATATCGCCGGCCGAGACGCGCTGGTTATCGGATACCGCTACCTCGTCGACACGCCCGCTGACCTCGGCCCGCACCGCAACACTGTCGGCATGTACGTAAGCGTTATCGGTCTCTTCGAAGTAACGACCGGTCTGCCACCAATGTATCCCCCAGACGAGGGCCACCAGCACCAACACGACCAATGCCAGCGCCGTATAAAGTCGCTTCTTGATTTTCATAACTCGAGTTCACCGGACGGTCTACAGAGGTCGTACAGGATACACTAATCTGCCCGGTGGACGCTTGGGGAGCTATCCAGGCACTACTGAGGCTCTCCCTTCCGTCCCCGCTGCGTCTCAACAACGCGCCACGGCCGGTCGATAGACGTCCGGGACGTGCATATCCTGCCATGTCTCATGGCCGCCTCAGTGCGCTTCGTCCCAGTTGGCGCCGTCGTTGGCTTCGACGGTCAACGGCACGTCGAGCTTGGCGGCGTCTTCCATGCGTTGGCGGACGGCGTCGGTGAAGGCGTCGACCTGGCTTTCCTTGACCTCGAAGACCAGTTCATCGTGGACCTGCATCACCATCCAGGCGTCGAAGTCGCCGTCGCGTAGCCAACGGTCGACGTCGATCATCGCCAGCTTGATGATATCGGCGGCGGTGCCCTGCATCGGGGCGTTGATGGCGGTGCGCTCGGCGGCCTGGCGGCGAGTACGGTTCTGAGCATTGATCTCGGGTAGATAGAGGCGACGACCGAACACCGTCTCGACATAGCCATCGTCGGCGGCCTGGGCACGAATACGCTCCATGAAGCGTGCCACGCCCGGATAACGGTCGAAGTAGCGGTCGATGTAGGTCTGCGCCTGATTGCGTTCGATATGCAGCTGTCGCCCCAGCCCCCAGGCGCTCATGCCGTAGATCAGACCGAAGTTGATGGCCTTGGCACTGCGCCGTTGCTCACCGCTGACGGCATCGAGCGCCACACCGAACACTTCCGCTGCGGTGGCGGTGTGGATATCGCGTTTCTCGGCGAACGCCTCGAGCAATCCCTTATCGCCGGAGAGGTGCGCCATGATGCGCAACTCGATCTGCGAATAGTCGGCGGCGACGATGCGATAGCCGGGGCGCGCCACAAAGGCCTGGCGAATCTTGCGCCCTTCTTCGGTACGGATGGGGATGTTCTGCAGGTTGGGATCGGATGACGACAGACGCCCGGTGGCCGTGACCGCCTGGTGATAGCTGGTATGCAGCCGCCGCGTGGTGGGATTGACCAATTGCGGTAGCTTGTCAGTGTAGGTCGACTTCAATTTGGCAAAGCCGCGGTGCTCGATGACCACCTTGGGCAACGGATAATCCAGCGCCAGTTCCTCGAGCACCGCCTCGGCGGTGCTCGGCGCGCCCTTGGGCGTCTTCTTGATCACCGGGATTTTCAATTCATCAAAGAGGATCTCGCCGAGTTGCTTGGGCGAGCCCAGGTTGAATTCTCGCCCGGCCAGCTCGTACGCACGCGCTTCCAGTTCCCGCAGACGCTTGTCCAGCGCGCGGCTCTGGGTGTGCAGGCGCTCGGCGTCCAACGCCACGCCGTTGCGTTCCATGTGCGAAAGTACCGGCACCAACGGCAGCTCAACCTCATCCAGCACCGCCGCCAGGCGGCCTTCGCCGTCCACGCGTGGGCGCAATTCACGGTGCAACCGCAAAGTGATGTCGACATCTTCGCAGGCGTAGGGCGCGGCTTCTTCGAGTGCGACCTGATCGAAGGTCAGCTGCTTGGCGCCCTTACCGGCAATCTCCTCGAAGGTGATGGTCTCCTCGCCGAGGTACTTGAGCGCCAGCGAGTTCATGTCGTGGCGCGTCGCCGTGGAATCGAGCACATAAGACGCCAGCATGGTGTCCTCGAGGCACCCCGTGACCTCGATGTCATAACGCGCCAGCACCGAGATGTCGTACTTGAGGTTCTGGCCGACCTTGGCCTTGGAAGCGTCTTCCCACAGCGGCTTGAGCGCGGCCAGCACCGTGTCGCGATCGAGTTGATCAGGCGCATCGAGATAGCGGTGCGCCACCGGGATATAGGCAGCCTCGCCGGCGTCCAGCGCCAGGCCGATGCCGACGATCTCGGCCTCCATGTAGTTGAGGCTGGTGGTTTCCAGATCGAAGCAGAAGATGTCCGCCTGCGCCAGACGATCGCGCCAGGCATCGAAGGCCTCTTGCGTGACGATGACATGATCCTCGCGCAGCGTTGAGCTCGTATCGGCCGCCGGTGCGTCATCCTCCTCCTTCGCTGGCGCCCCCTTGGCCACATCATCGACGCCCTCATCGCGTCCCTCGAGCAACTCACCCAGCCAGTTCTTGAATTCAAGCTCGGTATAAAGCGCCTTGAGCGCCTCACGGTCGGGATGCGCAATGTTCAGATCGTCGAGGCCCACCGGTAGCGCGCAATCGGTCTTGATCGTTGCCAGTCGGTAGGACAGGAAGGCCTGGTCGCGATTGGCGTCGAGCTTCTTGTCCAGCGTCTTGGCGCCGCGAAAGTCCAGCGTCTTGATACGCTCGAGATCGGCGTAGAGGGTCTCGAGTCCGCCCTGCATGCCTTGCAGCAAGCCGAGCGCGGTCTTCTCGCCGACGCCCGGCACGCCGGGAATGTTGTCGACCTTGTCGCCCATCAACGCCAGATAATCGATGACCAACGACGGCGGAATCCCGAACTTGGTCTCGACGCCGGCCACGTCGAGCGTCTCGCCCTTCATGGTGTTGACCAGGGTGATGTGCGCGTTGACGAGCTGCGCCATGTCCTTGTCACCGGTGGAAATCACCGCATCACGCCCCGCCTCGGTGGCATGCCGCGCCAGGGTGCCGATCACGTCATCGGCCTCTACGCCCTCGATGCACAAAAGCGGCAAGCCCAGTGCACGAATGCAATCGTGCAACGGTTCGACCTGAGGCCGCAGGTCGTCGGGCATCGGCGGGCGGTGCGCCTTGTACTCGGCGTAGATCTCGTCGCGGAAGGTCTTGCCCTTGGCGTCGAAGACCACCGCCATGGGGCTGTCAGGATACTGCTTGAGCAGGCTCTTGAGCATGTTGAGCACGCCCTTCACCGCGCCGGTGGGATTACCCTTGGACGTGGTCAGCGGCGGCAAGGCGTGAAAAGCCCGGTACAAGTACGACGAGCCGTCGACGAGAACGATGGGGGGCGTGTTGGCCATGGCATCAGCATCCATTGGAAATTCGCGATACCGCCATGATACGCAAGGCATTGCGCAGCGTCAGGCAAAACCCTCTGCACATGCGCCGAACGCGCATGATGTGGGATAATGACCTTTCATTACCTCATGGGCTCGGGGCGCAATACCACCGTGTTTGCCCCACCAGCCGAGGAGAGCGTCATGCAGCGTCTACCTATTGTTCTATGTCTGGGATTCGGCCTCATTATCGGCGCCGGCGCCTCGCTTGCCGTCGCGCAGCCGTCCCCGGACATCACCGTGCGCCAGGACGACAACCGCACACTCAAGGAATACCGCGTCAACGGCGAGCTCTATGCCATCGAGATCGTTCCTCGGCAAGGCGCCAGTTACTTCCTGATCGACGACGACGGCGACGGTAACTTCAAACGCCGCGATGCCGCACGCGTCGAGGTGCCCGACTGGGTCACCGGCGACGAATGATGTTGCCGGCCGCACATCAACGACCTCAACAACGGCGGTAGGACTACCCGCGCCAAGCCGCTACAATGCGCGCTTGGCACCCCGGGCGAGAGGCACATGGCCGTATTCACTCCTTTGACCGAGACCCAGGTCGCACGCTTTCTCGAGCGTTTCGCGATCGGCACGTTGACCACGCTGGAAGGCGTGCCCAGCGGCACGGAGAACTCCACCTTCTTTGTCACCACCGACCAAGGACGCTTCGTGCTCACCCTGTTCGAGCAGGGCGAAAGCGATGAGCTTCCCTTCTTCGTCGCCTTGCTCGACTATCTCGCCGAGCACCGGCTGCCCGTACCTGGGCCCGTTCACGATCACGACGGCGTGGCCCTGCAAGAACTCGCCGACCGCCCGGCGCTATTGTTCCCGCGCCTGCCGGGTCGGCATCCCGAATCACCGACGCTCGCCCAGTGCCGCGAACTAGGTGATGCCCTGGGGCGCATGCACAAGGTCTCGCAGCGCTTCGAAGGCCAGCGCCCCAACCCCCGCGACCTGCACTGGTTGTCCAGCGCGCAACATAAGGTCATGAGCTATCTGTCCGAGGCCGATCAGCGTTTGATGGGCGACGAGATAGACGCCTATCAGGGCATTTTCTGCGATGCCTCGAAGCTTCCCCAGGGCGCGATCCATGGCGATCTGTTTCGCGACAACGCCCTTTTCGACGGTGACCGACTGGGCGGCATCATCGACTTCTACAACGGCTGCACAGGCGATTTGCTCTTCGATCTGGCCATCGTCGTCAATGACTGGGCCAGCGCTGCCGACGGCCGTTTCGACGACGCCCGCTACACGGCGCTCCTCGGCGCCTACCAGGCGCGCCGCCCGCTTACCGCAACCGAGCAAGCCCTGTGGCCGGTGATGTTGCGCATGACGGCATTGCGCTACTGGCTATCGCGGCTGCTGGTCGTCTACGTCGACCCGCCCGCGCACGACCTCACGCCCAAGGATCCCAGTCAGTACCGTCACATGCTCGCGATGCGTCTCGAGCACGGCGCCCCGCTCTTGCCGCCCGCCAGCTTGGCCCCAGAACACACGCTGTAAGACTGCTTTAAGAAACGCGGCATAGGCTGGAATCGTCATCGACGGCGGAGCACGATGCTCCGCCCTGGACGGGAGCTCACCATGCCCACCTTCACGCACGTCGTCACGACCGTACGCCCCTTTCGTTTGGTCTCTGCCACCCTGCATCGCTACCTGCGCTACGGCTGCGCGTCGCTGGCCTTGGCACTCACGGCCCTGGCTTGGCAATCCCAGAGCACGGTGCCCGCCCTGGTGCTCACCTTCGGCCTGGGCTGCGCGCTACTGGGTGACGCCCTGCAACGCACAGGCGCGACTTTCGAGCGCCTGGATGCCGCATTCGGCGAGGCGCTGACGCACCTCGGCATGGCCAGTGGCACCACTCTCGGCGTGCTGTTCATTCTGCGCTGAGCACGCCGGCGCCTCTTTGCAGCCCTGTATGCGAGCGGCATAATGCCACCCCGTTCGTTCACCGGGCCACGCCGGCCCGTCCAGGAGTGCGCCATGACCTCGCCCGCCGATCAGGCACGCCGCACCTACAATATCGATCAGTGGGGCAGCGGCTACTTCAACGTCGACGACGCCGGTCATGCCGTCGTGTGTCCGCGAGGTGGCGACACCGCAGGCCCCGCCCTGCCGCTCAAGGCCCTGGTCGACGAGTTGCGCCGCGCGGGTTTGCGTCTGCCGGTGCTGGTACGTTTCACCGACATCCTCCACGACCGCGTCGAGCGACTATGCGCCGCCTTCGACACTGCCATGCAGGATGAAACCTACACCGGCGGCTACACCGCCGTGTATCCCATCAAGGTCAACCAGCAGCGCCGCGTGGTGGAAGAAATGCTCGCCACTCAGGCACGTGGCCATGGACGGGTCGGCCTGGAGGCCGGCAGCAAGCCGGAACTGCTGGCGGTACTGGCGCTTTCCGGTGACGGCCCCTCGCTGATCGTCTGCAATGGCTACAAGGACCGTGAGTACGTGCGCCTGGCATTGATGGGCGAGAAGCTCGGCCATCGCGTCTACCTGGTGGTCGAGAAGCATTCCGAACTCACGCTAATCCTCGAGGAAGCCGAGCGCCTGCAGGTCACGCCGCGCATCGGTCTACGCGCACGGCTGGCCTCGGTGGGCAAGGGCAAGTGGCAAAATAGCGGCGGCGAGAAATCCAAGTTCGGGCTCACCGCCAGCCAGATTCGCGACGTCGTCGAACGCCTGCGCGACGCCGACGCCCTGGCCAGCCTGCAATTGGTGCATTTCCACCTCGGCTCACAGATCGCCAACATCCGCGACATCCAGCGCGGCCTGCGCGAATGCGCGCGCTTCTACCAGAGCCTGAACGCCCTGGGCGCACCGGTGGATACCGTCGACGTCGGCGGCGGCCTGGGGATCGACTACGAAGGCACCCGCTCACGGAGCTTCTGCTCGATCAACTACTCGATGCATGAATATGCCAGCAACGTGGTATGGGCCTTCCGTCAGGTCTGCGACGCCGAAGACTTGCCGCACCCGCATCTGATTTCCGAATCGGGGCGCGCCCTGACCGCGCATCACGCGGTACTGATTACCAACGTCATCGGCGAGGAGCGCTTGAGCGAGGAAGCGCCCACGCAACGCCTCGGCGGCGATGCCGAGCTCGATGAATTGTGGCGCGTACACGCCAAACTGGACACCATCCAGGAACCGCGCGGCCTCGCCGAGGCCTACCACGACCTGGTGCAGGCCATCGGCGAACTGCAGGACCGCTTCGTGCTTGGCCTGGCCACCCTCGACGCACGCGCCGAGGGCGAGACGGTCTACTTCGCCGCCTGCCGACGCCTGAGCGCACAGCTCGACCCGCGCAATCGCGCGCATCGCGAGATCGCCGATGAACTCGCCGAAAAGCTCGCCGACAAGCTGTTCGTCAACTTCTCGCTGTTCCAGTCGGTGCCTGATGTGTGGGGCATCAACCAAGTCTTCCCGGTGCTGCCCCTGACCGGCCTCGACCGGCCACCCACACGGCGCGGCGTGATTCAGGACATCACCTGCGACAGCGACGGGCGCATCGATTGCTATGTCGACGGCCAGGGCCTGGAAGCGACGCTCCCGCTCCCCGAATGGCAGGACGGCGAGGACAAGCTGATGGGTCTGTTTCTGGTCGGCGCCTATCAGGAGATCCTCGGCGACCTGCACAACCTGTTCGGCGATACCGACGCCGTGGACGCCACGTTGGATGCTAACGACCAATGGCAGCTCAGCAATCACCAACAGGGCGATACCGTCGCCGACGTGCTGCGTTACGTGAACTTCGACGCCGACGAACTCAGCCAGCGTCTATCGCATCAGCTCAAGAACAGCGCGCTGAGCGATGCCCAGCGCGACGACTTCATGCGCGATCTCGCCGCCGGCCTGGAAGGCTACACCTATCTCGAGTGACGCCAAATCTCTGGAGTGACGCCAAATCCACGTCACCGCGTCTGCGTAGACGCCTCCAGCCCGAACGAGCCCCACAGCGACAGTTGGGCATTGCAGGGTAACGGCCCGACTCCCGCCGGTGTGCCGGTGAGCACCACATCGCCGGGCTGCAGCGTGAAACGCCGCGACATCTCGGCCAGAAGTTTAGGAATGGCGAACAGCATGTCGCGCGTCTCGCCGGTCTGACGGCGCTCGCCGTCGATCTCCAGCGTGAAGCGCAAATCCGCCCAGTCGGGCACCTCATCCAGCGCTACGAACGGCGACAGCGGGCAAGCACCATCGAAGGCCTTGGCGGCTTCCCACGGGTGGCCTTTTTCCTTCAATTGCGCCTGCACGTCGCGCAGCGTCAAGTCTAGCGCCAGGCCAAGCCCGGTGACGGCGCGCTCGGCCTGCTCGGCGCTGGCCCCGCTCAAGCGCTTGCCGATGAGCAGCGCCAGCTCGGTTTCGAAGTGCACCTCGCCACGCGTGAATTGCTCGGCGATATCGCGTGCCATGGGCACCGCGCTGGTGGCGGGCTTGATGAACAACAGCGGCGCGCCAGGTACCGGATTGTCGAGTTCACGGGCGTGCTCGGCGTAGTTGCGACCCACGCAGACGATCTTGCCCAGCATATGGGGAAAGACGCCGCCATCGGCCAGGCGGGTCACGAAGGGTTGGGCGGACATGCAGACTCCTTGCAAACGAAAAGCGCCGCAACGGCGAAGCCCCAAGTCTAACGCGACCGACGACGCGGTACACTGCAACCTCCGGCGAGGCTGCCTCTTTGTCGTCACTTCACACGGTACCTCGCTCGGCCGTCGCGCTGGGCCGCTCGCCGAAACGTGCCTGGTAGACGCGCGAGAAGTGTGCCAAGTGCGCGAAGCCGCTAGTCAAGGCGGCCTCGGTCACCCGGCAGCGGCTGTCAGCGAGCAAGCGTCGGGCATAGTCGAGGCGCATCCCCACATAGCACTGCTTGGGCGTCTCGCCGAAATGCGCCACGAAAAGACGCGTCAACTGCCGTTGGGACTGGCCGATCAGACGACATATCTCGGGAATCGACAAGACCTGGTCGAGATGGGTTTCCATCACCGCCAGCGCGCGCACCACACTGCGCGGTAAATCCTCCAGAGTACGCGCTGCGCCTGCCCTCCAGGCTTCTTCCTCGGAAACACGCTGGTGCACGAGCTGCCGCCCCACGGCATTGGCCAGCGCCGGCCCGTAGTCGTGCTCGATCCATTGCAGCATCATGTCGATGCCCGCCGCGCCGCCAGAGCCGGTCAAGCGCTGCCCGGCGAATTCGAAGCGCGCCTCGCTGACGCTGATATGCGGAAACTCCGCGCGGAAGGCCGGCACGCTCTCCCAGTGAAGCGCCACACGATGCTGGTCGAGCAAGCCCGCCCGGGCAAGGATGAAAGGCCCGGTATCGAGCCCGCCGACACGCCCGCCATGCGCCGCGACGTGCCGCAGCACCGCGCGCTCGGCACCAGTCACACTGACTTCCGCCTCGTACGAGGAAATCACCATCAGCAAATCGCCGGGGGTATGTTCCGCCAGGACGCCCTCGACCTCAATGCGCACGCCGTTGCTGGCCACCACCGCCTCGCCATCCGCCGAGAGCAGCCGCCAGGCGAACAGCTCGCGACCGAAGCGATTGGATACGCGTAACGGCTCGAGCAGGCAAAAGAGCGTCAGCATCGAGAAATTGGGAACCAACCACACATTCACGGTATGCGCCGCGTCGCCGGGATTGGGAACCGGGGGTTGCTCGGGACGGGGGTAGGGCCAATCGGTTCGAGTATTCTCGCTCATGGCTAAAATCATCTATTAAATGGCGAATTAGTGCAAACTCCATTCGGTCAATCCGCCTAGGGTAGGGAAACGCCTTGGCTCACCCGCCGGGGCAGTCGACCCCATGCCAGCAGTGGAGAGCATCGTTCATGTCCATTTCCGCCAACGTCGAACTCCAGGACGAAGGGCGACGTGTGATCCTGCGCGCCGCCGGCCAGCGGTGTGAATTCGCCGCCCTCTGGCTGCGTGAGCGAGCGCCGGATGCGGCCACGCTCGATACCCGCACCGGGCAGCGCTTGATTGAAGCCGCCCAACTGCCCCTGACCTTGCACGTCGAGTCGGCAAGCAGCGACGCGCAGACCCTGCACGTGCGCTTCAGCGATGGCCACGTCACCGCCTATGCGCTGGATGCCCTGCTCACCGACGCCGCGCCCGACAATGCCGACATGGCGCCCGAGCTCAGCTTATGGGACGCCGATCTCGAGACCCCGCCTCAAGCAAGCTTCGACGCAGCGCTCGAGGACGACGACGCCCTGCTGGCGATGCTCGAGGCCTTGCAACGTTACGGCTTCGTCAAGGTAAGCGGCGTACCGTGCGAGGAAGACGGCATGCAGCCGTTGATCGACCGTATCGGCCCGCTGCGACGCACCAACTGGGGCGGCATCGCCGACGTCAAATCGGTGGCCAACGCCTATGATCTGACCATGACGCAACGCGGGCTCGAACCGCACACCGACAACCCCTATCGCGATCCGATTCCCGGCTACATCTGGCTGCACTGCCTGAGCAATGCCGCCGCTGGGGGCGATAGCACACTCACCGACGGTTTCATGGCGGCGCAGCGCCTCAAGGCCGAAGCGCCCGAGGATTTCGACTGCCTGACGCGCCTCTCGACGCAGTTTCGCTATACCGACGCCACCACCGACCTGGCGAGCGAGGGTCCGCTGATCGAGCTCGACAGTCACGGGCGACTGGCGCGCGTACGCTACTCCAACCGCACCGAGCGCATCACCGCCCACGACACGGCCTTGCTGGAGCGCTACTACGCCGCGAGGCAGCACTTCTATCGCTTGATCACCGATGAGGCGTTGACCGTGCATCTCAAGCTCGGCCCCGGCGATATGCTGATCATGGACAACTACCGCCTACTACACGGGCGTACCGCTTACCAGCTCGAAGGCGGCGTGCGCCACCTGCGCCAGGGCTATGTCGATCGCGATAGCACCGCCAGCCGGCGTCGCGTACTCGCCGCTCAGCGCGCCGGCAGTGACAATGATGCCGCACCGCGATCCGTACAGGGAGCCAACGCATGAACCAGGCGACGTTTACCCGCTTCGACGAGAGCACTCGCGACGACTGGGCACTGATCGACGCGCATTTCCAGCACTACCAGAACGATGCCAGCCGCCGCGTGCTCGAGCACCTGTTGCGCCTCAAGGGTGATCCCCACGGCTATCCCGTCGACCGTTACGAGCATTGCCTGCAGACTGCGACCCGCGCGCTGGAGGCGGGCGCCGACGAAGAAACCGTGGTCTGCGCCCTGCTTCACGACATCGGCGACGACCTGGCTCCCGCCAATCACGCGGAAATCGCCGCGGCAATCCTCGAACCCTTCATCGACCCGCTCAATGTGTGGATGATCCGGTACCACGAGCTGTTTCAGGGCTATCACTACCACGCCTTCTATGGCATGGATCCCCACGCCCGCGAGGCCTATCGCGAGCATCCCGCCTACGCACGCACTGTGCGCTTCTGCGACGAGTGGGATCAGTGCTCCTTCGACCCCGACTACCCCACACGGCCTCTCGAGGACTTCATCCCCATGGTCGAGCGTGTCATGTCGCAACCGCCATTCGGCGAAACCATAAGCGTCGAGGGCACGCCATGAGCAATTGCGCACAACGCTTGCTCGACCTGCTCGTCGCCCACGGTATCGATACCGTCTTCGGTATCCCCGGCGTACATACCGTCGAGTTGTATCGCGGTTTGCCCGACAGCGGCCTGGAGCACGTCACACCGCGCCACGAACAGGGCGCCGGCTTCATGGCCGACGGTTACGCTCGGGCGACCGGTAAACCGGCCGCCTGCTTCATCATCAGCGGGCCGGGCATGACCAATATCGCCACCGCCATGGGCCAGGCGCTGGCCGATTCGGTGCCGATGCTGGTGATTTCCAGCGTCAATCGCCGCGATACCTTGGGGCGCGGTCAAGGATGCCTTCATGAGCTTCCCGATCAGCAGCGCACCCTGGACGGCGTCAGCGTTTTCAGTCATACCCTGCATACGCCCGAGGTACTGCCCGAGGTGCTGGGGCGCGCATTCGCCATCTTCAAGAGCGCTCGCCCCGGCCCGGTACACATCGAGATTCCGCTGGATGTGATGCCGCAGGCTTGCCCGGCGCTCGAGCCCAAGATCACCGAGTTTTTCCCACCGGCGGCGCCGGATGCCGCACTGGCCTGGGCCGCCGACTGGCTGGCCGACGCCGAACGCCCTCTGGTGCTACTCGGGGGCGGCTGCGCGGCGGCCAGCGACGCCGTGCGCGCCCTCGTCGAACGCCTTGATGCACCCACCATGACCACCATCAACGCCAAGGGCATGCTGGGATGCGACCACCCGTTGGATCTCGGTGCCTGCGCGAGCCTGCCCGCCGGACGCGAACTCGCGCGCCACGCCGACGTGGTGCTGGCGCTGGGCACGGAACTCGGTGAGACCGACTACGACCTGACCTTCGACGGCGGCTTCCAGCTCGACGGACGGCTGATCCGCGTAGACATCGACACCCAGCAACTGGCGCGTAACCAAGCCGCCGACCTTGCCCTGCTCGCCGATGTCGGTGAAGTCGCCCAGGGACTGCTCACACGCTTGCCGACGCAGTCCTCTCGCGGCGGCGCCGGGCGCGTCTCACACACCAGGACGGCACTCGCGCTGCGTGACGCCGAGGACGTCGCGCCCTACGCCGCTTTTCTCGACACGCTGCGCGAGGCGTTGCCCGACGCCACCATCGTTGGCGACTCCACGGGGCCGGTGTATGCCGGCAACTTCATCGCCGAGATGCCTGCGCCACGCCGTTGGTTCAACGCCGCCACCGGCTACGGCACGCTGGGTTACGGATTGCCCGCCGCCTTGGGTGCAGCACTGGGCGTGCCCGAGCGGCCGGTGATCGCACTGGTCGGCGACGGCGGGCTCATGTTCACCCTCGGTGAAATCGCCACCGCGCGCGAGACCGGCGTGCCCATGGCGATCGTGATCTGGAATAACGCGGGGTATGGCGAGATCCGCCACTACATGGACGCCCAGGACGTGCCACGTCTAGGTGTTGATCTTGCCGCACCGGATTTCGTGACACTGGCCCGCTCGATGGACTGCCACGGCGTGCGCGTGTCGACGCGTGCCGCGCTGCACCAGGCACTGCAGGCTTCGCGCCAGGCGCCGGGGCCGACCCTGATCGACGTCGAGGCCGACAGCTGGTCCGCTTGAATTCATCGTATTTAACAGGAGAGATCATGCGACGCACCACCACGCGGCTGCTGGCCGCCCTTGCCCTACTACCTCTGGCAGCCCACGCCACCGACGAGGCTACCCAGGTCTCCTTCGTCGCTCCGCCGTGGCCCGGCGTCACGGTCAAGACCGAAATCATGGCACAGATCCTCGCCCCGCTGGGCTATACCAACGAACGCCAGGAGCTCAGCAGCACGGTGGGCTACAAGACCTTGCAGACCGGCGACAGCGACGTTTTTCTCGCCGGCTGGCTTCCCGCCCAGCAGGACAGCTACGACGCCGCGATGGACGATGGCACCATCATCGATCTGGGCAATAACGTCACCGGCGCGCGCATGGGCTTCGCGGTGCCCGATTATGTGTATGAGGCCGGCGTGACCAGCGCCGAGTAGCTCGACGATCCCGAGAACCGCGAACGTTTCGAGGGCCGCTACTATTCCATCGAGTCCGGCTCGACGGTCAGCGACTTCATCCACGACGCCAAGCGTAACGACACCTACGGCCTGGGCGACTGGGAACTGCTGGAGTCCTCGACGCCGGGGATGCTCAGCGCGGTGCGCAGCGCCTACGACGAAAAGCGTTGGATCGCCTTCTACGGCTGGACGCCGCACTGGATGGTGCCGGAATTCGACATGCATATCCTCGACGATCCCGAAGGCATCTATGGCGACAACCAGGGCCGTAGCGACGTGCGCACCATCGTCGCCAAGCCCTTCAGCGAGGCCAACCCCAACCTCATGCGTTTGCTCGATCAATTCGTGCTCAGCGCCAAGCAACAAAGCGATTTCATCCGCGAATACGGCCTGAAAGAGCGCGAGCTCGAGGCGGTGGCCCACGAGTGGTTGCAAAACCATCCCGACGAGCTGGCCGAGTTCCTCGACGGCGTGACCACGCGTGACGGCGAGCCCGGCCTGGCGACGGTCAAGGCGAGTCTTTAATCGCATCGAGGACGCTAACGAGGAACCTGCATGCACTATTCTCGACTGACCCAGCGCATCGCCGGCGAGGGCGCCGCCGCCTGGGATATCCACTACCGCGCCCTGGCGCAGCAGGCCGAGGGCGAGGACGTGATCATCCTCTCGGTGGGCGATCCGGATTTCGCCACGCCGACCCCCATCGTCGACAGCGCAGTCGATAGCTTGCGTGCCGGCGCCACACACTATGCCGATGTACAGGGCAAGACGCGGCTACGCGAACTGATCGCCCACCATCATCGCCAGACCGGCGGTGCGCCGGCGACCCATGCCGACAACGTGGCGGTGCTGGCCGGCGCCCAGTGCGGCCTGTATGCCGTAGCGCAGTGCGTACTCGACCCCGGCGACGAAGTGATCGTGCCCGAGCCGATGTACGTCACCTACGAAGCGGCCCTGCAAGCCGCCGGCGCGACCCTGGTACGCGTACCGCTGCGCGCGGAAAACGCCTTCCAGCCCGATCCGGCCGACTTCGCCGCCGCCATGACGCCGCGCACCCGGGCACTGCTGCTCAACAGCCCGCACAATCCCACCGGCCAGGTATTCACGCGGTCGCACTGGGAGGCGCTGGCTACGCTGTGTCGCGAGCACGACCTGTGGCTACTTTCCGATGCGGTTTACGCCGAGCTGGTCCACGACGGCGAACCGTTCTCGCCGGACAGCCTGTCCGGCATGCGTGAGCGCACTGCCATCATCAATAGCCTCTCCAAGTCGCATGCCATGACCGGCTGGCGACTGGGCTGGGTGGTCGGTCCCGAGCCCCTGATCCAGCACCTGACCCACCTGGCGCTGTGCATGCTCTACGGCTGTCCCGATTTCATTCAGGACGCCGCCTGCGAGGCGCTGGCCAACCCGCCTGCAGCACTCGCCGAGATGCGCCATGCCTACCGGACACGCCGCGATACCGTGCTCGAGGCGCTCGCCGACAGCCCGAACGTCGAGGCGCTGTGCCCGGCAGCCGGCATGTTCATGATGATCGATATTCGGCGCACGGGGCTTTCCGCGCAGGCCTTCGCCGACCGTCTGCTCGACGAGCAGGGCGTCTCGGCACTCGCCGGCGACGCCTTCGGCCCCTCGGCGGCGGGCTTCGTGCGCTTGAGCCTGACGGTGGACGCCGAACGCCTGCGCGAGGCATGCCGACGCCTGGCGCGCTGCGCCGATGAATGTCGAGCGACGGCCCAAGCATGACCCACGCGCGACCCCGGAGAATTCGCCGGGTCGCGATCTTTTCACCCACTGCAGGAGGGGTATGGCTAATCACAACAACCTGGCCATCGAGGCCCGTCATCTGGTCAAGCGCTACGCCGAACTGGAGGTCCTCAAGGACGTCTCGCTCGGCGTGCATGAAGGCCACGTGGTCTCGATCATCGGCTCCAGCGGCTCCGGCAAGAGCACCTTGCTGCGCTGCATGAACCTCCTCGAGACGCCCGACAGCGGCGATCTGACCATCGCCGGCGAGTCGCTGAACTTTTCTCAGAACATTCGCTCCGGCGCCTCCCAAAACACTCGCGCCGGCATCAAGCGTCATCAACTGCAACGCCTGCGTACCCAGGTCAGCATGGTCTTTCAGCAATTCAACCTATGGCCGCATCTGAGCGTGCTCGGCAATGTCATCGAAGCCCCCGTGCGCGTGCGTGGCCTGTCCAAACGCGAGGCCGTGACGCTGGGTGAGCATTACCTGGAACGGGTCGGCATGGCCGATAAGCGCGATCAATATCCCGCCTATCTTTCCGGCGGTCAGCAACAGCGCGTCGCCATCGCCCGGGCCCTGGCCATGGAGCCACGGGTATTGCTGTTCGACGAACCCACCTCGGCCCTCGACCCGGAACTCGTCAATGAGGTACTCGGCGTCATCCACGGTCTCGCCGAGGAGGGCCGCACCATGCTGCTGGTCACCCACGAGATGGGCTTCGCCCGCGACGTCTCTCACCAGGTGGCCTTCCTGCACCAGGGCTGCGTCGAGGAAATCGGCACCCCGGCACATGTTTTCGAAACCGCGACCAGCGAGCGCTGCCGTCAGTTCGTCTCGAGCGTGGCCTGAGCCTTTCACGTGGCGCCGCCAGCGGTGCCATATCATCCCGGGCCCTCACGGCCCGACACAACAACGATGGGGAACCATGATGATCAAGCAACTGACAGCGACCCTGATGCAGACAGCGGGCCTCGTCCTGCTGGCGCTGAGCGCGACCTCGGCGATGGCGGACGAGCCGCTCAAGATCGGCATCTCCGCGGAGCCCTACCCACCGTTCACCTACAAGGACGCCAACGGCAGCTGGACCGGCTTCGAAGTCGAGCTGGGCCAGGCACTCTGTGAGGAGATGAACGCCGCGTGCGACATCACGCCGACCGGATGGGGTGGGATTTTCCCGGCGCTCAAAAGCGGCAAGATCGATATGATCATGAACTCGCTATCGATCACTGAGAAACGCAAGCGCGTCATTGCCTTCAGCGACCCGTACTATTTCACGCCTTCGGCGTACGTCACCGCCAAGACCAACGACATGCAAATTCCCGACGATCTCGACGGCAAGATTCTCGGCGTTCAAGGGTCGACCACGAATGCCACCTTCGCGCGCCGCTCGCTGGCCGATACCGGGGTCGAGCTCAAGGTCTACGACCAGCAGGAACAGGCCAACCGCGACCTGCTCGCCGGACGTGTCGATGCCATCCTTGCCGACAAGATCGCCATGACGGAATTCGTCGAGCGCGACGCTGCCCAGGACTTCGAGATCCGTGCCACCGCGCCGCGTGACGATGCCTTCGGCGACGGCGTGGGCATTGGTCTGCGCCAGGACGACGACGCCCTGCGCGACAAGCTCAACGCCGCGATCGCCAGCGTGCTCGACAACGGCCGCTGCGCCGAGCTCTCCCAGCAGTACTTCGGTACCGACATCTGCGGCGGTTGATCCGCCTCGCGATCCGCCGGTCGGGCCCTGCTCGGCCGGTCCCGTTTCCGACACTGCGAGACTTCGACCATGCCAAGCGATCATAGCAATAGCCTGCTGGAATGGCTCGGCCCGATCCTGCAAGGCGCCCTGGTGACACTGGAAATCGCCTTGCTGGCCTATGCCATCGGGCTCGTCCTGGGGCTACTCGGGGCCACGGCACGCCTCAGCCCCTGGCGCCCCCTGCGCGGCCTGGGTACGGCGTATTCCACGCTGGTCCGCGCCATTCCCGAATTACTGTTGATCATCCTGCTGTATTACGCCGGCAGCCAGGCGCTCAATGCCCTGCTCGCCAAACTCGGCGGCGACATGCACATCGAGATCAGCGGTTTCGTCACTGCCGTGGGCGTGCTCGCCTTCGTTCAGGGCGCCTACATGACCGAGGTCTTCCGTGGCGCCATCCAGGCGATCCCCAAGGGACAACTAGAAGCCGCCGACGCCTATGGCTTTTCGCGCCCGACACGCTTTTACCGCATCGTGCTGCCCGGCATGCTGCCCAACGCCCTGCCCGGGATGTCCAACCTGTGGCTGATCCTGGTCAAGGACACCGCATTGATCAGCGTGATCGGCTTCGAGGAGTTGTTCTTCACCGCCCAACAAGCGGCCGCCAGCACTCGCGACTATGCCCTGTTCTACGCCCTCGCTGGCGCGCTCTATCTGGTCATGACGCTGGGCTCCAACGCCTTGTTCGCCCGCGCGGAGCGTCACGTCCGCCGCGGCCAGCCCAGCGCCTAGTCGACATCGACTAGCTCGCATCGAGGAGTATCCCTGCCATGGACTTTTCCTGGCTGAGCGATCCGTTCTATCAAAAAGCCCTGTGGACTGGCTTCGTCAATACCCTGTGGCTGGTCGCCGTCTCGGCCGTCTGCGGTTTCGCGCTGGCAGTGACCTTCGCCATGATCCGCCTGCGCGGCCCACGCCCGTTGGCCATGCTGGTCACCGGACTGACCACGGTAGTACGCGGCACGCCGTTGCTCGTGCAGTTGTTCTTTTTCTACGACGGCGTGGGACGTTTGCTGCCGGAGATCCCCGGCCTGCAGGAGAGCCTGATCTGGCCGCTGCTGCGCGATCCGTTCTTCTACGGCGCGCTGACCTTCACGCTGAGCGTCGGCGCCTACACGGGCGAGGTCCTGCGCGGAGCGCTATTGAGCGTACCCGAGGGCGAGCTCGCCGCCGGCCGCGCCTTCGGCCTGAGCCCTTGGCAGATTCTCTATCGGCTGTGGCTGCCGCGCGCCATCCAGATGTGCCTGCCCACGCTGACCGGCGAGCTGATCCTGCTGCTCAAGTCGGTGCCCCTGGTCTCGACCATCGCGCTGATGGATCTGCTCAAAGCCGCCAACATGGTGCGCGACGAAACCTTCCTGGTATACGAGCCACTCCTGCTCATCGCTGGCATCTACCTGGCCCTGACCCTGGTGCTCACCAGCGTGATGCGCCTCATCGAGCAGCGTTTTCCAGGCGCTCGTCCCGCCACTCCCAAGCGCCGACGCCTGTTGCCCGGCTAGCCGGCGCGCGTACGCCGAGGTGTTACAATGAGCGCCACGCAGGCAAGCGCCTGCCAAGGGAACATCGTACGGCCAGTTCATCGGAGCCGCACGACGTTCGACGTGCATTGATCGATTGGATGCCTCGAGCATGCAGCACTTGGATTTGCAGGTCATCGAGCGAGCGCTCGACTGGGCCCGCGACGGTGAAACGGTATGGTTGTGCACGGTGCTGGCGACGTTCGGCTCGTCGCCCCGCGAGCCCGGTTCATTGTTCGTCGCACGCGGGGATGGCCGCCATGAGGGATCTTTGTCGGGCGGCTGTATCGAGGAGGATTTTCTCGAGCGTCTGACACAGGGCGCCTTCGAGTCGCCGGTCACCACGCTGCGCTACGGTGATGGTCACGCCGAGGGGCCGACAGTCACCCTGCCCTGCGACGGCATTCTTGACGTCATGATCGAGCGCCTGCCGCCAACCCCCGAGCAGCTCGCCCATCTCGACGCCTTGTACGACGTCCTGCGTGGGCAGCGCCCGGCCATTCGCCAGGTCGATACCGCTACCGGGCTAGCGACACTTGCCGATGACGACAGCGAAGGTCCCCGAGTGACGCGTGATGAGCACCAAGCCCGGGTGCGCCTGGGACCGGTGGCACGCTTGATCGTGGCCGGCCTCTCGCCGGTCTCGATCGCTTGCGCCGAGTTCGCGCGCTCGCTGGGCTTCGAGGTCATCGTCTGCGACCCGCGCGAGGAAGCCTGGCGGGATGTCGCGATACCGGGCGTCCAGACGCAGGTCACGCTGCCTTCCTCGTTCATTGCCTCGGGGAGGTGTCATGCGGCGACGGCCGTGGTCGCCCTGACCCACGACCCGCGACTCGACGATCTGACGATGATCGAGGCCGTGCGCACGCCGGCGTTTTATATCGGCGCCATGGGCTCACGGCGCACCTCCACGGCGCGCGCCGAACGCTTGCAGCGCGTCGGCGAGCTCAGCGAGGAAGATATCGCGCGCCTGCACATGCCCATCGGCCTGGCACTCGGAAGCAAGACACCCGCCGAAATCGCGCTGGCGGTGATGGCCGATATCGTGCGCGTGCGCCGCGGCAAGGCACGCGATGCACTCTGAAAGGGTGGTCGCCGTGATCATGGCCGCCGGAAGCTCGCGGCGTTTCGGGGAGGAGGACAAACGCCGCGCGAGCGGACCTTGGGAAGGTACGCTGCTCGGCGCCTCGTTGGCCAAGGCGCGCGAAGCATTTGCATGCCATCGCGTGGTGCTGCGTAGAAGGGATGATCCCGCTTGCCTGGGACTCGCCGACGACACGCCGCTGATTCGCGCGACACGCGCCGAGCACGGCCTAGGCGCCAGCCTGGCCGAAGCCTTCGCGGCGCTCTCGCAGGACCCGTCACTCGCTGACGTTCAGGCAGCGGCGATCCTGCTCGGCGACATGCCTACCATCCGGCGCGATACCCTGCTTCACCTGCAGCGTCTCGCCGATGCCGAACACATCCTACGCCCCTGCCACGCCGGTCGTCCCGGCCACCCGGTACTGTTTGGGCGCGCGTTCTGGGCGGCACTCACATGCCTGGACGGCGACGCTGGAGCACGGCGGCTGATCCGCCAGCACCCCGAGCGCTACCGGGAATTCGAGGTCGATGACCCCGGCATCCTCCTGGATATCGACACGCCAGCGGACCTGAAGCGCATCACGCCGCCGGACGGTGACGCGACACGCTGACGTCGGCGACCCTCACGCACTTTGCGCCTGGGGCACGTCGTCCATCAGCTTATCGAGGGTGATGGGCAGCTCGCGAATGCGCTTGCCGGTGGCATGGTGCACCGCATTGCCGATGGCGGCGGCCAACCCAGTGACGCCGATCTCGCCGATACCGCGCGCGCCGTATTCATTGAACGCCAGATCGGGATAATCGAGCAGAATGACGTCGATCTCCGGCTGGTCGGCATGCACCGGCACCACGTACTCGGCGTAGTCGTTGTTCACGGGGCGGCCGTTGCGCTCGTCGTACTCGGTGGCTTCGAAAAGCCCCATGCCGATACCCATCACGACCGCGCCCTCGACCTGGTTGCGTGCGGTGGTCGCGTTGATCACTTTGCCCACGTCGATGGCGCTGACCACTCGCGATACACGCAGATGGGAGATGCCCGGATCCCAGCGTACCTCGACGAAATGGGCACCGAAGGAGCGGTAGGAGTATTTCGAGTCGGCGGCCTCGGTATGCGCTTCGCCATCGGCACTACCGTAACGCGCAGCGTCGAGCACCTCGGCGAAACTCGCCTGCTTGCCGTCATAACGCAGGCCACCATCGGCCACGCTCAGATCGTCCGCACTGGCCTCGGCGAAGATACCATTGCCACCAGTGGCATAGCGCTTGAGCTCGTCAAGCGCATTGCGCGCCGCACCGGCGATGGCCGGAAGCGTCGTTGCCGTGGCCCAGGAGCCGCCGGAAATAGGGCCATCAGGATAGGAGGAGTCCCCCAGCTTGACGGTGATCCGATCCAACGGCACACCGGTCACGTCGCTCACCGCCTGGGCGACGATGGTGTAGGTGCCGGTGCCGATATCCTGGGTCGCACAGGAAGCGAAGACGGTGCCATCGGCACGCAGCGACACGCGTGCATCGCAGGGCCGCTTCAGCGCTTCCCAGTTGCAGGCTGCCATGCCGTAACCGACGACCTCGCGTCCCTCGCGCATGCTGCCGATCTCGGGGTTGCGGTCGTGCCACCCGAAACGCTCGGCGGCCTGCTGCGTTGCTTCGATGATGTGATTGCTGGAGAAGTCGAGATCCTGGCTCTCGTCGCGCTCAGCGTAGTTATCGAGGCGAAACTGCACCGGATCGACACCCGCCGCCAGTGCCATCTCGTCGATGGCGGATTCCAGCGCGAATAGCCCCGGCGCCGCACCCGGTGCACGCATCGAGGTCGGCGTGCCGCGATTCACCTGGGTCGTGGCATGGCTCACCGTCAGATCGGGGCAACTGTAGAGGCTCTTGGTCACGCTGCCGCAGGTTTCCACGTACTGATCGGTGAACGAGGTCGTGTTGATGGCCTCATGACGAAGCGACACCAGTTTGCCGTTGCCGTCGGTCGCCAAGCGCATGCGCTGGCGGGTTTCAGGACGGTGCCCGGTGGTGGTGAACATCTGCTGACGCGGCACGACGAGCTGCACCGGGCGGCCCAGCTCACGCGAAACCGCCGCCGTGGCCACCGCATGCGGCCAGGTCCACAACTTGCTGCCGAAGCCCGAGCCGATGTAGGGCGCGTGCACGGTGATGCGCTCGGGTGCAATGGCGAAAATCTTGGACAGCGCATTGCGCTCGACCACGACCCCTTGCGACGCGTCATGAATGGTCAGGTCACCCTGCGCATCCCAGTACGCCACGGAGGCATGCATTTCCATCGGGTTATGGGTTTCCACCGGCGTGTGGTAAGTGACGTCGATGGTCGTGTCGGCGGCATCGAAGGTTGCGGCGGCATCGCCACGCGAATGACCGCCACCCGCCTGCGTGCCGTTGTCCTCGAGACCCTGGGCGAGGTTGGCGACGGCCGATTCGCCAGCGTATTCCACCTTGACGTGTCGCGCGGCGGCACGCGCGTTCTCGAAACTGTCGGCAACCACCAGCGCCACGAACTGGCCCTCGTAGTAAACGCGCTCATCCTCGAACGGCAGCCGTGTTTCCTCCACCTTGTTGCCCTGCACGAAGCTCGACGGCGTGCGGTACAGCGAAGGGAAGTGGCCGTGGTGGAAAATATCGATGACACCCGGCATCCGCTTCGCCTCATCGACATCCAGCCGCGTCACCTTGCCCTTGGCGATGGTACTGAAGACGCCATAGCCGTATGCCATGTTGGCCGGCAAGTTGTCAGCGGCGTAGTTGGCGCGCCCCGCGAGTTTATCGGGACCGTCGATGCGCGGCACGCCCGCGCCGATAATGGGATCTTTCGTATCCGTGTCGCTCATGTTCCATTCTCCTCGCGGGCGATTCAGGCGGCAGTCAGATCGGTGAGATTACGTACGATGGCCTGCTGGCCGAGCGGAATCTTGTAGCCGTTCTGGGCGTAGGCGACGGCGTTCTCGAAGGCGCGCTTGGCCGCGTCCGCGAACAGCGTCTCACTGGCGGTCTTGCCCTTGAGCGCCGCTTCCACTTCCGGCGCACGCCACGGCTTGGTGCCGACACCGCCCATGGCTACTCGTGCCTCGCGAATGGTGTTGCCGTCCATGCGCACGATCACCGCACTGGAGGCCAGCGCGAACTGATACGACTGACGGTCGCGCAGCTTGAGATAGGCAGACCGGCTGCCCTCGAGCGGCGCGTCCAGCGTCACGTGGGTGATCAACTCGCCCGCTTCCAACGCATGCTCGCGTGCCGGCGTGTCACCGGGCAGTAGGTGAAAGTCGGCGAAGTCGATCTCGCGCCGGCCTTCCGGCCCCTGTACCTCGACGGTGGCCCCGATGGCGGCCATCGCCACGCACATATCCGAGGGATGCGTCGCAATGCAGTTGTCGCTGGTGCCGAGCACCGCGTGGACGCTGCGGTTGACGCCGCCGATGGCCGCGCAGCCGCTGCCCGGCTCGCGCTTGTTGCAGGCGGACACGCCATCGCGGAAATACGGGCAACGCACGCGCTGCATCACGTTGCCACCAGTGGTCGCCTTGTTGCGCAGCTGCGTCGAAGCGCCGGCCAGCAATGCCTGGGAAAGTACGGCATAGTCGTCGACCACGCGCTCATCACGGGCCAGCGCCGTGTTGGTCACCATCGCGCCGATACGCAGCCGACCGTCGTCGAGGCGTTCGATGGTATCGAGGTCGACACCGTTGATATCGACCACCTTCTGCGGCTGCATGACATCGAGCTTGACCAGATCGAGCAGCGTGGTACCCCCCGCCAGGAAGGCGGCGTCGCGTTCGCTGCCATGCGCCGCCACCGCTTGCTGCGCGCTTTCGGCGCGGGCGTAATCGAAATGTCTCATGCATTGCCCCCTTGCATTGCACCGCGAGCGGACTGAATGGCCGCAACGATGTTCTTGTAGGCGCCACAACGACAGATATTGCCGCTCATCGCCTCGCGCACGTCGGCGTCACGGGTGCCGATGTCGTCATCCTGCAGGATCGCCAGCGCGCTCATCATCTGACCCGCCGTGCAGTAACCGCACTGATAGGCATCATGCTCGAGAAACGCCTGCTGCAACGGATGCTGCTGGCCGTTCTTCTCTAGCCCTTCGACGGTGGTGATCTCGTCGCCGTCGTGAGTCACGGCAAGACTCAAACAGGAATTGATGGACGTGCCATTGACAAGGATCGTGCAGGCACCGCACTGGCCGTGGTCGCAGCCCTTCTTGGTGCCAGTCAACTGCAGGGCGTGGCGCAGTGCATCGAGCAGGATCACGTTGGGCGTGACATCGAGCTGTTCGCGCCGACCGTTGACGATCAGCGTGATGCGGCGCTGGCCTTCGGCGGGGGGCGCCTCGGCTTGCGTGTCCGGGTCATCCGGCGAACCGGCATAACTCACCGACGACAACGCCGGCGCAGCCGCTACCGCAAGCCCGGAGGCACCGGCCGATTTTAGAAAGCGTCGCCGCGACGGCGATGCGGGGTGTCGCTGGGGATCAAAATACGAAACCTCAGTCTTGAGACGCTCACGGTCATCCATGTCTTATCCTCGCCATTCACCAGTCAGGGCTGGCATCGTTCTTGAGCGACGCCCGAAACGCACAATTTAGCGTTGGCGGGCGCTCGCCATCAGAAAGCATCGTGCGAAGCCAAGCCGTGTCAGGCAGCTCGACCAACCTTAACGTTAGGAGAGGATAGGAGGTGCCGCAAAGCATGCGGCGAAAATTCAGAGGAATCCGGCAGAATGCCAGAGAATCAGGCATGCAACGCAAACCGCCGCCCGGAAGCTCCGTGGCGGCGGTTTACGGATATCTTTCTGGTGCCGGTGAGTGGACTCGAACCACCGACCTACGCATTACGAGTGCGTTGCTCTTCCAACTGAGCTACACCGGCGACGGCGCATGATAGTAATCAGGTTCGCGTGGTCAGACAAGCCTCTCGGCCTGTCACCTTATGCAGGCAATACCGGCATGGTCAGCAGTAGCCAGAGGTATATCGCAATCAATGCCGCGACGACCGCTGCGATGGCCCAGGCCATGCGTTCTCGCGTCGCTTGATCCCGGGCGACAAGGTGCTTGAGCGCTATTCGTGCGCCCCACCAGACGCCTACCAGCACCAGCAATGGAATGCCTACGCCGATCAGAAATGTCATATCGCCTCCCACTTTCCGACCATGCCCAACTATCATGACGCAACGCCCGCGAGTCTCGCAGCGGTCGCTAAGCTCGACAAGTGTATGTCTTCTGATGACAAGATTGTCGACAGTGTATATGCGCAACAAACACTGCACTGGTATAATCTGACACGATCGCTGGGTCGCCGGCACCATGACGGGCCAACCGAATTCACCATCTGCATGATGATCCAAGCGCTTTCGCGGGGACAGCATCATCGCCGCACGAGCGGGGCTGCCCAAGACCGCCGGCAAGCACTTGTATCGCCCCCAGCCAACCCGCATCGCTGAAGATTCGTGCAACCGCTGTGACAAGAGAGGTCAATATCCAAATGTCCAACACGCCGAAGATCATCTATACGCTCACTGATGAGGCCCCCGCGCTGGCGACCCATTCCCTGCTTCCGATCATCGCCGCTTACACGAGCACAGCCGGCATCAGCGTCGAGACCCGCGATATCTCGCTGGCTGGTCGCATCCTCGCTCAGTTCCCGGATCTCCTGAGCGACGAACAGCGCATGAGCGACGACCTGGCCGAGCTCGGCGAGCTGGCCAAGACGCCGGAAGCCAACATCATCAAGTTGCCCAACATCAGCGCTTCCGGCCCGCAGCTCAAGGCCGCGATCAAGGAACTGCAGAGCCAGGGCTATCCGCTGCCGGATTATCCGGACGAGCCGAAAAACGACGCAGAGAAGGCGATCAAGGCCGCTTTCGACAAGGCCAAGGGCAGCGCGGTCAACCCGGTTCTGCGCGAAGGTAACTCCGACCGTCGCGCGCCGCAGTCGGTCAAGAACTACGCGAAGAAGTATCCACACCGCATGGGTGAGTGGAGCGCCGACTCTCAGTCGCATGTCGCGCACATGAGCGAAGGCGACTTCTATGGCAGCGAGCAGTCCGCCACCATCGAAAAGGCCGGCAAGCTCAAGATCGAACTCAAGCAGAAAGACGGCACCACCAGCGTCCTCAAGGAAGGCCTGGCGGTTCAGGACGGTGAAGTCGTCGACGCCTCACGCATGAGCAGCCGCCATCTGCGCAACTTCATCGACAGCGAGATCAAGGATGCCAAGAAGCGCGGCGTGCTGTTCTCTCTGCACCTGAAAGCCACCATGATGAAGGTTTCCGACCCGATCATGTTCGGCATGGTGGTCGAAGAGTTCTACAAGGACGTGCTCGAGAAACACGCCGACGCCCTCGAACTGGCGGGCTTCAATCCCAACAGTGGCATCGGCGACCTCTACAGCGCGATCGAGTCCCTGCCCAGCGAACAACAGGACGCCATCACGAGCGACATCGACGCGCTCTACAAAGAGCGTCCGCCGATGGCGATGGTCAACTCGCACAAGGGTATCTCCAACCTGCATGTGCCCTCTGATGTGATCATCGACGCGTCCATGCCGGCGATGATTCGCGATTCCGGCAAGATGTGGGGCACCGACGATGCGCTGCACGATGCCAAGGCCGTGATCCCGGATCGCTGCTACGCCGGCATCTATCAGGTCACCATCGATGACTGCAAGAAGAATGGCGCCTTCGATCCGACCACCATGGGCAGCGTACCCAACGTCGGCCTGATGGCGCAGAAGGCCGAGGAATACGGCTCTCACGACAAGACCTTCCAGGCCGATGCGGACGGCACCATCGTGGTCACCGACGAAAACGGTCATCAACTGTTCAACCATGACGTGGAAGCCGGCGACATCTGGCGCATGTGCCAGACCAAGGACGCGCCGATTCAGGACTGGGTCAAGCTTGCCGTCACTCGCGCCCGCGACAGCGCCACCCCCGCCATCTTCTGGCTGGATGCCAACCGCGCGCATGATGCGAAGCTCATCGAGAAAGTCGAAGCCTACCTCAAGGATCACGATACCAGCGGCCTGGATATCCGCATCATGGCGCCGGAAGACGCCATGCGCTTCTCGCTGGAACGCACTCGCAAGGGCGAAGACACTATCTCCGTCACCGGCAACGTGCTGCGCGACTACCTGACCGACCTGTTCCCGATCATGGAACTCGGCACCAGTGCCAAGATGCTCTCCATCGTCCCGCTGATGCAGGGCGGCGGCCTGTTCGAGACCGGCGCCGGCGGCAGCGCGCCCAAGCACGTCGAGCAGCTCCTGGAGAAAAATCACCTACGCTGGGACTCGCTGGGTGAGTTCCTCGCCCTGGCCGCGTCACTCGAGCACCTCGCCAAGGCGTACGACAATCCCAAGGCCAAGGTGCTGGCCAAGACGCTGGATCAGGCCACCGGTGAATTCCTCAACAGCAACAAGTCGCCGTCACGCAAGATCGGCGAAATCGATAACCGCGGCAGCCACTTCTATCTCTCGCTCTACTGGGCCCAGGCACTCGCCTCTCAGGACGAAGACGCCGAGCTGAAGGGGCAGTTCAGCGAGTTGGCCAAATCGCTCAAAGCCGACGAAGACAAGGTCGTCAAAGAACTCACCGAAGTGCAAGGTAAGCCGGTAGAGATCAATGGCTACTACCATCCCGATTATGATCTGACCAGCCAAGTCATGCGTCCCAGCGCGACGCTGAACGCCGCTCTGGATGCCCTCATGAAGCGTTAAACGCTGTATGCCGGGGCACAACATTTCGCCCCGCGCAGTAACAGCGTCAGAACAGGCCCATGCCCCGTGCATGGGCCTGTTTCGTTCAGAGGCAGGAAATTCAGAGGCAGGAAAAGAGTAGGAAGACCCGCTTCACCACCTTTCAGGCAGAAAAAAGCCCTCCGCCATGGGAGGGCTAAAACGTCGTACGCAGTGTGAACCACTACGCGATGGAATTGCGACTTCCTTGAAGGTTCCTCGCCGTCCATGGCTCACGTATACAAAAAATAACACATTAGAGACGCTTCGTTTACCTATATTCGATGTCTTTCTAGTAAGCCAATGCCGACGCAACGGGTCAGCATCCGACGACACCCGAAGAATTTTATCAGACGACCACTAATTCCCGAGTAAAATTGTCGGGTATTTAACCCAGATCAATCCAACCGCCTGTTCACTATGACATTGTGAGCGCCGTCGAGCAGGGATACGACCTCGGTGCTCAGCATCGCGCACAAGGAAGTGTGGAAAGGTCGCAAGGAGCTCGACAGGACATGCAATGACGCAACGTCCACAGCCCGGCCTCGGTCGGGCTTACTTGTGTCTGGCCCCCGCCAACGCCTTTCTCTGCCGCAATGGGCTATTTTAATCGGAGTGCCATCGTGCAAGGAGAAGGTATGACACCACGCAAGGCCGACTTCCCCCTCGATCAATGCCGCTGTCACCTGGAAACCGGCCCCATCGTACTGGTGGGCTCGCAATGGCAGGCAGAACGTAACCTGATGGTGATGGGCTGGCACATGATGCTCGGCTTCACGCCGGCACACTTCGGTTGCCTAATCACCGCCGCCAATCACAGCCATCGCCTCGTACGCGAAAGCCGCGAATGCACGATCAACATACCGACACTGGAGCTAGTCGACGCCGTGGTCGGGGTGGGCAATAGCGATGGTGATACGCTCGATAAGTTCGACGCCTTCGGGCTGACACCGACACCGGGCAAGATCGTCTCTGCACCGCTCGTTGAGGAATGCTATGCCAGCTTCGAGTGCCGCCTGGTCGACGACAGCCAGATAGACCGCCACGAGCTGTTCATCTGGGAGATCGTCAAAGCCCATGTAGACACCTCGATCGGCCTTCCCCGCACCCTGCATTATCGCGGTCACGACCGCTTCATGGTCGCCGGCGACGAAATCGATTGCTCGGCGGACTTCAGGGTGCAGAATTTGTAATGCCTAATGAGCGCTGTGGATACTTGATGGACACCCACAAAAAAACCGCCTCGATGGGCGGTTTCTTTCAAGGCTAAAAAAGCCTTTAGAATCAGTCGCTAAGCTATGGTGCCGACACCAGGAGTCGAACCCGGGACCTACTGATTACAAGTCAGTTGCTCTACCAACTGAGCTATGTCGGCATAGCATAGAGCCGTTAGCGATGGCTGGGGTAGCAGGATTCGAACCTGCGCATGCTGATACCAAAAACCAGTGCCTTACCACTTGGCTATACCCCAGCAAATTGGTGGCCAGAGACGGAATCGAACCGCCGACACGAGGATTTTCAATCCACTGCTCTACCGACTGAGCTATCTGGCCGCTGCCAACGGAGACGCATTAAACCGAATTCTTCGGTTCGGGTCAAGCCTTTTAATTCAAAAAGATGCCGACCACCGGGCCTGCTTTACTGGCTCGGGGGTACGTAGCCTTCAGCCTGGTCGGTATCTTGATTGTCCAGGAAGCGCTCCATCTGTTCCATGAGATAGGTACGCGCTTCGGGGTCCAGCAGGCTGAGATGCTTTTCGTTGATCAGACGAGTTTGCAGCGCCTGCCATTCGTCCCAGGCTTGTTTGGAAACCGTCTGCTGGATCTCCTGCCCCTTGGCACCGGGTAGCGGCGGAAACGGCAGGGCCTCGAGCTCCTGTTGGTACTTGCGGCAAAAGACGGTCTGGCTCATGGCGCTTACTCCTAACGTATTGCGGGGTTACGAAACATCTCGGTCGAGCAGTGTCTTGACCGGCGCCGCCAATCCTACACTAGCGGGCGCCTTGGCGTCGTACCATAGCACCCCTTCCTCGCCGACCTCTGAAGGCAGCTCCTCCAGACGCGCCGGTGAGGGCGTGATCTTCAAGCGAAAATGGCTGAAGGTATGCGTGAACGCCTCGCCATCCGCCTCGCGCAGGGCGTGGGGGAAGCGCTGATCGAGCCAGGCGCGTAGCGCTTGCTCGTCATCGAACTGGGGCAGACTCCACAAACCGCCCCACAATCCGCTAGCTGGACGTTGCTGGAGGAAGACGCGCCCCTGTGGGTCACGCAATACCAGCATCTGTGTGACGCGCTCAGGCAGTGCCTTGCGCGGTTTGGATTCGGGGAAGCGCGTTTCTTCGCTACGCGCATGCGCCACGCAGATATCTTCGAAGGGGCATAGCAGACATGCCGGTTTGCTTCGCGTACACAGCGTCGCCCCCAGGTCCATCATCGCCTGGGTATAGTCGGCCAGACGCTCATCCGGCGTGTAACGCTCCGCCAGCGTCCATAGCTCACGCTCTACGGCAGGACGGCCGGGCCAGCCTTCCACGGCGTGCAGGCGAGTCAGTACACGCTTGACGTTGCCGTCGAGGATCGGCGCACGCCGGCCAGTGCTGATGCTGATGATCGCGCCGGCCGTGGAACGCCCGATGCCGGGCAGTGCGGAAAGCGCCTCGACGCTGTCCATCGGAAACTCGCCGCCATGTTCACCCATCACCACCTGGGCGGCCTTGTGCAGGTTACGCGCTCGTGCGTAATACCCCAGCCCCGTCCACAGATGCAGCACCTCGTCTTGCGGCGCTCGCGCCAGGGCGGCGACATCCGGAAAGCGCTCCATGAAGCGCTGATAGTAGGGAATCACCGTGGCGACCTGCGTCTGCTGCAGCATGATTTCCGACACCCAGATGCGGTAGGGCGTCTTGTCGAATTGCCAGGGCAGTGTCTTGCGGCCGTGAACGTCGAACCATTCGAAGACCCGCCGACGAAAGGTGTCAGCGGTGAGCGGAATTTCCTGCATGCGCGTTATCGTCCAGCCGGCGGCGACGCCGTCAGATCATGGGGATGAGAAGAAGTCAGGGACATACTAAAAAAAGCGCCGACAGGTGTCGGCGCAGGGACTGGCTTTGGGCTTTGCTCACTTGAGTAGACCACGCAACTTGTCTCCAAGTTCCTTGGCGGAGCCTTCTCCCAACGTTTCGTCGATCTTGCGCGCAGTATCGCTGTCGAGATTGTCTTCCAGCGCTTCGTCGAGCTTATCGCCGGCTTCGCGCTTGGCTTTCTCCTTGGCCAACTCTCCCAGCGTGTCCTGGAAGGCCTCACGATCGAAGCGGCACCATTCACCCGGCTCTCCGCCCAGTTGCCCTTCACAACGCACCGGCAGGCTTACCTGTTGCAGGCGCGAGGTTACCCGACAGGCATTCTGGTCGGCGGTATCGATGAAGCGCGCCTTGAGATCGTAATCGAAACGCTCGGTAGGAATGTTGAACGAGCCCGTGCCAGTCATTTCGATGCCCGGAATGCGCACCTCGAGATCGTCGTTGCGCGCCACGCCATCGGTGATATCGAGACTCGCCGACAGCGTGTCGAAAGGCGTGTCGTCGCTCCAATCGCGATCCGACTGGTTGCCGTCCAACATGGCAGCGGCGGTACATAGCTGACGCGAGACATTGACGTCGAGCATCGCGCCGTCGTCGATGCGTAGCGAAGCCGTACCGTTGAGATGGCGCTTGAGCGACTCGAGCTGATTGGTCTGCGAGGTGACGTCGCTTTCCAGATTGAGCCGGCCGCGCAAGGGCGATTCCGCGCCGTTGATATCTTTATACAACGGCGCGATCTGCACCCCGGAGAGCGACTGCGTCATGGCCAGGCGCAACGGCGATTGACGGAGATCCAAGCTACCCTGGGCGTCGAACGTGCCATCGTAGAGCTTGGCCGACAGGGACTCCAGACGCTGACGCCCGTCGTCACCCGCCACGCGCAGCGCTACATCCTGAAGTGTCATGCCCTTGAGGATCACGGTGTTCACGTCCAACTTGCCATCCAACGTCAAGTTGGACAGCCATTCAGCGGGAAGCAAGCCGGCGCTCTCGGCGGCGGCATAGGCCGACGAGACGCCCAGCGTTTCGACGACGCTCGCCGTGTCTTCGTCCTTACCCTTCTCTGCACTTTCGCCATCCTTCCCGGCGGGCGGCAGATAGGCGTCCAGATCGAGACGCTCGCCCTGAAGATCGAAACTCAGCCACTGGCCATCGAAACCGGCGCCCAACTCCCCGGTCAGCGTTTCGCCATCGAGCAACAGGCTAAGATTCGAGAAATTGATGCGCTGGAGATCGCCATGCACGGGGCTGGTCATGGCGAGCTCGCTCAGCGCCTTTTCATCCCCGGTCTCGGGCAGGGCATCGAAACGCTTGAGCCAATCCCGCAGGGGAAGCGGCGCCAGCTTGAGCTGTCCGGTGTACTGCGGCGTCCCGAGCAGTTGGGTAAAGCTCAGTGTCCCCGTCAGGTTCAGGTCGTCATCGCCGCTCAAGGTGATATCACGCAACTGGGCGGTTTGAGCATCGAGATCGGCTTCGCCGTCGAAGCCCAGGCTCAACCCAAGCGGTTTGCCTTTCACGGCGGGATGGTGCAGCCGCGTATCGAGCTTGGCGTCATCGAGACGGTAATGCTGCTCCTGCGTCTCGGCCAGCAGGTGGCCGAGTTGCAGATTGATGCCCTGCGCCTGATCGGAAAGCGCCGGCCACTGCGTGCTGGTTTCCAGAGTCACGTTGTTGAGTTCATAGCGGCCGTCGCGCAGGCCCAAGCGTACACGGCTCTTGAGCTTCACCTGGCTGGTCAACTCAGGCGCCTGGCTGTCGAGATCAAATGACATCTGCAATGGAAAGGCGGCATCGGGGTTGACGTTGCTACCCTCCATGCTGAGCTTGGAGAGCGTTAGATCCAAATTGCGCTGGGCGTCCTGATAATGCACTCGACTGTTGCGTACCTGGACACTCGCGATATCCAGCGCCACGGGCAGACTGTCGGGATTCTGATTCAGCCCCGGCCCTGCCGATGCCGGCGCCAAGGCCTCTTCAGCCTGGTCACCGCCGCGCCCCATGCGATCGAGCAAGACTTCCCAATTGCCGCGACCTTCGGCGTCGCGCTCGAGATTGAGCCGCATGCCATCTAGCGTCAGCCCTTCCACGGCTACCTCGCCGGAGAGCAGCGGCGCGAACGCCACGCTGACCTCGGCTCGGTCGAGCGCCGCGAATGCCGAGTCATCGTGCGACTGCTCGGGCAACCAGGCCTCGGCCTGCTCGACACTGAAGCCCAGGCGTGGATAGAAGGACCATGACAAGGGGCCGTCCAGGTTGAGCTCCAGCCCGCTTTGATCGCGCACCGCCTCGACGAGCCGGGGCTTGAGGTCGTTGGGATCGAAGAACGTGGTGATATAGACCACGGCGCCGACCACGATCAAGGCCAACACCCCGACCACCGCCAGCAATGCTCTCAGCAGCGCTCTCATTGGCGCCCTCCCTGTGACGCTAATGGATGAAATTCATAGTACGTTCCGTCGGCGGCGGGATGATAGCCAAGCCGGGTCAACAACAGTTGGTCCCCCATCATCAGTACTGCAGTGGGAACGCGCGGCGTACAGCCTTCGCCTTGCGCGCGCTCGGCAATCAGCATCAATAACCGTGAGCCGACTCCGCGGTGCCGGGTTTCAGCACGTACGCAGAAATGTGACAACCACCATACGCGAGTTTCGCGACGCACGGCGACCGCTCCCAGTCGACGCGCGTTGAATAACGCGCAGCAGAACACGCCGCCCTGGGTGAAGTGGCCGTCGATGAAGCCCTCGACAGGCGCGGGAAGACGCTCGGTGGGAGCATCGCGGTAGATGCGCGCGAGATCCTGCGCCACTTGGGCATCCTTTTCCCATTCGGCGTAATCGATTTCCTGCAAGGTCACCGGCATGCCTACTCTCCCTGGACGATCTCCCTGGCCCTGTCACAGACCCTCGAGCATTGGTGGAGGGACGTGGGCATCGCCCCTGAACTCCCGTCATTGTAGCGGATGGCCGGGGCGATTCTCTATAATGACCGTTCCATGGCGCCGCGAGCCTTGCGCATCCACGCCTGCATCGCGCGCCCCGTTCACGTCCGAAGTGCTGGAGACCCCCTATGGCCGAGCGCGTCGCCACCGTGTCCCGCGACACCCACGAGACCCAGATTCAGGTCCGTATCAACCTCGACGGCGAGGGCCATTTCCAATCCGAAACGGGCGTCGCATTTCTCGATCACATGCTCGATCAGGTAGCGCGCCACGGCCTGATCGACCTGGAGATCAATGCTCAGGGCGACCTGCACATCGACGATCATCATACCGTTGAGGATCTCGGCATCACCCTAGGGCAGGCCTTCGTCCAGGCCATCGGCGACAAGCACGGCATCCGGCGTTACGGTCATGCCTACGTGCCGCTGGACGAAGCACTCTCCCGCGTCGTGGTAGACTTCTCGGGGCGCCCAGGACTGAGCATGGATGTCGAGTTCACACGCGCGAACATCGGCCGATTCGACACGCAGCTGTTCTGGGAGTTTTTCCAAGGCTTCGTCAATCACGCCCAGGTCACGCTGCACATCGACAACCTCAAAGGCTTCAACGCCCACCATCAGGCGGAAACCATCTTCAAGGCCTTTGGCCGCGCACTGCGCATGGCGGTGGAACCCGACCCCCGTATGACCGGGCGGATGCCCTCCACCAAAGGCAGCCTGTGAGGCTCTCACGACGCGCTGACGCGCTAAGGAGCGAGCATGACGATTGCGGTCATCGATTACGGCATGGGTAACCTTCACTCCGTCGCCAAGGCGCTGGAACACGTCACGCATGAGAACGTCGTCATCACTGACGATTCGCGCAGCATCCGTGGCGCTAGCCGCTTAGTACTGCCCGGCCAAGGGGCGATTCGTGACTGCATGGGCGAATTGCAGCGCAACGATCTGCAGGGTGTGGTTCACGAAGTGCTACGCGCCCAGGCCAAGCCGTTACTAGGCATCTGTGTCGGCCAACAGATGCTGATGGAAGAAAGCGAGGAAAACGGCGGTGTGGTGTGCCTTAGCCATCTGCCAGGGCGCGTGCGTCATTTCGAGCGTGACCTTCGCGATACCCAGGGCCAGCGCCTGAAAGTGCCTCACATGGGCTGGAACCGCGTCACGCAACATCACCCGCATCCGCTCTGGGCGGGCATCGACGACGACGCACGCTTTTATTTCGTGCACAGCTATTACGTCGAGGCACAGGAAGACAGCGATATCTTCGGCACCACCGAATACGGCGGGCATACCGCGCATGTCGCCACCGGCCGTGGCCCGGTCTTCGCTGTGCAGTTCCATCCCGAGAAAAGCGCGCGTGACGGGTTACGCTTGCTCGAAAATTTCGTCACCTGGACGCCCTGAACGTCCAGGCCGGACACGCCGCCTTTCGATGGCGGCGCCACACGTATACCGAGAGGACACGTCATGCTGGTGATTCCCGCCATCGATCTCAAGGACGGCCAGTGCGTCCGCCTCAAGCAGGGACGAATGGACGACTCGACCACCTATGGTGACGATCCGGTGGCCATGGCCGCGCGCTGGGTCGAGACCGGAGCCCGCCGGCTGCATCTAGTGGATCTCAACGGCGCCTTCGAAGGCCAGCCAGTGAACGCCGAGGCGGTAACCGCCATCGCCCGCGCCTATCCCGAGCTGCCAATCCAGATCGGCGGTGGCATTCGCACCGCCGCGATCATCGAGGCCTATCTTGAGGCGGGCGTGTCTTACGTCATCATCGGCACCCAAGCCGTCAAAGACCCGGCTTTCGTCACCGAGATGTGCCGCGCCTTTCCGGGCCGCGTCATCGTGGGGCTCGACGCCCGCGACGGTTATGTCGCCACCGATGGCTGGGCCGAAGTGTCGACGCTCAAGGCCGTGGACCTGGCCAAGCGTTTCGCCGACGATGGCGTCACCTCGATCGTGTACACGGATATCGCCCGCGACGGCATGATGCAGGGCGTCAACATCGCGGCCACCGCCGATCTGGCGCGCGAGGGTGGCCTCCCGGTGATCGCCTCCGGCGGTGTCACGCATCTGGGCGACCTCGAGGAACTGCTCGAGGTGGAGCACGAAGGCATTCTCGGCGCCATCACCGGACGCGCCATCTACGAAGGCAAACTCGACGTCGCCGAGGCCCAGCGCCTGTGCGACGCCGCGCCAGTCACACGGAGAAGCTGATCATGGCACTCGCCAAGCGCATCATTCCCTGTCTCGACGTCGATGCCGGCCGCGTGGTCAAGGGCGTCAATTTCGTCGGCATCCGCGACGCCGGCGACCCAGTCGAGGTCGCCAAACGCTACAACCAGCAGGGCGCCGACGAAATCACCTTCCTCGACATCACCGCCAGCCACGAGGATCGCGGCACCACGGTGGAAATGGTCGAACGCATCGCCGGGGAGGTCTTCATTCCGTTGACGGTGGGCGGTGGCATTCGCACCTGCGACGACATCCGCACCATGCTCAACGCCGGCGCCGACAAGGTCTCGATCAACACCGCAGCGGTGACCAACCCCGATTTCGTCCACGAAGCGGCAGAACGCTTCGGGAGCCAGTGCATCGTCGTCGCCATCGACGCCAAGCGGGTCTCGGCTGAGGGCGAGCCGCCGCGCTGGGAAATATTCACCCATGGCGGACGCAAGCCCACCGGGCTCGATGCCGTGGAATGGGCGAGCAAGATGGTCGAACTCGGGGCGGGAGAATTGCTGCTAACCAGTATGGACCGCGACGGCACCAAAGCCGGTTTCGATCTAGGCGTGACCCACGCCATCGCCGATGCTGTCAGCGTCCCGATCATCGCCTCCGGCGGCGTCGGCCATCTCGATCACTTGGTCGCGGGCGTCAAGGAAGGCGGTGCGGATGCCGTGCTCGCCGCCAGTATCTTCCACTTCGGTGAGTACACCATCCCCGACGCCAAACGCTATATGGCCGAACAGGGGATCGAGATGCGACTGTAGGAGGTGGCTACTCCTCGGCGCTGAGTCCCAGGTTGCTGACGCCTTCGTTACGCCCCAGGCGTCGCAGCGACTTGAGGGCGTCACGCGTCAGCGGCGCCTCGACGTGCTCGAGTACCGCTTCCTGGAAGTCGTGTTCGTCATCCATCAACGGATGCTCACGCACACGTGCCGCCAGCCGCTCGGCATCATCCTCCGCGCCGTCGGTCATCTCGATGTAGGCATGCACGCCATCGCGTGACAGGCGACTCACGTCACGCGGCGACTCAGGCGCCTCACCACGCAAGGCATCGAGCAGTGCTGCCAAGGCCATCACCACTTCAACCGCCCGCCGCGCGCCGAAGCTGTCATCGGTTTCCGGCGGCTCCTGCTCGGCAAGTTTCTCGGCCTGCTTGTCGAAGTCGATCGCCGCATCCTTCACGACCAGCGCTTCCCACGCCAGGTCGAGCACGTTGCGCACCACCTTCGTGTCGCCGACGCCGCTCATCTCGGCATACAACGCATAGTTGGGCCACATGCGCTCGATCAAGGCCGCCATGAAGGCCAGCCGAGCCCGCGCGGGCAGTTGATCCAGACGGGCATGGAAGCCGTCGGCGGACGCTGTCATATCATTGCTCCTCATCAGCCTCGTCAGGGCCAGAGTATGTCTTGAAGAACGCGCCCACGGGCATCGAACACGACGCCTTCGGCGCGCAGCTTTTCATGCTGACGCACGGCACCAGTATGCTCGGTCACGCGTCGGCTGGCATTAATGACGCGATGCCAGGGCAACCCATGGCCGCTGGGCAGGTGGCGCATGGCGCTACCCACCATGCGTGCCGTGGCGCCATCGGTCATGTTCGCGATGCGCCCGTACGTTGTCACTCGCCCCTCGGGAATCTGGGCGACGATGGTATAAATCTGTTCAAGTACCTCGGCTCGCGGCACGCTAGCTCTCCTCGACGACCCCACTTGCTGCGGGGGGACGGCTTTACCATCATGGGCGCATCATGCATATCTACTTTCTTCAGCACGCGGATTATCTCGGCCCAGCGCGCTTCGCCGATTGGCTGACGGGCATGGGCCACAGCCATAATACCTGCCATTTATACGCGGACGAGGCGCCGCCGATCTTCGACAATTTCGATGCCTTGATCGTGCTCGACGCCCCGTTCGGGCTCCACGAGGACACGCCACCAGCATGGCTCAAGCGCGAGCGTAAGTTGATCGCGCGCATGCTCAAGAGTGGCAAGCCGCTGCTCGGCGTCGGTGTGGGTGCGCAGTTGATCGCCGAGGCGCTGGGCGCCATCGTCTCCCGGGGTACCTATGCCGAGCGCGGCTGGCAGCCTATCACCCTGGCCGACGAGAGTCCCTTCAATCTGCCCGAACGCTTCGAGGCATTCACTTGGCATCACGATGTCTTCGGCTTACCGGACGAGGCCTTGCCTCTGGGCGGCAGTACCGCCAGCCCGTTGCAAGGATTCGCCTGGGACAGCGGCCGCGTGGTGGCGCTGCAATGTCACCTGGAGGCCACCGTCGCCTCGGTCAGCGCCCTTTACGATCATCTTGCGGCATTCGACGAGCGGCTCGCGGCTGCCGACGGCGCTTACCTGCAAACCCGCGAGACGGTCATGGAGGAACCGCGGCGTTTCGACCGCCTGGCCGCCCTGCTCGACCGCGTCATGCTCGACTGGCTGCATCACGCCCGCCGGTCTTGAGCCCAGACAAGGCGCAAGACTGGTTCATCTAACGCACGAGCGATGCCGACCAGTCCTGGGCAAAGGCCAGGCAGCTCTCCCAGTCGCCGACATGCAGCGCCTCATGGGGAGACTGCTCAAGCTGATAGCGATACATGGGATCGTAGTATTCGAGCATCAGCGGCGCGAGCCAGGCTTCGTGCGCTTGGGTGTTGCCGCGCTCGTGTTCACGGAAGGCCAGCGCCTGCAAACGCTGCAGACGCTGGAAACGCGCACTGCCCAGGCGCTTACGCACACGCTTGAGCGCGCTGGAAAGCTGCTTGCGCATCAACGCCCAACCCAGCCACTCGCCATAGTGGCCACGATAGGTCTGCCACAGGGTCTCGATATAGTCTTTGCGTATCTGTTCGAGGCGCCAGTCCAACGGCATTTCCACGCGAATGCGCGGCGCCGCTTCCATGGTTCGCCAGAAAGACAAGGGAATATCCAGCCGCCCGATCATGCGTGACTCATCCTCCACCACGCAGCCATGCGGCATACGCGACAACGCCACGCCTAGCGCATGCTCAAAGTCGATCTGCGACGGCCCCTGCAAGGGATGCCACCCGAACGCAGAGCCTTTATGCCGCGCATGACCTTCGAGATCGACGCCCGTGTCGAGACGTTGAATCAACTCGGTCTTGGCGCTACCGGTGAGGCCGGCCACGACGAGCGCCGGCCGCGTCGCCGCCGAGGTAATCTCGGCGTTCAGGCACTGGCGCATAGCCTTCCAGCCGCCTTGAATACGCGGCAGGGTGATGCCCGCCTCCTGCAGCCACTGCTGCGCGATTTGCGAACGCAGCCCGCCCCGAAAGCAATAGATCAGCGCTTGAGGATGACGCTCGGCAAACGCCTGCCACGCCGACACACGACGCCGTTTGAGGGCGCCATCCACCAATTGCGTGCCCAGCTCGATGGCGGCGGCCTGACCGGCTTCCTTGTAGCGAATACCCACCGCCTGGCGCTCAGCATCGTCCATCAATGGCAGGTTGACGGCGCCCGGCAAGGCACCCTGAGCGAACTCCACCGGGGCCCGCACATCGATCAACGGGCGCTCAAGCAGCGCCAACTCAGGCTCGATCTGCGGTAGGCTCACCCACGCACCTCGATCACACTGGCACCACTCGCGGAGCGCATCTCGCCGAAGGCTTCCAGCGTGAGGCCGTGTTGACGACCGATGCGCTCGACGTCATCCGCCCAGGCGGGGTCGACGCTCAGCAGCAGGCCGCCCGAGGTCTGGGGATCACACAACCACTGCCAATGCGCCGCATCCATATCGGGCAAGGCCTCGCCCAGAGCCTGACGGTTACGCTGCGTGCCGCCGGGCACCGCCCCGCGCCGCCGGTACGCTTCCGCCTCGGCAAGCCGGGGCAGCTTGGTGAAGTCAATCCGCGCCTTGAGGCCGCTCGCCTGGCAGATCTCGCTGAGGTGTCCCGCCAAGCCAAAACCGGTGACATCGGTCATGGCATGCACGCCCTGGACCTTGGCCATCTCGATCCCGATCCGGTTGGCCTTCAGCATCGTGCGGCGCGCCAACCCTTGGTGACCAGATTCCAGCCAGCCATGCTTTTCAGCCGTGGTCAGAAGCCCTACCCCCAGCGGTTTGGTGAGATACAGCAAGTCGCCGGCCTTGGCGTTGCTGTTGAGCTTGAGGTGGTCGAGATCGACCAGGCCATTCACTGCCAGGCCAAAGATCGGTTCGGGGGCATCGATGGAGTGCCCGCCGGCCAAGGCAAGGCCCAGCTCGCGGCAGATCGATTGCGCGCCGCCTACCACGTCGCCGGCGATTTCGGCGGCCAGCTTGTCGAGCGGCCATCCGAGAATGCCCAGTGCCATGATTGGTGTGCCGCCCATGGCATAGACATCGCTGATGGCATTGATGGCGGCGATGCGCCCGAAATCGAAGGGATCGTCGACGATGGGCATGAAGAAGTCAGTCGTCGATATAAGACCGCGACCGTCGCCGAGGTCATAAATGGCAGCGTCTTCGCGGCCCTGGTTGCCCACGATCAAGCGCTTGTCGGTGGCACCAGGGCCCGCCTTGGACAGGATGCTGTCCAGCACGTCGGGGGCGATCTTGCAGCCACAGCCAGCGCCGTGGCTGTATTGCGTCAGGCGAATGGCACTCATTGGGCACTCCTTGGCAATCGTTCACTCCATTCTACATCACCGGCGCGCCAGCGTTTACAGGGCTTCCAAGGCATCGCCGAGTTTATCGACAGCGATCACTTCCATGCCCTCGGGCGCCTGCCGTGGGGCATTGGCACGCGGTACGATGGCACGCTTGAAGCCGTGTTTGGCGGCCTCGACGATACGCTCCTGACCGCTGGGTACGGGGCGAATCTCGCCGGAGAGCCCCACTTCGCCGAAGGCCACCAGCTCACGTGGCAAGTTACGGTTCTGCAGACTGGAGACGACGGCCAACAACACGGCCAGGTCGGCGCTGGTCTCGAGCACTTTGACGCCGCCGACCACATTGAGGAAGACATCCTGATCGCCAGTGAACAAGCCACCATGCTTGTGCAGCACGGCCAGCAGCATCGCCAGGCGATTCTGATCGAGCCCCACAGCAACGCGCCGTGGGTTGCCTAGCGCCGAATCGTCGAGCAATGCCTGGACCTCGACGAGAATCGGCCGCGTGCCTTCCCAGACCACCATCACCAGGCTGCCGGGCGCTTGTTCTTCGGCGCGCGACAGGAAGATGGCGCTGGGGTTCTTGACCTCCTTGAGGCCATGCTCGAGCATCGCAAACACACCCAACTCGTTGACCGCGCCGAAGCGGTTCTTCTGCCCGCGCAGGGTGCGAAATCGCGAGTCCGCCCCGCCCTCGAGCAGCAACGACGCATCGATCATGTGCTCCAGCACCTTGGGGCCAGCCAGCGTGCCGTCCTTGGTGACGTGCCCGACCAGCATCAGCACGGTGTTCGACTGCTTGGCGAAACGCGTCAACGCCGACGAGGATTCACGCACCTGCGCCACGCCACCCGGCGCCGAGCTAATATCCTCCAGATGCATGGTCTGGATCGAGTCGATGATCAGTACGGCGGGCTTTTCACGCTCGGCGACCGCAAGCACCGTTTCGATGCTGGTCTCGGCGAGCATATTGAGTCCCTTGATCGGCAGCTGCAGCCGATGCGCACGCATCGCTACCTGGGAGAGCGATTCCTCGCCGGTGACGTACACAACCTTGTGCGACTGGGCCAGCTTGCAAGCGGTCTGCAGCAGCAACGTCGACTTGCCGGCACCGGGGTTGCCGCCCAACAGCACCGCCGATCCAGGAACGAGACCACCGCCCAGCACGCGGTCGAACTCGCCGAAGGAAGACGAGAAACGCGGCACTTCGGTGAGGTCGACTTCGCCCAGGTCGACCACGTCGCGCGAGACCAATCCCGCATAGCCGCTACGCCCCGTCGTCGATGGTGATTGCGCATGCGGCCGAGCGCTCCCCAGGCGCACTTCGTTGAGCGTATTCCACTCGCGACAGCTCGAACACTGCCCTTGCCACTTGCTGTACTCGGCACCGCATTCGGTGCACACGAAAGCGCTTTTCGCCTTGGCCATGTCGTCACTCCTTGCTGATCACCGACATTCTATCATCGCGCCCGGCATCGCCTCGTCCGGGTATTCCCCACGAAAGGTCCAGACATGCAAAAGGCGGCCCGTGGGCCGCCTTTTCGGTGATACGAGAACGCGATTACTGTTGGCGTTGCAGGCGCAGCGTTTCACCGTTCTCGAAGCGACGCAGTTGCGGATCGATCAGTTCCAGTGTGTTGGCATCGAGCTTCTGGAAGTAATAGATCTGCCCTTCGCCTTCAGGCGTCAGCTCGTAGACAGTCGCCTCGGGGTCTTCTGCGGCACCATCGATGACTTCCCACTGGCCGCTGTATTCTTCGGCCGGCGGATTCTCCGGATGGTTACGATATTCGGCTTGCAACTCGAAGGTGCGTTCATCCGCAGTCGCGTCTTCATCACCCATCAGTTGCACTTCAAGATCGATACCGTCGCAGCTGCGGCATGGCAAGGTGCCGCTGTAGACGGTCGGCTGTTCGGCTTGCTCCGACGCGCCAGGCTGGCCTTGCTGTGAGGTGCCCGTGGCACAACCGGCAAGTATGGCGAGCATGGCGGAACCGGCGAGCAACGTCCTGATCTGCATGATAGTCCTCCTAACCAATGGGTCTTGGGCCGCTCCCGCGGCCCCGTGGGTGACAGCATAGCGTCATGTGGCGCCATCGGACACCCTTTGCAGGCTTAGACCTCATGATAATGTCGGATAGTCCGTGTAACCTTCGGCACCACCGCCGTAGAACGTTGTCGGATCGGGCGCATTGAGCGTGCTATCGCGACGAAAGCGTTCGACGAGATCAGGGTTAGCGATATACGGACGCCCGAAGGCCGCGCCATCGCCCAGGCCATCGCGAATCAACGCCTCGGTGCGCTCGGCGGTGTAGTGCCCGCAGTAGATCAACGTTCCCGGGAAGCGCTTGCGCAACTCGCGGCGGAAGGTGTCGGTCAGTTGCGGTCCTTCGCCGGTCCAGTCGGGCTCGTTGACATGCAGGTAGGCAATGCCGCGACGCGTCAATTGCTCGGCCAGATAGAAGGCCATGGCCTCCGACTCGTCATCGCTCAGACCGAAGATCTCGATGAACGGTGAGATACGGATCCCGACTCGATCGGCACCCATGACCTCACTGACGGCATCGACGACTTCCAGGACCAGGCGCGCCCGGTTGACCAGGTTACCACCATAGCGGTCAGTACGCTTATTCGAGCCCGTCGCCATGAACTGTTGCAGCAGGTACGCATTGGCGGCGTGTACCTCGACCATGTCGAATCCGGCACGCTTGGCGCGTTTGGCGGCTTGGCGATAATCATCGATCAGCGCGGGGATTTCGTCGGTTTCCAGGGCTCGTGGCGTACTGGTCGGGTGCTGGCCCGAGCTGCCGTCCTCGAACTCGAGGAAGCAGTTGGCGCCTTCTGCCCGTAGCGCGCTCGGCGCCACCGGCGGTTGACCACCCGGCTGAATCTTGTGATGCGAGATCCGCCCCACGTGCCATAGCTGCAAGGCGATCCGTCCGCCGGCACGGTGCACGCTATCCACGACACCCCGCCAACCGGCTTCCTGCTCGTCGGTATAAATGCCCGGCGTATAGACATAGCCCCGCGCGGTGGGAGAAATGTTCGTTGCCTCGCTGAATATCAAGCCGGCATCGGCGCGCTGCGCATAATAGGTTTGCTGCAGCGCCTTGGGCACCATATCCAGCGTGCGAGCGCGGGTCAGCGGTGCCATCAGCACTCGGTTGGGGAGCGTCAGCTTGCCCATGGTGAGCGGTGAAAGCAGCGATTCGTAGGCCATGTCGCCTCCTGTAGAACTCTTGGGGATCATCACGATGTGCAAGAGATGAGGTCGTTAGTAAACTAATCAAGGGTCGAGTCGCATCGGAACAACCTACATCGGCCAACAGCAGAGCTGTTAAACACGGCGCGCCTTGCGCGTCACGAGGCGTGGCGTCACCATGGACGCCTACCTCATCACTGCTTGGGCGAGCGTTCATGAGCAAGTTCTGGAGTCCCGCCGTGCGCGAACTCACTCCTTATGTACCGGGAGAGCAGCCGCGCGAGCGCCTTATCAAACTCAATACCAACGAGAATCCCTATCCGCCCGCGCCCGGCGTCGAGCAGACGCTACGCGATTTCCCGGCCGACCATCTGCGCCTCTACCCGGATCCTGGTGCCACTGCGCTTCGCGAGGCACTGGCCGAAGAATATGGCGTCACGACCGAGCAGGTATTCGTCGGCAACGGCTCCGACGAAGTACTGGCACTGGCCTTCCAAGCGTTCTTTCGGCAGCCTCGTCCGCTGCTGATGCCGGCGATTTCCTATAGCTTCTATCCTGTCTACTGCAAGCTCTACGACGTGTCCTACAGAAGCGTGGCACTGGACGACCAGTGGCGCGTGCCACTGACGGCTTTCGATACCGACAATGGCGGCATCATCTTCGCCAACCCCAACGCACCGACCGGGCACGGACATCCGCGCGAGGCGATCGCTGCCTTGCTGGAGCGTAATACCGAGAGCGTGGTACTGGTCGATGAAGCCTACGTAGACTTCGGAGGCGAAAGCGCGATCCCTCTGGTCGAGCGTTTCCCGAACCTGTTGGTGACGGGGACATTCTCCAAATCACGCAGTCTGGCAGGGCTACGGCTGGGCTTTGCAATCGGCCCGCGCGAACTGATCGAGGGGCTGGAGCGCGTCAAGGACTCCTTCAATTCATTCCCTATCGACAGCATCACCATCGAGGCAGGCATTGCCGCGCTGCGGGATCCAGCATACTTCGATGCCTGCCGCGAACGCGTCATCGCAACACGCGAGTGGACACAACGCTGCCTCGAAACGCTGGGATTCGAGGTGTTGCCCTCGCAGACCAACTTCCTGTTCGTACGCCACGATGCCTATCAGGGGCGTATGCTCTTCGACGCCTTGCGTGAGCGGGGAATTCTGGTGCGCCACTTCAACAAGGAAGCACTGAGCGACTTCCTGCGCATCAGTATCGGCACGGATGATGAGATGACGAGTCTCGTGGAAGCGCTCGAGGCTGTATGCAGCTAGCAAGGAGAGCCACAAAGCAAGACGCCTGCACGAGGGGCGGGCGTCGATCATGGCAAGCGTAACAGTGACGGATAATTACATCGCGGACAGCTGCTGTGTGAGATAATCACTAGTCTGATTCATCTCGGAGACCATGCTGTCGAGCTCCTGGAACTGGGAACGATAACGATCCACCGTGGTCGCTATGCTATCTTCCATCGATGAGTAACGCTCGTCGAGACGGTCCATCTGGTTTTCGGCACCGGTCACGGCGCCCTCCACCATACCGTCTTCACCTAGCATGGTATCCAGCTCTTCCTCGACTCTTCCCGCAATCCCCGTTGATTCGTCGGTCCCAGAAAACAAGGCCTGAACGTCGCCGGGCTGGCTAGCAAGCACCTCGTCGAGCCGATTCTCGTCAACTTCTAGCTCACCATCGACGTTCATCGAAATACCAGCATCTTCAAGGGTTTGCAGCGCCTCATCACCGACGCGTTCGGTCATCGTGCTTCGCAGTCGGGATTCCGCCATACGCGTCGTGCTGTCACCCAACAAGTCGCCGGCTTGCGTCTCGCCATCCTCGGAGCTGAAACTGGTGAGATCGGCAGTGGTCGATTTCATATCGTTGTAACTCTCGACGAACCCCGTGATGGCACCCCGGATCGACTCCTCGTCACGTGCTACCGTTACCGTGGACTCACCAGTATCCGTCAGGCTCAGTGTCGTGCCCTGAATGGCCTCTTCGACCTGATTGCTATCGCTCGTGATGGCAATGCCATTGACGTTCAGCTTGGCATCCTGAGCTTCGATTTCCGCATCAGCATCTAACGTCAATCCATCGAGACCATTGAAGGTGACGCCATCTATCGCCGCCTGCTCTCCCGTATCTTTGGACGCCAGAGCCAAGCGATGTTGATCACCGTCAAAAACGACGGAGGACGACACTCCAGTATCGCTGGCGTTGATCGCATCGCGCACATCGCTCAGCGTACTGTCTGCTTCAATTGTGACGTTCTTTGTCGTCCCGTCGCCTAATGCAACATCGAGGCTCGCCTCGGCCCCAGCATTGAGAACGGCTTCTTCATCGACGCCTTGTGTCGCCATACTGGAAGCTGTGGCTAATTGTTCGACGTCAACATCATAACGCCCAGGCGGAGCATCGGGCGTTGCGGCGGCACTCACGCTGTCGCCCTCGACATTGCTGGTCACGCTGTTGAAAAGCTCGGGATCATTCAAGTCGCTTGCGGATGACTGCACGTTCGACAAGGCACCCTGCAGCTTGCCATAAGCCGATATCTTCGTTTTCTGGTCGGCCTGCTGCTGCTGGATGGGCACGAGTTTCTGTTGCTCTGACTCTTGAAGTTGATCAAGCAGCCCGTTGAGATCAAGGCCGGAGCCAACGCCTAGTGACGAGATGGAAGCCATAACCGCCTCTTCCCCTTTTAGATGCGTTTCATCGCAAGCTTACGTCTGCTGATGTCTGTGCCCTACCCTAGCAAACCTCCAGCATATTAGGGAGGGAGAATAGCAACGAGAACTCTCGCGACTCCCGGCATTCAAAAGACTAAAGTTTTCACTCTGGCGGCCGATATTGCAGCGTTTTTCAGCCCCATAAACGACAAAACCCCCGCCTCTTTCGAAGCGGGGGTTTTCGAATAAATGCCTGCCGATGACGGGGCCGGCCATCCGGGACTCTCCATGGGGAAGGCCCTCAATGAATGAACCCCGACCAATGGCCGGGGTTCGAAA
>NZ_JARANX010000039.1:0-7725 GCF_029889785.1 Chromohalobacter sp. 48-RD10 | reverse complement strand
GGGAGCCAACCGGAGCTGTGCCGCTCAACCCAGGAAAGTGCCAGGAAATCAAGCGTAACCAATGCGCGGCTTAGAACAAACTTTTTGGACAACTGGGTTGAAAACTACCGAAGCTGCTAGATGACCACATGAGCTCCTATTGGTAAAGCGCTACGAGGCCCGTCGTAGAGCGGTTTTTCATGCATTTTCCCTGGCGATGTGTTCGTGCTGGACATGGGCGAGCCTGTGAAGATCGCCGAGCTGGCGGGCCATATGGTGCGCCTCTCCGGCCTGGAGCCGGCCTTCGTCGGCCGCGACGAGGGCGACGCCGCCAGGCGAGGCGATATCGAGATCGTTTACTCCGGCCTGCGCCCCGGTGAGAAGCTCTACGAGGAGCTGCTGATCGGCGAGGACCCGGGCGAGACCCGCCACCCCCGGATCATGACCGCCAATGAGGTCTCGATGGCCTGGGCAGAGATGCGCCAGCTGTTGAGGCGCTTGCTGGAAGCTTGCAACCGCTTTGATTATCCGGCATTGCGCGAGCTGCTGCTGGAGGCGCCCACCGGCTACCAGCCCCGCGGCGGTATCGAAGATCTGCTATGGCATGCGCAGCAAGCTAATCGAAAGCAAGCACAAGGTGACGGTGACCACCCTGAAACTCCGGTGGACCTTGTCCCACTCAAGAACGCGATGTCCAGCGAGATGTAGGATTCTGAATTCACAAGTATCAATGATAAGCGCGATCATACAGCCCGGCCTTGTGCCGGGCTGCTGCGTTTTGGGGCTCAATCCTCCAGTGAGAAGAAATCACCGGCATTGTCTTCGAAGGCATCGGCGATCCGAATGTAGCGCTCGAAGGTTCTCTGATCGCGATGTCCGCTCATTCGTTTGATCTGAAGGTCGCTCTTGCCACGGAGATGCGCTTCGGTAATGAATCCGGCCCGGAAGCTATGCGGCGTGTACCCCTCCGAGATTAGATCGGCCTTCTCGATGGCCTGCTTCATTCGGACATACACGTTGCCGGACGACATACGGCCCGCCCCCAGATTCCCCTTGCAGGTAATCCCCCGAAAGATCGCTCCACGATTGATGCCAGAGGCCGCGAGCCAAGTTTCGAGCATCGCGACGGGGCAATAGGCAGTGTTCGCGGGGGCTCGCGGGATGCTCTTGGTCTCGACGCGCCCCGTGTGATTGGTTTTGCTGTGATGCAGCGTAATGGTGACGCCCTGAGGCAGCCATTGCAGGTCCTCGACGGCGATCGCCACGATTTCGCTACGCCGAAAGGCGCCATAGAAGCTCAGCAGGAACATGGCACTGTCACGTAGCCCGTGCAGTGACGCACTGTCGATGGCTTTCAGCAGGCGGTGCAGCTCCTTGAGGCGTAGTGCTGGGGCAGAGGCCTGCCGCATGTCACGGCTCTTCTTGATGCCGCGCAAGACGCTGCGCACCGCCATCGTTTTGACGGGCGAGGGGAAGTTCATATATCGATGCCACATGTGCAGGGAGTTGGCGTATCGCTCCAGTGTGGCTGGCTTTTTGCCTTGGGCATTCTGCGCGGACAAGTAATTGGCGATATCGGTCTCCGTGGCAGGCAGGGGACCACCGGCTTGCTGATAGATGCGGATATCGGCCCGCATGGCGCGTACGCTGTTAGCCGAAACGCTCTGGGAGAGCAGGCGCCGAGCCTCGCGGGAGAGTCCTTCGTGGCTGACGGTGAGCCCCGAGCGGTCGGAATGCCGTGTCGAGGCAGTAAGATGTCGAGGTTTTCGTTTGAACGACATAACGATGCACCCTGGAATAATAAGGCCGCGTCAGTGGGGCAAAAGCCTCCTGCCGCTGGCCATACGACGTGAGTGTCATACCCAGCCTCATTCCGGCCCCGTCACGTGGGACGTGGAGCCGGTAATGAGGTCCTGGCGCGAGACGTGGTCGACGATGAGCCGCCACCGGATTGGCGGGTTAGGGCAACAGGCGCAAGGCCACCAGACGTTCAAAGAAGGCTCGCGAGAAGGCCACATCGGGATCCAGGTGCTCGGCACTGCCTGCGACGTCGAAGGTAACCTCTGTCGATGGCTCACCTCCCTGACCGGTCCTGGTTGCCTCCGCACTGTCATCGGGCGGTGCCGCATCCTGTGGCGCCAGTGGTGGTGTTGACGCCTCATGGTCCGAAGGGGCGGCCGGGTCTGACGCTGTCTCCGGCATCGGAAAGGAGACTGTGGCCAGGTCCTCGGGCAGGTCTTCCGCGATCCGTCGGGCATAGTGCCGGAGATGCGGCTCATTGAGGGCATAGAGGAAACACTCGGCATCGTCATCGCCCTCGCGACGGATGATCCGCCCCAGTACTTGCCGGAAATGCTGCTCGGTACGGACCTGACTCAGGTAGCAGCACACGCGAAGGCGGGGAATATCGACGCCCTCGCTGACCATGCCGACCGAGACGATCCACTCCGTGGTGGCATCGCCAAAGGCCAGGAGACGCGCCTGGGCATTGGCCGCCTTGCTGGTGACCAGACACACCGATTGGTGCCGATCCTCCAGCGCCTCGGCAATCGCTTCGGCATGCAGGATGTCGGACGCGACTACCAGGCCTGCGGCGTCCGGGTCCCGCTGACGCAGCTTGGCCAGCTGCTCGCAGCCTTGGTCCAGCAGGTGACGCATCGGCGCCTCATGGCGCAAGAGGCTGCTGTAGTGCATCGCAGGGTGCCGGAGGAGGTGGGGAATACTGGCAAACCGTCGGCTTTCTCGCCGTCCACTGCGGGGGTGATGGCGGGTGAGGCGGATCGAACGATTGTCGATCAGCTGAAAGTGGGGATGGCGGCAAATACCATCCTGGATCGCCTCGGTGAGGGTGTAGACGAAATCCGGCTGCAGTTGCTTCTGTGAGGTGGATGCTGCATCACTGCCGGAAGAATCGTCCTCGTCCGGCGCCTCCATGTAGCGCAGCAGCGGCAGGCAGCTGCCATCGGTGCGCCAGGGTGTGCCCGAGAGCGCCAGGGTGTAGTGCACCTGGCGCTCCAGGGCCATCAGGGCCAGGCCCCACTGGTTGGCACTGTTGGGTGCATCGGTTTGTCCCGCGGCATGATGGCTTTCGTCCCAGATCAGCAGCACGCGCTTGTGCTGACACAGCTGCTGCAGTTCCGTGAGACGGTGATGCAGCGCATGGTAGGTCAAGGCCACGCCGCCGGTGCCCAGGCGCCCGCTCATGCCGAGATTCGTGACCTGTTCCAGTGTGGCCCGGGCTCGTTCAACCACCGCGGTGGTGGGCCCCAGGTAAACCACCAGCTCGACTCCACCGTTTTGCAAGAGCTCATCCGCCAGGACGGCCGCCATCAACATCTTGCCGGCGCCGGGTGTCGCCTGGCACAGGAAATGTGGGTGGGTCTCCGACAGCGTTTGCAGCGCCTGCTCGATACAGCGGGCCTGCCAGGGACGTAACGCCGGGCAGTCGATCGAAGTCATCAAGCGATTGGTGTGGCGGATGTTCATGATGTTGCCTCCTCTCCAAGCTGCTTGCGCAGGGTGATGACGGCATCCAGCGCCCCTTTAGCCTCGCTGCCGCGCTGGCAGGCGGCTTCATGTAGGGGGTGGATCAAGGCCTGCTGGTCCGGATACTGCGACAGAATGTGGGCGTAATGGCTTGCCTCGCCCAGAGCCGCTTGCATGTCGAGCTTGAGGCGATGGCATTCCTGAGACAGAAACTCAGCAAAGTCTCGCGAAGTCTCCATCGCGTTCGAGGCGTCTGCCGGGGGGTATGAGTGTGCTGTGGCGCTCGTCGCCGTTTCAGCGCCGTGATGTGGTGGCATGGCAGTGGGGTCGGCAGAAGCGGAGCAATCGTCAGGCAGGTCGAGGATCTGGAAGATCGGGCGCTGCTTCCCCTGAACCCCGACACGCTGCGTCAGGCCTTGCCGCGTCAACGATCGGAGCCGATCGCGCACCTTGAGATAGACGGTCTTACTGTCCGCCCCGTCCAGGTCGGGGCGCTGGAGCAGCTCATCACGCAACTCACAGGCGGTGATGGGAGTGCCGGACTGCGCATACTGGGCCAGCAGGGCATTGAGATGATCGGCAATCATGCCGGAGAAGGTATGGGAACTGTGCAGAGGAAGAGAGGTATGCGGTGCGTTCATGACTCGACCTCCCACGGGGCATCAGTGCCCACGAGGTCGGCCGCACGTGCCAAGGCATCTGCCTTGCGCATATGCGCATGATATCGGCGGTAGCGAACCGTTTCGCTGCTGTTGGATGCCAGGGCTGACATGGCCATGGCGCGATGGGCGGCAGCGCGCGCACGGCGGTCGCTGCGGTGGGGGGACATAGTCAGTTTGACCATGGGTATAGCTCCTTTTGCTTTGGAGCCGTCCCCGCTGTCGCCAATACAGTGATGGGGGCGGCCGTACGCGGGTTGGCGAACCGGTGCAAAAGGGAACCGGCAGACCCGAGGGTCTCCCACGCACGACCGCCATAACACATGGCAGACACAAAAAAAGCGCCTTCCATGGATGGCGCTTGTGCGCCTTTTGCTTATCTCGGGTCGCCAAACCCGACCGGGCATTTTGGCCCGGCAAATGTAAAGTAGCAGAACGCCTGTCGGGCGTAAACCTTAGCCAACATCCTGAAACGGTTGGGTAACTCGAAGTCCGGAAGGCTGCATCCAGTGCGCATCAATCTCGAACCCTGGAGCGAAGGGGGAGCACGAGCATGGCTGAGCCGTCACCGATAGAGGTCCGGCACCTCCGCGCGAGTTATTTGGTCGTGGTTGCTGAGATAGCCGGCTTCATCCTCCGTCTTTCACTCGGATACTTGGCCGTGGACAGGGTGACGTACTCCAGCGACTGGATTCGCTAAGGGCGGGCGGCCACATGGATACCCTGCATGGTGGGGTAGGCCAGGGCGGTTTGCCTGAATGGCGTCATGTCCTCCCCGAGCGCAGGGCCGTCATAGCTTGACCCTGCCTTCATCCCCTATGATCACCGGGCGCAGCAGGTTGACGTGCAGCCACGTCTCGCGCAGTGCGGTGAGGTCCCCTTGGGCGATGACGTCCAGCGGCGACCGACCATTGAAGCCATCGTTGTGGTTGACCATCGACATGAAGCCGTACACCTTCGACGGATCATCGAACACCACGCCCAATGCGGCATGGATGTTGAGTAGGTAACTGACCCGGGCCAGCTGGTCTTCATCCAGATTGACCTGCCATTCGGGCTCACCGCGCTTGGCACGCGCATAGGTGTCCGAGGAGACCCGCAGGATCGATGTTGATCTTGCCCAGCAACAGTGGACACCCCGTGAAGGTAGTACACTCAACGAGGTGACCCATGGCCAAGCAAGCTACCCCGATGAAGAAGACCCGTGCCCGTTACTCCGACGCCTACCGCGAGGAAGCTCTTGCCCTCGCTGACCGAGTGGGCACTGCCGCTGCCGCCCGTGAGCTGGGCCTGCAGCCCAGCCAACTCTATCAGTGGCGCGCCAAGGCCCAACAGAAGAAAAACACCTCCGAGCGAGAGCGATCACTGGCTGATGAAAACGCCCGGCTGAAGCGGCAACTCGCTGAAATGTCAGAGGAACTGGCCATAACAAAAAAGGCCGCGGTGTACTTCGCGAAGAGCCTGAAGTGAAGTACGCCTTCATCCATCAGCACCATCAGGCATTCAGTATCCAGCGAATGTGCGCTGTCCTCGGTGTGGCACGTAGCGGCTACTATGCTTGGCGACAGCGCGGTGGCAAACCGTCACCGCGGCGCCGCCAGCAGGTCATCACCGACCAGCGTGTGGCATTGGCCTTTCAGCAGCAAAAGGGGCGCTCAGGCGCCCCCAGGCTGACCCACGACCTGAACGATGCCGGGGTCGCCATCTCCCGCAATACCGTGGCGGCAAGCCTTCGGCGCCAGAATCTGCGGGCCAAGGCGGCTCGTAAGTACAAGGCCACCACGAACTCACGGCATGGGCTGCCCGTGGCGCCCAACCTCCTGAAACAGGACTTTGCTGCGGAGGCACCCAACCAAAAATGGGTTGGCGACATCACCTACCTCGCGACGGGTGAAGGCTGGCTCTATCTGGCGGTGCTGATCGACTTGTACTCGCGCAAGGTCATCGGCTGGGCAATGAGCGAGCGGATGACCGCTGACCTGGTGGGCGATGCCCTGCAGATGGCCCTGTGGAGCCGCAAGATGCCCAAGGGCGTGATCGTTCACTCCGATCGCGGCAGCCAGTATTGTTCGACGCTGTATCAGTCGCTGCTGACCCGCTACGAGCTCCAGTGCAGCATGAGCGCCAAGGGTAACTGCTACGACAATGCCTGTGCCGAGAGCTTCTTTCACAGCCTCAAGGTCGAGGCCATCCATGGTGAGCGATTCGAAACGCGGGAGGCCATGCGACGGCAGGTGTTCGAGTACATTGAACTGGACTACAACCGGCAGCGCCGGCACAGTGCAATTGGGATGATCAGCCCAGAGGTCTTCGAGGCCCGAATGATCGCTTAGATCGGTGTCCACCAATGCTGGGTAAGATCAACCCTCCGCGCCCAGATGCCGGAGCCTGTCAACATAGATGACACATGAAATGGTTCTGGCTCTTTAAAATCCTGCTGCCTGCGGCACCGGATCCCTCTCGGGATTCAGGTGCACTACCTCTGGCAGGCTGAGGTTTCGGATGTCACCCGACCAACGCTCTGGATGACGCTGCTTCGCTGCCTCGAAGACCTCCCGGCGCTGCGCCAGGATACCTTTGGCCTCGCCGCTATGACGCTGACTCGGCGTGACGTATCGAAGGGCGCTGTGCCGGTGCTCATGGTTGTACCACTCGGTGAATCGCTGGACCCACTCCTGCGCCTCGGCCAGCGTGGCGAAGCCGTCGGCGGGGAATCCCGGCCGGTACTTCAGTGTCTTGAAGGCCGACTCGGCGAAGGCGTTGTCGTTGCTGACCCTTGGCCGGCTGTACGACGGGGTGATGCCCAGGTCGTAGAGCTTCTCCAGGAAGGTCGCCGCCTTCATCGGGCTGCCGTTATCTGAGTGCAGAATCAAAGGCTTGTGACGATCGGTGAGGTGCTCTCGCCAGCAGGCCTTCTGGATCAGTAGCGACATGTTCGTAATGTTGCCTAACGCCTGAACTCAGGTGCCGCCAAGCCGCGACAGCGGGTTGGCGGTCACCTGCAGTGATTTGTTAGGCTGTTCAGTCTACAAAGAATTCTTCCCATTCTGTATTTATAAATGATTGTTTAAGCTCCTTATAACCCTCAATCGTGTCAGACAAAGCCTTTTTCCGTTGTTTCTTTAACGATGTCGAAACATCCTGCCTTGCAACGCCTAAAAAGTCGGCAACTTTTCCAAAAGTTTCTGAACGATACTGCGTCAAATCTTCATAAGTGATATGTAGCACATTATGATGATTGAACCATTCTTCACCCTTTTTCTCCCATTCTCTTGTCTGGATGAATTTTTCTTCAGCCTCCTCTTTGGTAAAGCGTACTTGTAACGGCTTTTCGGGGTTCTGTTTTTTAGGGGACTGCAAAGACCAAATATCTGTGTAGTCGGCAATTTTCCTTGACGTGATTGTTTCTAGGATGTTTTCTCGAGTCAGATGTATTATATACAAGTCATCTTGTGCTCTAAGGAAATCCCAAATCTTAGATGTCGGGTCATCGGTAGTTTTCAACCCAGTTGTCCAAAAAGTTTGTTCTAAGCCGCGCATTGGTTACGCTTGATTTCCTGGCACTTTCCTGGGTTGAGCGGCACAGCTCCGGTTGGCTCCC
>NZ_JARANX010000038.1:0-7832 GCF_029889785.1 Chromohalobacter sp. 48-RD10 | reverse complement strand
GCATGACGGCGTCTATCAGACCGCCGAGGCACACCCCATTCTGCGCGGCGGCGGCCCGGCCGATTACTTCGAAGTCAGCGCCGAGCAGAACTTCAAGATGTACCGGCCAGGTTAATCACACGCACTGCCGTAACAGCTTGGGACTCGCTTAAGGCATCTGCCACGGTGCAGTCCAGAATGTCATTCTCTCTTACTGGCTCCCCTTCCGTCTCGCCGGCCCACGCGGTGCTTTTTCTCATCGACGTGGTGCCGGCTCATGCGTGCGTGCATGCACGATCCGCGGTATGTGCTTTACCACGTGACTACCTTGGATGACTGTCAACGGACATGACTTCACAAAATCCTTTGAAGATTGTATAAAATATAAAACCAACAAGATCGAGCGAAGGTGGCTTATGAAACGTGTGCACGTCATCGATTCCCACACCGCGGGTGAACCGACACGATTGGTCATGGAGGGCATCCCCACACTTTCCGGTAACACCATCGCCGATAAATGCGATGACTTTCGCGACAATCACGATGCATGGCGCCGGGCCCTCATGCTGGAGCCGCGTGGGCACGACGTGCTGGTCGGCGCGCTGTACTGCGAGCCCGAGTCCAGCGATGCCAGTTGCGGGGTCATCTTCTTCAACAACAGCGGTTATCTCGGCATGTGCGGTCACGGCACCATCGGGCTGGTGGCGTCGCTACACCACTTGGGACGAATGACACCGGGCTGCCATAAGATCGATACCCCGGCGGGGCCCATCAACGCCACGCTTCACGGGGACGGCGCCGTGACCGTACGCAATGTCCTCTCCTACCGTCATCGCCGCCAGGTCCCTGTCGAGGTGCCGGGGTACGACATCGTACATGGCGACATTGCCTGGGGCGGCAACTGGTTCTTCCTGGTCAGCGATCACGACATGACCCTCGAACTCGATAATGTCGAGGCTCTCACCGACTACACCTGGGCCATTCGACAAGCGCTGGAAGCCCAATCGATTACCGGGGAAAACGGCGGCGTCATCGACCACATCGAACTCTTCTGCGACGACCGCGAGGCCGACAGCCGAAATTTCGTGCTGTGTCCCGGCAAGGCTTATGACCGCTCGCCCTGTGGCACCGGCACCAGCGCCAAGCTCGCCTGTCTCGCCGCCGATGGCAAGCTGGCGCCGAGGCAGATCTGGACACAGGCGAGTATCTGCGGCGGCCAGCTCGAGGCCTCCTACGAATGGGAAGGCGATCGCATTCGCCCCTCGATCAAGGGACGCGCCTATCTCAGCGCCGACGCCACCTTGCTAATCGACGAACAGGACCCGTTCGCCTGGGGAATCACGCGTCAGTGATCCATCTTATCTCGACGATTCAGCGCCGGGCATTACAGCGATGCCGCTGCGCTGAGCCCCTTGCATGCAATGAACCAACTCTCGAGGAACAACGATGAACGATGCCATCTTTACCGGTTGCATTCCCGCATTGATGACGCCCTGCACCGCCGACCGTCAGCCAGATTTCGACGCCCTGGTCGCCAAGGGTCGTGAACTGATCGAACTGGGAATGAACGGCGTGGTGTACTGCGGCTCCATGGGCGACTGGCCTCTTCTAAGCGAAGCGCAGCGTCAAGAAGGCGTTGCACGCCTGGTCGGGGCCGGCATTCCGACCATCGTCGGCACCGGTGCGGTCAACTCCAAGGAAGCCGTCTCCCATGCTGCTCATGCGGCCAAGGTCGGTGCCGATGGACTCATGGTCATTCCCCGCGTGCTGTCCCGCGGCACGTCCGCCACCGCGCAGAAGGCTCACTTCTCGGCCATTCTCGACGCCGCACCCAATCTGCCGGCAGTGATCTACAACAGCCCTCACTACGGCTTCGCCACCCGTGCCGACCTGTTCTTCGAGCTTCGCGCCAAACACGCGAACTTGATCGGCTTCAAGGAGTTTGGGGGCGCCAATGACCTGCGTTACGCGGCGGAGCACATCACCTCACAGGACGCTGACGTCACCCTGATGGTCGGTGTCGACACCACCGTCTACCACGGCTTCGTCAACTGCGGCGCCACCGGTGCCATCACCGGTATCGGCAACGCTCTGCCCCGCGAAGTGTTGCACCTTGTCGCACTCAGCAAGAAAGCGGCCGAGGGAGACGTCACCGCTCGCCGCCTGGCCAGGGAGCTCGAAGAAGCGCTCGGCGTACTGTCCTCCTTCGACGAAGGCGCCGATCTGGTGCTCTACTACAAGCATCTGATGGTGCTCAACGGCGAGAGCGAGTACGCGCTGCATTTCAACGAGAGCGACGTGCTCAGCGACGCCCAGCGACGCTATATCGAAACCCAATACGAGCTGTTCCGTACCTGGTACGCGAACTGGTCTGCCGCCCTCGACGATGCCTGAACGAGACACCTCCATCTAGACGCCATAGGTGTCGCCGCACCGACATGCCGGGAGGTCTACGATGACCGGCCTCCCGGCTTCCCTTCCCGATACAACAAGCCGAGCGCTCTCGCATGGCGCGGTCTGAACGCGACGTTCCATGTCCTCATCTTGGACATTCATTGCAGTTTGTATACAGTATGCAAATTCCAATCTTCGGCAGGGGCCGGCCATGGCGACTTACAAGACACGAGCGCAATTCGTCGCGGATGATCTACGCGGGCGTATCCTTGGCGGAGAATTCAAAGGCGGCACCCAGCTGCGCCAGGACGCCTTGGCCAAAGACTACGACGTCAGCCGCATCCCCGTTCGTGAAGCCTTGCTGACACTAGAGTCCGAGGGGCTGGTCGAATTTCACGCCCACCGGGGAGCCTTCACTACCGAGCTTTCCGTGGCCAAGATCCGCGAACTTTTCGACCTTCGCGTTTTGCTCGAGACCTACGTACTGCGTCATGCCATCAACGGGCTCACCGACACAGACCTGAAAAAGGCCGAAGACACCCTCCTCGAGTATGACCAGGCGCTGAATTCCGGCGGCGATATCGATAACTGGAGCGAGTACAACTTCGCCTTTCACCAGGCGCTTTACGCCCCGGCCGAGCTACCTGAAACCCTCTCCCTGATCAGCCAATTGAACACCAAGTCCGATCGCTATATTCGCATGCAGTTGGTCTACACCCAGGAAATCGAGAAAGCCGAGCAGGAACATCGCGGACTCCTCGAACTGGCCCGTCAAGGCGATGCCGACCAAGCCTGTGAGTTGTTGAAGACGCATATCCAGGAAGCCTGCGAAGGCATCGTCGCGCTGCTCGAAGAGCGCGCTAAACAGCCCGAAACATCATGATCGGCGCATCATAAACCGGCTATCGCCCATCAAGCGCAAGCGTTTCTCTTCATTACTGCCCAATCACCAAGCGTCGGACCTTCGGCCATCACCCGACCCAGTGCCGGCGCGTCGGTGCATTCTCGCTTTTACTCGCTCGGAGTGCCCCTGGGCGCCACGGCAGGCCCCATCCGTTACGCTATCCCGCAGTCGTCCGCTACCGATGATGTCATTCACGCGTCGCGTCACGACTTTGGTCGAGTTCCGTCTTGAAGCTGGCAACGACATATCTTATATTTTATACAATCGACAAATACAAATTGGTCTGTCAGTTGAGGGATCCCTATGGGCTCATATGGCCAAGCCTTCCAAGACGACACTCACCATGCCGACGTCACCGTTATCGGCGCCGGTGTGGTTGGTATTGCAAGTGCTCTCGCGCTGAGCCGGAAGGGCTTGAAAGTGCTGGTGGTAGACAAGCAAGCGCCAGGCATGGGGGCTTCCTTTGGCAATGCGGGACACATGGCCACCGAGCAGGTCTTTCCCATCGCCGATGCCTCGATTCTCAAACGCCTGCCTAGCATGCTGATGGACCCCATGGGGCCACTGCACCTGGACTGGCGTTACCTTCCCAAGGCGCTGCCTTGGTTCACTCGATTATTGCTGAATCTACGCCAAGCGCCCTACCAGAACAGCGTGAGTGGTATCCGCGCGCTCAACGAGGTAAGCCTAAGTGCCTGGCGTCGACTGCTTGAATCGGTCGATGGCAACCATCTACTGAAGGAAGACGGATCCTTCATGGTCTACGAGCAGGCAGACTCGCGCGCCGAACTGGAGGCACTGCAGACCTGCATGTCGGAACAAAGCGTGGCGGTTGAGCATTGGCGGGGAGACGCGATTCGCGACATTGCCCCGCAGCTCGCCGACTCGATTCGCGGCGGCCTGTTCTTTCCTGCGACCGGCCACGTCGTCGACCCGCTCTTGGTCGCACAACGTCTGGTAGCAGCGGCCAAGGCCGAGGGCGTCAAGTTCTGCCAGGGCGAGGTCGTCTCCGGCCATGTTAACTCCCATGGCGTCACGCTCGAGACAACCGCCTTGGGGCGGCTTCATGGACGCCAGGCATTGGTAGCCTGCGGGGCACACTCGGCAGCGCTTACCGCCAACCTCACTGGCACGCGGGTACCGTTGGACACCGAGCGCGGCTATCACCTGATGCTGCCCGGCGAGCAGTCGCGTCTACCCACGGCGGTGACGTCACTGGAGCGCCGTTTCATCATGACGCCGATGTCAGAGGGCCTGCGCCTGGCGGGTACCGTCGAATTCGCGGGCCTCAAGCGGCCGCCCAACATGGCACGGGCCTGGCAGCTGCATCGCTTGAGCCAGGGCCTTTTCAAAACACCTCTCGATGCCGCAGAGGCAACGCCCTGGATGGGTTTTCGCCCTTCCCTGCCCGATTCGCTGCCCGTCATCGATAGCGCAAAAGACGGCAGGGTGCTGCTGGCTTTCGGGCATCACCATCTGGGACTTACCCAAGCCGCGGTGACGGCCGAACTTATAGCCGGGCTGGCAATGCCAGGAGCGGCGGAGGCCGACGCGTCCCGACGCGCTCTCCCTGCTACCGACCAAGCACTTCCCGAGTTGCCCCCCTATCGGCTCGATCGCTTCTAGACGCAATCCCCTCAATTCAGACAACAAGACCAAAGGAGATATCATGTCCTCATCCAATGCCCCGAGGCTACCCAGCATGGCCGAAGTGCTGACCATCATGGTGGGCTTCATCGCCATCATGTTCCTCAGCATCAACGTGCTCGGCCTCCCCATTCAGCTTGCGCTGTTCGCTTCCTGGTTTCTGGTCATGGCACTCGGCCTGAAGCTCAAGATGCCCTACGCCCCCATGCAGGAAGGCCTCATCGACGGCATTCACAATGGCATGGAAGCAGTGCTGGTTCTCACCACCGTCGGCGCCCTGATCGGCACCTGGATCGCCGGGGGCATCGTGCCCAGCATCATCTACTACGGGCTGACGGTGATGAACCCGCAGATATTCCTGTTCGCCGCCTTCGTCATCTGCGCCCTGACCTCGCTATCCACCGGTACCTCTTTCGGTACTGCAGGCACCGCCGGCGTCGCCATGATGGGGATCGGTCATAGCTTCGGCATTCCGCTCCCGTTGGTGGCCGGCGCCGTCATCTCCGGCGCTTACGTCGGCGACAAGATGTCGCCGCTGTCCGACACCACGGTGATGACCGCATCACTATGCAAGGTCAATCTGATTGACCACATTCGTTCCATGATGACGGTAAGCGCACTCGCCATTCCGATCGCATCAATTCTGTTTCTGGTCGTCGGCTTCTTTTATGTCAGTGGCGATGTGGACACCTCGCGCGCCACTGTCGCCATGCAAGCACTAGAAACCAATTTCACCATCAGCCCGTGGCTACTGCTGCCGGCGGTGATCGTGATCGGGCTGCTGACCCGCCGCTACCCGGCCATTCCAGTCATCACCTTCGGCGCCGTCCTGGGCAGTATCTGCGCCTGGTGGGCCCAAGGTATCGGCCCCATCGATGCCATTCGCATCGCCTATGTAGGCAACGACATGCAGTCCGACGTGGAGTTTCTAAACACGCTGCTCAACCGTGGCGGCATCGAGTCCATGCTCAGTGTCGTGGCGTTGATCCTGTTTGCCTTGGGCCTCGGCGGCCTGATGAGCCAAGTGGGTATCCTCAAAACGATCAGCAATGGCTTCTTGCGCTGGGCCAATAACCCGGGACGCTTGACGGTCTCGACCATGCTGGGTGGCTTCTTCGGTAACTTCTTCGGCGGCGCAGCCTACGTTTCGCTGATCACCGCCAGCACCATCACCGGGAAGAATTACGACGACCAAGGCGTTGATCGGCGGGTGCTCTCGCGTAATGCCGAAGCGGGCGGCACCATCACTACTCCAATGGTGCCCTGGACCGACGGCGGTGTGTTCATGGCCACTACTCTCGGCGTCTCAACCATGACCTACCTGCCCTTCCTCTGGTACCACATGCTAGTGATCGTGATCTCGATCTTCTATGGCTACGCCAACATCGCCATCTGGAGAACCCAGCCCAAGACCGAGGCACAAGACGACGCCAACACGCGACAGAACTTCCAAGCCTCGTGACACGGCACCGATAGTTCTCTCGTCACCTGATCAGCCCTGCCCCGTGCAGGGCTTTTTGCGGCCGCAAGGGGCTTTCCACCACCCAGCCGCTACCTCATGAGCCACGCGTTCTGCATGATACACTAGTGCTCACTTTCGTATCCGCAAGGCAGGACGCGCGCATGTCCCTCGATGATCTTCACCTCAATCTTCGCAATCTGACGCCCGAGGACTATCCGCAGCTCAAGACGCTGATGGACCGGGTCTATCACGATATCGGCGGCGCCTGGCCCAAGCGCACCATCGAGCGACTGATCAGCGAGTTCCCCGACGGACAGATCGTCATCGAGGACGACGAGACCCTCGTTGGCGTAGCCCTGACCGCCCGCGTCGACTACGAGGAATTTTCCAACCCGCACCGCTACGACGACCTGATGGATCAACGGGAGATCATCCTCAACGCTCCCGAGGGCGACGCCATGTATGGCCTGGACGTGTTGATCGATCCGGCTTATCGCGGCTATCGGCTCGGCAGACGCCTCTACGAAGCCCGCAAGGATCTGTGTAAGTCACTGAATATGCGCGCCATCCTGGCCGGCGGCCGAATTCCCAACTACCACCAGCATGCCAGCGAAATGTCGCCGGCCGAGTACCTGGATCAGGTCTCGCGCAAGGAGATTCACGACCCCATCCTGTCGTTCCAGTTGGCCAATGACTTCCAGGTCAAGCGGCTGTTGCGCAAGTATCTGCCGGAAGATGAAAAGTCCCAGGGCTACGCGACCCTGCTGGAGTGGAACAACATCCTCTTCGAGCCCGCCGAATCGGTGCTCGATACCCGCAAGACGCAGGTGCGAGTGGGCGCGGTGCAATGGCAGATGCGCGAGTTCTCCTCGGTGGAGGCGGTGCTGCAACAGGCCGAATACTTCATCGATGCACTCTCGGATTACCAGAGCGACTTCGCGATCTTCCCGGAGCTCTTCAACGCTCCGCTGATGGGCCTGCAGGATCGCGCCGCCCAGCAGGATCAAATCGCGGCCATCCGCTTCCTGGCCGGCTTCACCGCACACTTCAAGACCGAGCTGTCACGCATGGCAGTGTCCTACAATATCAATATCATCGCCGGCTCGATGATCGAGGAGCACGACGACGGGCATCTCTACAACATCTCTTATCTCTTCCACCGCGACGGCGACATAGAGGCCCAAGCCAAGCTGCACATCACGCCCCAGGAGCGCCGCGACTGGATCATCGAAGGCGGTGACGACCTGCGCGTCTTCGACACCGATGCCGGTCGAATCGGCATTCTGATCTGCTATGACGTCGAATTTCCGGAACTCTCGCGCCTGCTCGCCGATCAGGAAATGGATATCCTCTTCGTGCCGTTCTGGACCGATACCAAAAACGGTTATCTGCGAGTACGCCACTGCTCTCAGGCGCGCGCCATCGAAAACGAATGCTACGTGGTAC
>NZ_JARANX010000037.1:0-8404 GCF_029889785.1 Chromohalobacter sp. 48-RD10 | reverse complement strand
CGTGCCTGTAGCAGCATGTCCAGCAGGGCGAACTCTTCACGGTTGACCCGCTCGTACTCCTTGCGAACCTCGCGGTTCTCCAGAGCCTTCGCTTTCAGTTGCTCATGAGTCAGCATCCCTCACCTCCTTCAGCCGCTTCTCGGCCAGTGTCTTGTGCCGCTTCGGCGTCTTCTGATCTTTCTTCACAAAGCAGTGGAGTATCACGATCCGTTGCTCGATGCGGGTACAGAAGAACACCCGGGCGATGCCCTCGGCGCCTTTCAGCCGCAGCTCGAACAACCCCTTGCCGAATGCCTTGGTGTGCGGCTCTCCTAGATTCGGCCCGGCATCGACCATGCGGTCGGTCAGGCTGATGTACCTGGCCAGCAGCGTCGGCGGCAGCTTAAGGACCTCTTGCTGGAGATCCTCATTGTAGTACTCGATAGCATAGGGCATAGACAAATAAATAACAAATTTGTTAACTTAAAACAGCTCGATAAGTCCCTTCTCCTCTTTATGCCCCTCCTTTTCGCTCCATGTACTCGTTCACCGCCGTCTCGAACACCTCAACCATGCTCATGTCGTGCGCCACAGCGAAGGCCTTCAAGCGGCGGCGCAACTCGGGGCTCACCCTGAAGTTACAAGGCACGGTGGTGCCGGCCTCGGGCTTACTGGTGTGGTTGCCCACCACGTGGGAGGTTTGCGTCGGCTGCGGGGGAAGCCCCTTGCTGCCGGGTTTCTTGCTGGGTGCGGCCATGTCGTCGACTCCTTGCGTTAATGCATCATTGCGTTAATTAGTTACAGATTCTAGGTGGTTGATGATGGCTTGAATCAGCCGGTCCGCCTGCTCGCGCGGCCCCTTGTAGGGAGTCTCCACCACGGACAGGCCGCTGTCCTGTGCACGGCGCAGCGCGGTCTTCTCCGGTATCTGCGAGTCGAGCACGTGATACGGGGTCGCCTTCAGGTAAGCGTGGGCTTCCTCAAGCTCACGGGAGCTGTCGCCGACACGGCTCAGCGCAATGACGATGCGCTCCACCGGTACGCCGTGCTCGCTGACCAGGGTGTTGGCCAAGAGCACGGTGGGCTCCAGGTCGTCCAGGGATAGGCCGGCAGGCAACACTGCCAGGTGTGACTTCTGCCCGATCTCAGCGATCGCCCGGGTCGCATGCGGCGCGCCGTCCAACACCATGAGGTCATAGGCGTCAGCGATCCGGAGGGCCTGGCCCACGGTGCCGAACGTCTCGACGGCCACCACAGGCTCGATGCCGCGACTCAGACGGCGCTGAAGCCAGGTAAAGCTCGTGGACTGATTAATATCCAAGTCACCGATCTTCACGTTCCAATCGGCGGCGGCGTAGGTCGTGGCGATGGCCCGGGCCACGGTGGACTTGCCCACCCCGCCCTTTTGGCTCACCACACCGATGATGTAGCCCATGGCGCCTGCCCCCTTTGCGTTATTACGTCAATTCGTTAAAGCGTTACTATTGAAACCGGCTCCATGGTGAAAGAGGCGCCACCCAATAGGTTGCCCTTGTCAGTATAACGCAATAATAAAATAACGCTTTAACGCAAAAAAGAAAGCCACCTCGATGGGAGTTCGAATTGTTCAGGGGCATGGGTGGAAATCTGGCCAGACTAGTTCCGCGTGATGAAGCGGCTTGAAGGCTCTCCCCATATAATTAGATCCCTTCACGCCCCACCACCGGCGCCTCCTGCCAAATCCGGAGCTTCTCCATCTCAGCGGCTTCAGGCTCACACTCAGTCAGCAACTGCTGAGCTTGGGGAGGTTCACCGCCTTGGCCAGGCCCTCCCGCTCCAGGGAAGCATTCAGCGTCACCCGGCTGACCCCGAAGTGCTTGGCCACCTCGGTCTTGGTGATCTCGGGGTCGGCCAGCATCGCTACCGCCTTGTGCACGTCTGCGGCTGACATAACGGGACGGCGCCCTCCCTTGCGACCGCGGGCTCTGGCCGACACCAGGCCAGCCAGGGTCCGTTCCCGGATCAGACTGTGCTCGAACTCCGCCAGGGCACCAAAGATGTGGAACACCAGCTTGCCGCCGGCACTGGCGGTATCGATCGCCTCGGTAAGCGACCGAAAGCCCACGCTGCGGGCATCCAGCTCGTGGATCAGCTCCACTAGGTCCTTGAGCGAGCGGGCCAGGCGGTCGAGCTTCCACACCACCAGGGTATCGCCGTCGCGCAGGGTGCGCAGGCAGGCCTGCAGCTCAGGGCGCTCTCGCTTGGTGCCGGTAACACGCTCTTCGAAGACCTGCTCGCAGCCGGCTTTCTCGAGAGCATCACGCTGTAGCCGGGAGTTCTGGTCCTGGGTACTGACGCGGGCATAGCCGATGATCATGCGCCCTCCTTAGCATGTCGACCTGTACGAAAACAAATACCCGTTTATTTTACACCATGGCTTCAAAGCGATGGCCGTGCCAAGGTTTGGTATGAGTACCCGTCTAGGGGGGATGGCTATGACGGACAAGGACACGGCCGCCACGGGACTACAAGCAGCCACCACGATCTTGGGAAAGTGGGGTGCCAGCAGTGAGCAGGGCACAGCAATCCTGCGTGTCTCCCTTGACACCTATGCGCGTGCCAGGCGCCATGATCCAGAATGGCAGCTCAACCTGGATGAAGACCAGCTCACTCGGATCAGCTACGTGCTGAACATTCATGCAGCTCTTCGCGTGATATTCGACAATCCCAAGAACCTCTATGGCTTCATGGCCATGGCCAACCACAACGAAGGCTTCAATGGCCGGTCACCGCTGGAAGTCATCGCCTACGGCGACATTGTTTCACTGCGCGAGACATGGCTACGCGTGAACATGGAACGTCCAGTGATCGTGGGTGATGAAGGAAGGTTCAATCTTTGACTGCCGTGCAGTCGGGGCGGCGATGGTGGTTCAATCACGAAAGCCTCTTTGGCATACCAGGAAAGCACGGTGTCCATGGACACATTTTTTGACTTCTACACCATCATCTGGCTCGGATCAGGTGTAAATCTCATGTTCTATCCTGGCTATCAGATCCAGCACCTGCTGAGGATCTTCTTGCATGACATTGATGGGAGCCCCATTGCCTCATGTTTGATAACGCTCCCCCGTAGCCGTTCATGCGGCGTATCGCGTCGATTCGTCATCACAGCCTCCATCGGGCAACCGAGAAACGGGCCTTTTCTATACATAGAAAGGTTTACGCGATTTCTTTACGGGAAACCAGCCCCGCAGAGCGCCTTGGGGGGCTGGTCGCCTGACGTAAAGAAAACGACCGATTGGCAGCGCATCCGGGCGCTCCGCGAGTGAAAGCACCCAGCTGACGCGATTTCGCGACCTCAACTCTCAGCTCTCGAGACCGGAACCAGTTCAACCGCATACAGATAACCCGGCTGCGGCGGGCTTCACACAGCCAGCAAGTCGAGGTAATCTAGCTCCGTAACTGTCGCACAGTGACCGGGGATGCCGACCCCGAAAACAACACGGTCCTTTCAGTCCTGTCCTCGGGCAGCGGGGTAGCTGGCCTCGAAATCCAGAACAGCATTCTCGGCTTCGGCCCTTCAATCTTTGGCCTCGTGCCCTCCTCGCCTCGCCCCCTAGGGGCCTGCGGATGATGCAATACCATCGCTCGCGCTTCGCCTGCGACGGCTCTGCGCCCAATATAGGACCGTCTGAAGCGGCTCATACCGGCGCATGATCTCCCCTCTTCGCCCCGTGCGGATGAACCACCACGGCTACCGCCGTGTATTGCTGTGCCTGCGTGCCCAGCCTTCTCTCTCCTCCGTCTGCCGGCCTCCGGCGTCGGACTCACCAGCCGGCCACGGCTGTACCTCGACGGTGTTGCGCGCGTTGCCGCCGCATGTACCTGGGCGCTTCGTGCCCCGGTGCGTCATCGGCAACTCACCGCCAACGCCGGGCGCGATTGCGCCTCATCATGCCGCCCAACGCATGCGATGCCGTCCCACCCGCGTCTCCTCGCTCCGAGGAGACGCGGGAGCCCACTGGCCAGCTAGCCGCTCAACCACGCGGCTTTCATCCAAGCTCTCGCCGGACAAAAACCGACGAAACGCCTGCCACGGCGCAACGCCGTACCTGAAACGTGACAGCGATCCTAGGCGGCTCTCCTCGCAGGGAACCGGGCTTCACGCCTCAGCCGGAGCCGGTGGCGTAATGCCGCCACCAGCATGCGCAGCCCCGCGCCATAGCACCTGTAGGGGTCGTGTCACATCACTACAGCGATACCAGTCCGCAGTTGGGAAACGTCTGCGACACCAAAACGCCGCCTCCACGGTCTGCGCTTACCGTCACGAGCGCGCATCACTTACCGCATAGAACGGGGCATGGGGGCCCACCAACTACCGAAACAGGAGCGAAGCATGGCCAAAGGCACAAACTTCGGATTAAAGACCCGCGACCTGGCCAAGGCGGGTCGGTTCGCTGTCAACGAGATGGCCAGGGCAGGAACCATGGCATACGCCAGTGCTGCAACCTTAGGGCAGCGCTGGCAGGCGTTCGCCGCCTACGCCAAGGAGGCAGGCGTGAAGCGCCTAGAGGGCATCACAGGACAGCTCGTGGCGTCCTACGCACAGTCCATCGCTGCACGCGTGGCAGGCGGAGAGCTCTCCGCCGCGTATGGGCAAAACCTCGTGAGTGCCGTCAATTCGGTGATGACGCTCGCCACCCAAGGGGCATGGGAGTCCGTGAGCCCCACCAAGGACGGCGGCATCGCCGCACGTGTGAACGTGCGTACGGAGATCCCGGACGGCCTCGACAGGGCAGGCGTGACGGCAGCGGCGGAGGCGCTGCGCAGCCAGAAAAACGCCAACGGCGCCACCGTGGTGGAATTGGCCCGTGATTTCGGACTACGGGCCAAGGAAGCCTCACTCCTGGACGCACGCCGGGTGCTCCAGGAAGCCAGCGAACGAGGCCGCGTGACGATCAGTGCGGGTACCAAGGGTGGGCGCACGCGAGAAGTACCCATCACGCACCCTCGTCAGCTGGAGACGCTAGCCAAAGCCGCCGCCGTCCAGGAGCAAGCACGAAGCCTGATCCCCGCGAATCAGACCTGGGCGCAATGGGAGGAAACCAGTCTCAGGCAGACTCGGGAAACACTTCAGGAACACAGTATCAGCCGGATTCACGAACTCCGAGCCGCCTACGCCGTGGAACGCTATCAGGCGGAAACCGGCCACCTCCCTCGGATGATGAATGGCAAAGCCTGCCGGACAGAAGATCGGGCCGCCCGGTTAGTCGTGGCACGTGAGTTGGGGCATTCACGCATCGCCATCACAGTATCCTACCTAGGGACGATGCGATGATTCCGGGAAACATCCACCATGCCCTCCGGCAGTACGCAGCAAAGGGAAACAAGGCAGCAAGGCGCCGGCAGTTGAAACGGGTGGAAAGGTTCGTGGCTTGGTGTGGCTGCGATCCTCGACAAACGGGACGCGGCCACGTGCATCGTTACTTCTCAGCCAAGGGCTTTGCACCCACCACGGCGCGTGACCATTGGTACGCCATCCGCTTGCTGTGGCAAGTGATGGGGCGGTATGGCGACCCGCCGAAGCCACCACATATGCCCTAAAGATGGTAAGCCGGCACCTATTGCGCATACGCGCAATGTTGTGCTTTCCACCATCAATGGCGGTTTCGGTGATTCGCGCCTCGGCCGATCACATATGCAAGGGAGCCCAGGGAATCAGGATTATGGCGCTTATCGTGATCAACACAGACGGCTCATCCAGCGAAACGGTGGCAGATACTACCTGGCTCAAATATTCCCACAGCGCCCGTCACAGAGGCCCTCGAGGCATTTCGCGACCAAGACTCCCACCCCTCACCCAAACTCTCGGGGCAGCAATCGGTGACGGATTCTACCTACTACCTAGCTTCCGCCATCCATAATTTGTGAGCACAAACTCCCAGCCTAGTCCCGCAAAGCCTGAGGTGGCGAGGTCCAAGCCTTTTTCGCGACCAAAGCCCCCCACCCACGTCTCTGTCGCGTTAGCACAGAGACGCCATCATCGATGGCGTTCTCAGCCTAAGTGAAACTGGCACTATGGCAACAAAGGGTTTTTCCTTGCTCTAAGAGAACACCAATATGACAACTTCCAATGCTGTTGCCATTCTCCTTCCACTCGGCATCCTATTCACCGCCCTGCTGCTGTTCGGTGGAGGGCTCGCCTGGGCCCGCTATCGCGACCGTCAAGAATGCCATAATCGCGAACAACAAACTCAAACGGTTCTGGAACAGATCGAGCCCTGGGCCGGCTCCCGGGCAGCTTCTTGGGCTTGGTATCAAACCTATCCGATCTCCGCCCTAGGCGGGCTAACAGCCGAGCAACTAGTTTCCCAGGGCCGTACCTGTGAAGTTCTAGCCTATCTGGAGCACATCCGCGAAGGCGGTTACTCTTGATCCCAAATGCCTCAGAGGCTCCGCCACTAGAAATACGGACACGGTTGGGTACACCCAAATTAAGCATCAGCTAGCATCCTCTGTACATGACTTAAGCTTGTGCCCATTTCCTTAGCGATATTGCGCATGCTCAAGCCCTTTGTACGCAACGCCCAGGCCACTTCACGGCGGTGTTGCACCATGGAATCGTAAGCCGCACGCTCCTGAACACCAGCCGCACGGCGCACCTGACGCTTACGCTCGGCATCACGACGCCGCGCCTCGCCCTTGCTTACGATTGTGCGCAGCTCGTGCTGCTCGTCGTCTGTGACCGCAAAGCGCTCGATTAGCGTTGCGTTGCGGGGCGTGTACAGTGGGGGCACCTTGCGACCACCGAAGTCCACCACCTCGCCCTGAAAGTAGGCCTTGGTCTTATGGTATACCGTGCTCAGCTCCGACTTATCGTAGCTCCACCCAGGGGCCAGCGATGCGGCTAGTGCCTGGGCCTCCTTCCAGAAGCTCGCCGGTGTCACCGCATGGGACAGAGCCATAAAGTTCAGGCTCCAGAATAAGAACAGCATGCGCTGCCCCTTAAGCGGTTCGGGACCTCCCTGGTAAGCGGTACGCATTTCCGCTAGGGTGCGCAGGTCCTCAAGGCGGTGCCAGGCCAGCTCCTGGTAGTTGATGCGTTTCAGACCATGGCGTCCGCCCTTCACTACCGTCAGCGACGGTTTCGCGTGCCAGCGGGGCAGTTGGCCGGTTTTTCCCGCTATACGCTGCTTGCGTTCCTCTGCCAGCTGTTCCCTGGCTAAGGGAGCCACCTCGTCAAAGATCACGTCGAAGGGATAACGGATCGGCATGCCATCACCACCATCCGTGACCCAGATGACCTCGCAGCGCTGCCCGGTCTTGGTGTTGACGGTGTGCTCGAGCCGCAGGACACGCGAGGCATCACGAGCCTGAGGATCAGACCCGATCTGCTGGAAGCGCTCTCCCAACTGCTTCTGAGCGAAGTTCCAGCGGGGCAGCGCGGCTCTAGGCAGAGGGCTCGTGAGGATCCATTTCAAGTGTACGCCGCGGCCGCTGTAGACAATCAGCGAGGGGGGCGGTATGCCTTCATCCTTGCAGACCATCAGCACTGCGCGACGCCACTCCTCAGGCGGCATGTGGTGTCGTGAAACGGGATCCAAATCGCAGAATAGCAGTGGCAGGCTGTACAGGTTAACCGCCCGCCGGTTAGGGCGCATGAACTGAGCTTGAGACAGGTAGCAGTCCCTATCGCGGGGAGCTGCCTGGATTACCTTGTCGAGAAAGGCAACGCGGAAGGACTGCTGTCGCATGTCACCGCCTTTCTGGCGGGCGAGCAATGCGATGTACGCAGCCTCTGATACCCCGTGGTAGAACGATGGCTCAGTAATAAGAGAAAGCTGGTGTGGAGGTTTCATGCTCGTCCCCTGCCCATGCAGCGCAGGCGACGTAGACCAGCTTTATTTTGAACGATGTCCCGCAGCACTTGGCAGACGGGTTCAGAGTGGGTCATAATTTCCTCACACAGTATGTAGCGCCCTCACCCCGTTCATCCGCCAAGAGTCCCGGAGTGGGGGCGTTGTCTTTTCCGCCTATCGACGATCCCTCAATTCGTACGTCCCATCCTACCAGCCGTCCACTCTTTTGATTTAAAAGAATTTCTGTAAATCGTCGTACGGTATTCTTTTATTTTTCAGTAACCTATGGCCCCATAAGGTAGCATCAGGCTACCTCTAGGCGCAGATCCTTCCCACAGGCTTCCAGGTAGCGCCGCACGGTGCTGATAGATGGGGAGTGCTTGCCAGACGCCAGTGCTCGCTCCATACGGGCAATAGCGGGCGCCTTGGTGCCCATCCGATCGGCCACATCAGCCTGTGTCAGCCCGGCTTCACGGCGTGCCTGTAGCAGCATGTCCAGCAGGGCGAACTCTTCACGGTTGACCCGCTCGTACTCCTTGCGAACCTCGCGGTTCTCCAGAGCCTTCGCTTTCAGTTGCTCATGAGTC
>NZ_JARANX010000036.1:0-9144 GCF_029889785.1 Chromohalobacter sp. 48-RD10 | reverse complement strand
TCGGTATGGGTGCCGGCCCTCGCTGCACTGGAAGGCTTCGCATGGCTACTCGGCGCCGGCCTGGGCGGGGCGTGCTACTACGTGCTGATGCGCGGACAGATCTCGACGCCTACCGAGGCGACGCACTAAGCAAATGCCGCTACGAAGCCCCCATCGAGACGACAGGGGCTTACGCCGGGGTGCCGCCGAAGATAGCGTACAGATCCGGCGTTTCTTCGGGGGCCTCGGCGATGGAGGTGTTGGCTGTACAATCACCATATCTGGCGGAAGGCGCTGCACCATCAATCATCGATTGCAGCGATAAAAGAATGGCAGGCCAAACGGCTGGAGCCACTTCCCAAGCGGGTAGTCAATCATACGGGGCCCGATAAGTATCTACAATACTACTCAGGTCCACACTGACATGCGCAGCAACTACCTTCCAACACTCTCCAAACCGCACCCATGTTTGCATCTGGCGGCCAATTCGAGATGTTTCTCCATCCTCGAATTCGGTACTGACAGTTGCATAATCTTGACCGAAAGAGGTAATAACAGTATTACGTAACCGACGACCGGGGCCGACAGGCTGGCAGCTTCTGCGATAGGCAGTTATAGCATCGGAACCATAGAGATTCTCAGCTACACCATAGCGTACGGTATGTGGTGATTTCCAAAAATAGGCATCCAGCGTGGACAGTTCGTTGGCTACTAGAGCGCGCTCGTAATCTTCGAACGCCGCCCTGACTTCGGCCACGACCTGAGGCAAATTGATGGCAGTAGTCTCAGTCATGTTCGCTCACCTTATTGTTTTCCTCCTCGTATATAGAGGCCTGCAACGCTACGAGCGGTGCCGTACATCCGACTATGCCACCTTGGGCCACGACCATATCTAACGTCGCTTGTTTAAAAGAAGGGAAATAACTCTCCGTTGCGTTTTCAATCAACAAACAAGCGTAACCCCGATCATTGGCTTCTCGCATGCTTGTCTGGACACATACTTCGGTGGTAACGCCGGCAAATACAAGATGAGTGATGTCCCGGGACGCCAACTTGTCGGCCAACTCAGTAGCGTAGAACATACCCTTTCCCGGCTTATCAATCACCCATTCGCCAGCCATTGGCGCCAATTGCGGAATGATCTGATTACCGGGCTCATCACGAACAAGGATACGTCCCATTGGCCCTGGATCACCAATACATAGTCCTGGTTTACCATGGATACGCTTGGTATGTGGGCAGTCAGACAAATCCGGCAAATGCGACTCGCGAGTGTGCACTACCAACATATTTTTTGCCCGAGCCAATGCCAGTAGGTTTTCCACGTTAGGAACTATCGCCTGCAGGGGAGACACATCATTGCCCAACGCTGCGCCAAAGCCCCCCGGTTCAAGAAAGTCGCGCTGCATATCGATAATGACCAGGGCGGTGCTGACAGGATCGAAGCCAAAAACGTGCGGTTTTGCGTTGACGTGGATCATCATTGTTCTCGCTGCTTGGAGGCTGAGCTATTGCCTGCATAGGTACGCTCTGGAGGCGCAAATCCGCACGATGTGCCGTCGACGACTTTCACATGTTCTTCCCAAGGCAGGCGGTAACGGCCTGCTACCAGGTCCTGCATGTAAGTATAAGGGCAGTCTTTAGCCCCATCTACGACGGCGACATAGCCTCTATGGCCAAACTGATAGATATTATTCTCCACGCCCCAGCCATGACGTGCCTCATCGATGAGATCTGGGCGAATTTCGGAGGTAATGATCTCGTCTGCCAACCCATTACCCTCAATCAAGGGCACACCATCGAAATCGATGACCGAGCCCTCTCCCATCGAATTGAACGTGCCGTCCGAGCCAGCCAGACAGACGTTGGCGGTGGCCATCAAATTGCAAAAGGCATTGGCCTGGTTGGTTATGCGCCAGGCATGGCGAATGGGAGAGGTATAGCCGGCTGTACGCAACGCTACATGGGCGCCCTTGTAAGCGCATTCTCGAGCCATTTCTGGGAACATGCCGTCGTGGCAGATGATCAGTGCCAGTTTGGAGCCGTTGGGACCATCACAGACGGGGATACCTAGATTGCCGGGCTCCCAAGGCTCAACCGGTACCCAGGGGTGGAGCTTGCGGTAGTTGAGACGAATTTCGCCCTGATCATCGATGATCAATCCCGTGTTGTAGGGATTCCCCTCCGGGTTGTACTCCATAATTGAGAAGCAGCCCCATATCGCATATTGACGACAGGCGGCACGAAACTGTGCAACCTCAGGTCCATCGACTCGGCACATCAACTCGTCCCGTGTATCCATGGACAACCCGTGTAGCGAATATTCCGGAAACACTACCAAGTCCATGCCGGCATTTTGCCGGCGTGCCTTGCCCACCATGCCACAGACCTTGCGTGTCTGAAGCGCTAGATCCTCCGGTGTCTCGACGAGAGGCAGCTGCAGTTGAACCATGCCGATGACGACACCGTGACGTGACTTGTTAAGGCCTCCAAGTCCGTTCATATCCAAACTCTCCCGACTGTTGTCCAGTAACGTCACACATAGACGGCCATTTCGAGGCCCATGGAGATGCCTCTTCGTATGCAGCAGCAGCGGCGAGCACACCGGCATCGTCGAGGTGTTGTCCCACCAGTTGCAAACCAACCGGTAGGCCGCTTGGCGTCCAGCCGGCTGGAATGGACGCCGCAGGTTGGCCGGTCATATTGAAAGGGAAGGCGAGCGACAGCCATTGGGTGGACGGCACCATTCGACCGTCGACTTTCTCCGGTCCCTGCATGTGAATCGGGAAGGGTGGCACCGTCAGCGTTGGTGTGATGAACAGGTCGAAGCCCTGCATCATGCGCCACATGCGGTTGCAAAGCGCCTTACGTTCGCGGTTCGCCGCAGTGATGTCCTCGGCGCGCCAAGGACGGTTGAGAAAGTCGACCAGGTGCGGCGACATTTCAGCGCCATGCTGGGCCAACATGGCCCGCATGCCCTCGAGATCACTGTCTCCTGCCACTAGTCCCCAAAAGCTATTGAAGGGATCCTGCCAATCTGGGGTAACGTGTTCTATCTGGCAGTCTAGATCCTGCTCAAACACCTTCAGCGCACGACGTACCAGCTGCCGAACTTCGGGATCGACGGCAACGTAACCGAAGTCCTCGCTAAAGGCGATACGTTTGCCGTGAAAGCGCTGTTTGACAGCGTCCAGCCAGTCGATGTCGTTGGGAATCGAATGGCGATCACGGGGGTCGGGGCCGGCCATAACCGACAGCATCAGGGCACTGTCGCGTACGCTGCGGGTCATGGGACCGAGATGCTCAAGCGTCTCCCAGCTCGACAGGCCTGGGTAGCGCTCGTCACGACAGCCCGGATAGAGCGGTACCCGTCCCATCGAAGCCTTCATACCGAATAGGCCGCAATGCGCCGCTGGAATGCGAACCGAGCCGCCGCCATCACTGCCCACGGCCAGCGGCGTCATGCCAGTAGCTACGCTTGCGCCGGAACCCGCACTAGAACCACCAGGGGTAAGATCAGGGTTCCAGGGATTGCGAGTAGTCTCGAAAATGGGGTTATGGCCCACGCCGCTATAGCCAAACTCCGGTACGTTGGTCTTGCCGACCACGATGGCGCCGGCAGCCTTGAGGCGTTCAACGACCACATCATCTTCATCCGGCACGAAGTCACGGTAGGCGGCTGAGCCACCCGTGGTACGCACACCGCGGGTCGCGACCAGATCCTTCACGGCAACGGGGATGCCGGCCAGAGGGCCGACGTCTTCGCCGCGGGCAAGACAGTTGTCGATGCGCTCGGCATCGGCCAGTGCCTGTTCACCGGTCAGGGTGCAGAAGGCATGTAGCGTACCGTCTAAGGCTTCAATACGCTCTAGGCTCGCCTGTGTCATCTCGCGTGCTGACACCTTCCGGCTGCGGATAAGTTCAAGCCGTGCAACGGCATCTAGCTCCCAAAGCTTTTCCACAGCATTACCTCCTCAATGAATAAACGAGAAATGGTGCATAAATGTCGAACGGGTTATTCATGAGTCGGTGCCAAGCTGCGTGTCTGCCGTACGCGAAACGCTCGCGACATCCAGCAGCCAATGGGCCACGAAACCCGCCACCATGGCCACCACAGCAACCGAAAGCTGGGCGGCCCAGACATTGGCGGCGGTGGCTGCCACAATGGCGGCTCCCCAGCCGCCCATTGCGGCACGCGGGTTGGGTTCGAGTGTCAAGCCATTACGCCAGAAGTGAGCAATGATGACACCGCCAATCCCGGGCACCACGATACCCAGCAGGCTCAACCACTCGATCAGCAGATCCCAGACGCCCGCAGCGGCAGCGACCGTGCCGATGGTCCCGAAGAGGATCGTCATCACCCTGAAGCGACGGCCAGCAATTTCGCTCCAGCCGGTCGCGGCGTTGTACAGGCAGTGCATGGTGACCGAGGCGCAGTTCACCACGAAGAATGCCGCGGCAATTGGCACTAGCCAGCCTGCCTGTCCTGCCACAACGGCAGCAAAGTTGCCGTCGCTGGCCGTACCTGCGGCGGTGACAATGGCGCCCAATATCATTGAGATACCGTTAGCGAGCGGGAAGGCGCTAGCCGTTGCAATCAGCGCATGACGCGGATTCTTGGCCCAGCGGGTAAAGTCAGCCGTCAGCGTGCCGGAGTCGATGAACAGCGAAATCACCATGGTGATGCCGATGCCAATGCTCAGTGCGCTGGCATCCGGACTGCCTGCGAAACTGGTGATGCTCGCCCAATCATGCTGACTAAGGGTAATGGCCACCGCGGCAATACCCATGAGCAAGAAGAAGGGGACTGAGATTGCCCCGACCACGCTAAGCGCACGGACGCCCATCATGGTAAGGGCCGTGAATAATACGCCGGTGACTAGGCTCGATAGGGTCGCTGACCAGCCCAGCATGTCGTGAAGGCCCTGGCCGGCCAGACCGGTTTGCACCGCAAACCAGCCTACTACCAAGGTGGATAAAAAGCCTGACACCAGTCGGGCAGCATTGGGGCCGAATACGCCACGTGAGAGCAGCGAGAAAGAACGTCCGGTTCGTGCAGCCACGGCGCTCTGCGCCCCGACGTAACCAAACAAGATCAAGTTACCGATCACAATGGTAATCAGCGCCGTAGAGAAGCCCAGGGCATTGGTTAACTGGCTGCCCAGAAAGCCACCGGTCACCACGAGCGGAAAGCCGATCCACACCAGCGTCACCGAAAGCAATGAATGACGGCGATGGGCCGGGACCGGTTCGTGCTCGAACTCATTGCCGGAAGCCGGCGGATTATGGGAGTGCTTGGAAGAGTTCATGCCGTTGTCCTCTGTTGTATTTGTCGTGGAATACGCCGGTTATGCGATCAATCTTCGCCCAACGCCGCCAATAGTTGTGATGACGATGCCGTAGCGCCGAAGATGCCGCCTTGCATGTTGATCATGCTGATCGCTGCCTCCTTGTGGCGCTCATCGGTGGCACCGGTACAGTCGGTCAGCATCAGACACTCGAAGCCACGGTCGTTGGCCTCGCGCATAGTGGTGTGGACGCATACATCGGTCGTGATGCCCGCAATGATCAGGTGGGTGCGGCCACAGGTGTGCAGGACATGCTCCAGATCGGTGGCGTAAAACGAGCCCTTACCAGGCTTGTCGATGACGATTTCACCGTCGACAGGAGCCAGTTCAGGAATGATTTCCCAGCCGGGTTCGCCGCGGGTCAACACGCGGCCACACGGGCCGGGCTGACCGATGGCGGCACCGATCTGTTCGCTGCGCCAGAGCTTGTTTGCGGGCAGATCCACCAGCTCAGGGCGATGACCTTCACGGGTATGAATGATCATGGCCTCAGGGTGCTTGCGCAGGGCCACCAGCACGCACTGTAGCGGCTCGACAGGCGCTCGGGTCAGTGACAAGTCATAGCCCATACGGTCGACATAGCCGCCCGGGCCACAAAAATCGGTCTGCATATCGATGACGATCAGGGCTATGCGATCCAGCGGCACCTTGCCATCAAAGGGCCAATGGTAGGGGCTGGCGTCCATGGCAATCTTTCGGGTCATGGAAACACTCCTGTTCGAGGTTAAAGGGAAAGCGTCGTATCGGAAGCGGGCACTGGAGAGTCGCTAGCCTGGGTCTGCAACCACTGCCGCCAGCCGCCGTGATGCGTGATGTCTTGGGTGCCAGCAAGCCCTTCCAAAGCACCGGCAGCGGCAATAAAGCCGCTTACCCAGCGCCCGTCGGCCAGCTCGACCTTGCCGAGCCCCAGCGGTGAAGCGATGCCGGATAGCAGGCTGCCTACGCTCTCAATGGGAAGACGCCAGACTTCAACGTCGATGACGCGGCCGTGGGCGTCGTCGCGCACCATGGCCGGGCGCGCCGGCTCGCCAGGTAGCGCGAGCAAGCGATAGCAGGCAGCACTTTGAGTTCGTGCAACTAAATAGCCGTGTCGATCGGTTAGTTGATGATTGAGTGCTAGGCCCTCCAGATGGGCGCCGCATACGACAAGCTCTAACGTGCCGTCGCTTGCTGGTGGCAAGGCCGTGGGCCGGCTGCGCGGAATATGGGTCGCCCCCAATGGCAGCGCGCTTGATGATTCGAGGGCGCGGCCCACACTGAGTAGAAACAGATCATCGAAGGCCTTGCTAAATAGCGTGACTCCCTGTGGCAATCCTTTAGATAGGCGCACGGGGATCGCCAAAGCGCTGTAGTCCAGCAAATTCATAAAGTTAGTCCAACGACCCAACTGGGAGTTGAGGCCGATGGGGTCGTTGGCCACCTCGGTCTTGGAAGGATGAGTGACCACAGTCGGTGTTAACATCACATCGACTTGGTCAAGCTGAGCATCCGCCAGACGCTTGAACTCGGCCAGCTGGTAATGGCTGTCAAAGGCATCCACTGCCAGCGGTATGCGACCACCTTCAATAATTTCGCGGGTGGCGGGGTGCAACGCCTCAGGTCTCCTGTCGATCAGCTCGCGCACGGCGTGATAGCGCTCGGCTACCCACGGCCCTTCATAGAGCAGGCGGGCCGCTGCCAGCATCGCGGAGCAGTCAATGTCTACACGCTCGCCTCCAAGGGATTCCAGCTCACGAATTGCAATGTTCATCGCCTCGGTGTGCGCCGCGTCGGTTTGCCACTGGGACTCGGGCGGTACACCGAACCGAAACGAGGCTGACGGCTGACCATAGCGTTTGCCGGCAATGGTGAAATCATATGACCGAGACCAGGCACATTCTGGATCGAGGCGGGCCGTGATGTTGAGGATGGTGTGAGCGTCATCAGCGGTCAGGGTAAAAAGACTGATGGTGTCCAACGTGGCACAGGCGGGCACTACGCCACGCTTACTGAGCAGGCCAAGCGTCGGCTTCAAACCAAACAGATTATTGAAACTGGCCGGTACACGCCCGGAGCCCGCCGTGTCAGTTCCCAGTGCAAAGCTGACCTGACCGCTCGCAGTGGCGACGGCCGAACCGCTGCTGGAGCCGCCCGGAATATAAGCAGGATCAAACGCATTATCGGGCGTGCCGTATTCCTCGGGACTGCGTTCGCCTACAAGCCCGGTAGCAAACTGATCGAGATTAGTCTTGCCCATCGGGATGGCGCCGGCCTGGACCAGTTGCTGCACCACGAAGGCGCTTTCCGTGGGGGTATAGGCATAGGCAGAACAGGCGGCCGTGGTCGGAATGCCCGCAAGGTCGATGTTGTCCTTGATAGCAAACGGAATGCCATAAAGAGGCCGGGTCCCGGGGGACTCGCCTTCCAGCCGCCGTAGATAGGGCTCGAGCTGTCCACGTGTAAGGCGTGTAATCCAGGTGGAATCGGCCCCGACGCCCTCCGCATTGCATAGTAATTGGTCGATGAGCATCGCTGGCGTCAATTCACCGGCGCGGTAAGCTTCATGTAGCGCGGTGATGGTAAGATCCATCATTGTTCATGGCTCCTGTGGGCATCCGGCCGTGCATGCGACTCGACAAAGGATTGCGATACGGTGCCTACCGAAAGGACATGGCGGCGTGCAGCCTCGGCAGCCCCATTGGCATCACCTGCCACGATGGCTTCGACGATCGCCTCGTGCTCGATGAAGGAGCGCTCCGGGCGATGGCTAACCTGGAACTGGGTATGGCGAAAAGGCTGTAGCCGGGCTCGGGTCGACTGAGTCAGCTCGATTAAGTATTCGCTACGCGACCCTTCGTAGAGCCGCGAGTGAAACTCATCGTTGAAATCGGTATAGGCGTGAGGCGAATGGCTGTGGCTCAGCGCACGCGAGGATTCGTGCAGAATGCTTAGAGCGCGACGCTCTTCCAAAGTCATGCGCTGCGCACATAAGCCAGCGCATGACGCTTCGAGCTCAGCCATCGCTTCGAACATGCTGAGCAGCCGGGGGTCAGAAATGCATGCAGTTACAACACCCCGGTTGGGACGCCGTTCCACCAGCCCCATCGCAAACAGATGACCAAAGGCTTCGCGGACAGGCGTGCGAGAAACACCAAAGCGGTCGGCAATCGACTTGGCGCTCAAGCGTGTCTCCGGAGGCCATTGTCCGGAGACGATCTCTTCGGACAATACCCGCACCATATCGTCTACCGTGGTGCCTCCTCTCAATAGCGTTCTCTTGTCCGTTACTTTCTCTTTCGTCATCGCCATCATGTCCATGACTCGCATACGTAAAAGTGCATGCACTTTTTTTGCCATGACACAAAAAGCGTAAATAATACAGAAAGTTACTCTCAGACAGGCGGAAATAAATAGCTGCATTTGGCAAAATGCATGCACTTAAACTAGGCAGACGATGCGACTTTCGCACCAAGTTGGAAAGGTGCTTCGGACTCCGCGAGTATTTCAGGTGGCGTTATCGCGAGTCGTTAGGGGAAGGACAGAAGGTCTCTAATCTCGTAAAGAGAAGATAGCGTACAGATCCGGCGTTTCTTCGGGGGCCTCGGCGATGGAGAGCGAGGCTTCGATGGCCTTGAGGTGGCGCTGCATGAAGGCGCGGGCGCGCTCGGCGTTGCCGCTTTCCAGGTGTCGGATCAGTTCATCGTGATCGTGGGATTCGCAGCCGAGATGGCCGGTGTTGCCGTAGACGGCGAGGATCAGCGACGAACGTGAACACAGGCGGCCAACGAACTCGCTGAGCGTGGCGTTACCCGCCAACTCGGCCAGTTGGTTATGAAAG
>NZ_JARANX010000035.1:0-9415 GCF_029889785.1 Chromohalobacter sp. 48-RD10 | reverse complement strand
ACTGCGGCCTTACGTTCTTCGGAGTACCTTGGCATGGAAGCTCTCATACCACCCTCTCTGAGTGGGATTCAGGCGAAATCGCCATCTGGACAACTAGGCTGGCAGAGAGGGGCGTGCCACGATCCAGATCAGCCTCTCGAAGGGCTTGAGCATCAGGAAGGTAGCGGCTCTGCTCGAACGGTCCCCGGCGACGATCAGCCGAGAGATACGGCGCAATGGGTCGTCCGATGGCCGGTATCGCGCGTTACACTTGCAACAGCGCCGTCATGACCTTCGAGACGCTTACGTCTGCAGAGAAACGATCTACAGCGCCATCTACGCGTTGCCCGTCGGTGAGCTGAGAAAGGAACTGATCCATTGTCTGCGACAGGGAAAACCGACCCGCAAGCCGCGTCGTGGTCAGGTCGACCGGCGCAGCCAGATTCCGGACATGGTCAGCATTCACCTCCGCCCTCCAGAGGTGGAGAAACGTGAATTTCCTGGCCACTGGGAAGGCGACCTGATCAAGGGCAAGAACAATGCATCGGCTGTCGGCCCCCTCGTCGAACTCACAAGCGGTTACCTGATTCTGGCGAAGATGAACGATGCGACTGCCACCTCTGCTGTAGAGGGCTTCAGCGCGGCGCTGAATCGCATGCCGCTGGCTGCACGGAAGAGCATGACGTATGACCAAGGACGTGAGATGACGCAGCACGCCAAAGTCTTCCAGAATACCGGTGTCGCCATCTACTTCTGTGACCCGCACAGCCCATGGCAGAGGGGCGCCAAGCGGACGGCCGCCCCCTCAATATCAATGGACTCATACGTCAGTACTTGCCCAAGGGAACAGATCTATCGGTCTATAGCCAGCAAGAGCTGGATGAGATTGCGCTGGAGCTGAACATGCGCCCGCGAAAGCGCTTCGACTTCAAGTGCCCTATTGAGGTGATGAGCGAGCAGATGGCGAAGTACCATGAAGCTCCGTCATCGATACATTGACGGTGTTGCACTCAGAGCCTGCATCCGCCTTGTCTTTGGAAAAGATTACGTGTCAATTTCATACCTCCCCTTGGTAATTATAGTTGTTGGACAATTAGTCAATGTTTTCTTTGGAACTGTCGGTCACCTTCTTTCAGTGAGTGGTAACGAAAAAATTCACATTGTTAGGGCAGGTTGCCGCTGTTTTGAGTAATATACTATTCTGTATTACTTTAATCCCCAGCTTTGGCGTCGTTGGTGCAGCTTTAGCAGTGGCGATTAGTATTGTTATTTGGAATGCGGTACTAACTTGTTTTGTTTTGGTTAAATTAGAAATCCGGTCCACAGTGTTTTAGTCTTTGGAGATTTTTGTGCCTATTTTTTCAAAAGAAAACAAAAATGTATTGTTTATTCATATTCCAAAATCTGCAGGGAGTACGATAGAGAAAATTGGCGCTGACTTAGGGTGGAGTGAGAGTTTTTCAGTTCGCGGGAGATCTTTGGAAGAGATCAGGTTTTATAAGGCCAGCCTCCAGCACTTACATGCTAAGCCGCTAGAGTGCCTTCTTGATCTTGAAGGTTTTGACTCAGTTTTTACTATAGTAAGAAATCCGTTTTCACGTCTTAAGTCGGAATATTACTGGCAGCTGTCGCAAGGGATTACCAGTCTTAGTGTAGATGATTGGGTTTATGATGTTTTTAAGAGGTACTCGAAAAACAATTACGTCTATGATAATCACATTCGGCCGCAAGTGGAGTTTGTTCCAGCCAGTGTTCAGGCTCAAGTTTTTAAACTTGAGGAAAGCGCTATAGAGAGTGCTCGGAGTATTTTCTTAAGCCATTCTGCGGGGGCTAGGGGTATCAAATCTCGTGCTAAAAAATTGACATCAGTTTTTTCATTAGGAGCTCGGGAGAAGCAGTCTGTGAAAGATCCGGAGGTCGAGGCGAGGTTTAAGCTGCATTATGAGAGGATAGTCGAATTTTACAAAAAAGATTATTCGGAGTTCTCGTACAAAATTTGATTTCTAGTACTGTTGGTTAATATGAAAATCTCCATAGCCATGGCCACCTATAATGGTGCCAGATATATAGAAGAGCAGCTTCAAAGTTTCGTTGAACAGACCCGCCAGCCGGATGAGTTGATCATTACAGATGACTGTTCCTCCGATCAAACCGAAGCCATTGTACGCGAGTTTGCAACTACTGCGCCTTTTGCTGTCGAGTTTCATCGCAACCAAGAAAGTCTCGGATACTGCGGGAACTTCAGTGCGGCACTGACAAAGACGACCGGTGATTTGGTTTTTCTCAGTGATCAGGATGATGTGTGGTTTCCAGAGAAAATCGAATACATGCTCAATGTGGCTGAGCACAACTCGGAAGCGTTAGTGCTGATGAACGATGCAACGCTAACCGACGGTGAGCTCAACGAGGTAGGTCTTACCAAGATTGGACAGATTAAGTCCGCTGGTTTTTCCATGAAGAGTTTTGTCATGGGCTGCTGCTGTGCGATTAGAAGAGAGCTTCTTGATTTAAGCCTTCCTATTGGTAATGGTTACAAAGGGCATGATAACTGGCTGGTGTTTTTTGCAGAAGGTCTCGATGCTAAGCTGATAGAAGAAAAGTCTCTTCAATATTATCGTCGTCACGAATCTAACGAATCTCAGTTTATTGCTAACCGCACGACTAAAGTGACTAGGTTTCATAGATTTCTGCATCAATTCAGAGTCTTGTTTTCTTCTCGTCAAGATGAATCGATGAACTACCCTTCTCAGCACGATATTTTTGCTGAAGGGGTAAAGCGCGCAATGAGAGTTTCGCCAGAATTTTATCGGGATAAACTTCAGTCCCTGTATGATGAGACAATGGTGGTTTCTAGGTTGCATAAGCGAAGGGCCGAAATTCGCTCCCAAGGTGTATTGAAGCGCATTTGTGGTATTGCAAGTCTTTGTCGTGATGGTTCCTTGTCAAACAAGTACAGGTTTAAGTCAGCAGTTCGCGATCTTGTTGGCTAAAGCTCTCTATTTATTTTTCTTTTCCCCTTTGCTAAGAATGTTTTTTGGTATGTAAGTTATTGGTATTCATGTGACAGGGGGGGGGGTAATCGATTGATTTTAAAACCTGTTTGCGATAAGCGGGACTTATGCGAGATGGAGCTACAACAACCAGGTGACGCGTGAATGAGGTGGACCCCGGAATTCGGACCAGGCGCTAAGCTCTGATCAGACCGACCAGGAGAGCCTGATCATGAGCAGGAAACGTCGACAGTACAGCAGTGAGTTCAAGGCCAAGGTAGCCCTCGCCGCCCTCAAGGGCGATCAGACCACGTCGGAGATCGCGGCCCGCTTCGAGATCCATCCGACCATGGTGAGCCAGTGGAAACGCGAGCTGCTGGACAACGCCACCGGCGTCTTCGAGAGTAAGAGTGCCGGCAAGGCTGCCCAGAAGACCCAGGAGGAGATCGACACGCTCTATCGCGAGATCGGCAAGCTGACGGTGGAACGTGATTTTTTGTCACGCAGGCTCGATCGTTGAGCCGGGCCCAGCGCCTGGCACTGGTCGAGCCGCAGGCGCCCGACATCAGCCTCCGGCGTCAGTGCCAGCTGCTCGGTATCAGTCGTTCCTCGATGTACTACCAGCGCAAGGCGCTACGGGCCTATGACCTGGAGCTAATGCGCCTGATCGACGAGGAACACCTGCGCACACCGGTCTATGGATCACGACGGATGACGGCCTATCTCAATCGTTTGGGACACGCGGTAAACCGCAAGCGCGTTCAGCGACTGATGCGCCAGATGGGCCTACAGGCCGTCTATCCCAAGCCATGCACCAGCCGGCCGGGCGAGGGTCATCGGATCTATCCCTACCTGCTGCGGGGCCGTGTCATCGACCGCCCCAATCAAGTGTGGGCGACCGATGTAACCTACATCCCACTGGCACGCGGGTTCATGTACCTGGTGGCCATCATGGACTGGCACAGCCGCCGTGTGCTGGCCTGGCGAGTCTCCAACACCCTAGATGCGGACTTCTGCGTCGATGCCCTGGAGGAGGCCCTGGCGTGCCATGGAGCGCCGGAGATATTCAACACGGATCAAGGCTGTCAGTTCACCAGCCATGCGTTCACCGAGGTGCTGGAAGCCCATGATGTCCGGATCAGCATGGACGGCAAGGGCTGTTACCAGGACAACATCTTCGTGGAACGGCTCTGGCGCAGCGTGAAGTATGAGTGCGTCTACCTGAAAGCCTTCAAGGACGGGGCTCAGCTGAAACAGGAGCTGGGCCGCTACTTCACCTGGTACAACCAGGAGCGGCCTCACCAGGGACTGGACGATGCGACACCCGATGAGCTGTATTTCCCTCAACCACTAAACAAGGTGGCCTGACGCCGATGATGATTCGATCCGAGCTTAGATAGCCTGTCAGGTGGTCCAAGGAATGGGGTCCACTTCAACAACGCGTGCGCCGAGAGCTTCTTCCATAGCCTGAAGATCGAGGCGATTCATGGCGAACGTTTCGAGAGCCGGGCGGCCATGCGGCGGCAAGTGTTTGAATACATCGAACTGGACTATAACCGGCAGCGTCGGCACAGTGCGATTGGGATGATCAGCCCTGAGGCCTTCGAGGCCCGAATGATCTCTTAGATCGGTGTCCACGATTTCTGGGTAAGGTCATGACAAAACGGGCCGTCAGCACCGATCAGCACGGTGGATTTTGGCAATAACGGGCTTGCGAAAGCCAACTTGCACGTGGCGAATGGTCAAAAAATGCTCGCTGGCGGTGATAGGGAGAGTGTCGGCGCCGGCTTCACGGATTCAGGATTTTGTAAACAGGAGGGGAATGTGGATAACTCTATATCCGTTGTTATACCAGTACATAATAGGTTGTCTGAAGTGAAGCGAGCAGTTCGTTCTGTGTTGAGCCAAACATATGCAGCTTCGGAGATTTTGATTGTTGAGAATAACTCAGATGATCCGGCGGAAATTAAGTCGGTGATTGCAGAGTTTGAGTCCGATAAAATAGTATTTTATAGTCTATTGTGTTGTGAAAATGCAAATGTTGCACGTAATTTTGGTGCTGAGGAAGCCAGCGGGCGATTTATAGCTTTTCTAGACTCTGATGATGAGTGGGATGAAGACCACCTAGAAAACTGTATGCGAGTTATAAAGGTTTACAATTGTGACTTTGTTTATGGTGCTGCGCGTGTTTACAATGGGATTGAGTCAGAGATTAAATGCTCTAGAAATATTTATGAAGACGAAGAGCCAATTGACTTTCTTCTAGGGAAAAATCGGGGTTATGCGCAGACATCTTCATTTTTAATAAGTAAAGAAATCTGGGATCAAAATCGCTGGGATGAAAGTTTAAAAAGGCACCAAGATTTAGATTTTTTTTGCAGGGTTGTTAGTAATGTTCCCTCTGCATGCAATAAGAATTCTGACTACACGATACACTGGTTGAAAGGTGAGGTGAGAGATTTTGACTTTGAGTCAGTCAAACGTTTTTACTTAAATAACCGGGCTGCAATGGGGTTGTTTTCAGAGGTTAGGTATTTAATGATTATGATAGTGAGCTGCTTGAGGGCTAAAAGGTTTAAGTGCGTTTTGTTTTTCATATGTGCTGCTTTAAAGTTACCTGATAAATGTTTAAGTAAATTGTGTTATAAGAAAGAATTTACTACAAGAGTAGGCTGACATGTTTCAGCCGGGTCGAGCAATCGCCTGGTCTACCCGGCCAGACTCCGATATCGATAACATGCATTGTAGCTGATGAGGTTGAGGCTGTAGTACTAAGCTGGAGAAGTGAAGTTTAAAATTATGAGAAAATATAATTGACTAACTTTGGAAGTTTACGTGAAAGATCTTGATTGGATATTCGATTACGGGTTTCTGGGCATGAGGTTTTACGATCTGCCCAATTTTTTTATATGTGTAATTTTCGTTATGGTAGCGGGCCGTGCTTTGAAAGTTTCGGTGTTATATCAAAGCGTTTTGTTATTGCATTGCCTATTACCGTTTGTACTCAATGGTGTACTTTTCCCCTTCGAATATATGCCTGATGCGTTAAAGTACTGGCGTTCTTTTAATGCCATCCGTACGGGTGATATGGGAATACTAGATTCCTGGCTAGGAGGTAATGTCAACCAGGCTGCAGTACTATTTGCATTGATGCCATTTCCAGTAGCTGTTAGTCCTATCAGTCTTGGTTTTTACAATGCATTCCTTTACGCAGCACTTTTTTTCTGGCTGTACCGAAAACAGGTCTTTACCCCAGTTTCGCTCTGGTTTTTTCTACTTTATCCTAGCATGTCACTGTATACTGGAATGGGCCTTAGAGATACTTTTGTTTTTGTTTTTATGGTGTTGGCAGTTCAGTGGGCCAGGGAAGGGAAGTGGTGGCTAACTTTTTTTCCGCTTTATTTATTGTTTGAGATTAAGTTTCAGAACTTTTTTATTCTGGGGCCAGCTCTTTTGATCTATGTGTTGCTTGGAATTCGCAAAGCCGGAATTTCTGTTGGCAGGGCCGTCGCGGTGGTAGTTGTTTTAATCGTAACATTGATCGCGGCGTCGCCCTTTGCTCTGCCTAAAGTAAATAAGTTTCGGGTAGCTATGTATATAGAAGACGGTGGTGATGTGGGGGATGTTGCATTAATTTCTAGTCCGGGTGAATTTGTGTTATCCGGTTTGGTGGATGGGCTTTTATTTCTTTCAAAGCCATTTCCGTGGGAGGCTGGTAGCCCGCTGCAGTTAGTTCAAGCAGTCGAGAACATGGTGGTTTTGTTTTTTCTTTTTTTTGTGATACGTGTTGCCTGGAAGCAAGTTCCGAGGAAGCTTACCTTCTGGCTTTTGTTTATGGCTTTGGCATTATCGGTTTATGGGTTGGTGGTTTTTAATTATGGTACTGCTGCTCGATATCGTTACCCGTTTGTAGTGATGTTTGTCTTGTTTGTATGCGCAGACTGCGGAGTAAATCGGATGCTAAATGTCCGATTAAAAAGACGTAACCGTATTGTGAAAAAAGTTTCTTAATGAAGCTAACCCTTACCACCTCCCTATGTTGGGGCCGATCTCAATAGGATGGAATAGGATATGTCTACAGTAGTATTCACTTCGAACACCTCCTGGTTTCTTTACAATTTTCGCCGGAAGACGATTCGAGGTTTTGTTGATGCAGGCCACCGTGTGGTTTGCCTTTCTCCACATGACGATTATTCGCGCCGTCTTGGTGATGAACTTGGCGCCGAGTTTTTCTCTATTCCCCTTGATGGGAAAGGCGTCGGTATCTGGAAGGAGTTGAAGAGTCTTTTTTTTATTTTTAGGGCTATAAGGCGTTTGTCCCCAGATATTGTGTTCAATTCGACGATAAAAATGAATGTTTATATAGGGATTACTTGCAAGACTCTTGGGATTCCTTTTGCCAATAATGTTTCTGGGCTCGGTACCGCATTTATACATGATAGTCTGCTTTTTAAATTAGTTCGTCGAATATATGGAAGGATTAATCAAAAAGCTGTACGTGTCTTTTTTGAGAATGAAGACGACAGAGAAGTCTTTGAAGCTTATAAGCTACTTGGAAATACACCCGTAACGGTGCTGCCCGGCTCCGGCGTGGATTTGCAGCGATTTTCGGCGTCGCCTTTGCCGGGAACCAGCCCCTTTACCTTTATTATGATTGCCCGTTTGCTGGGTGATAAGGGAGTAAGGGAATACGCTGAGGCTTGCCGCCAGTTGAAGGCTGAGGGACGAGATGTACGCTGCCTGCTGGTGGGGCCGATGGGAGTGAGTAACCGCACGGCGATTGCTGAAGACGAGGTGCGCCAGTGGCAGGCTGAGGGCATTGTGGAATATCTCGGTGCCACTGACGATGTGCGGCCTTTGATTATGCAGGCCCATGTGTTGGTGCTGCCCTCATACCGCGAGGGCATGCCTCGCACGGTGCTGGAAGCCGCTGCCATGGGTCGTCCGGCGATTGTTACGGATGTGCCTGGTTGCCGTCATGCCATAGAGCCGGGAGTAACCGGATGGCTGTGTGAAGTGCGCAGTGCCGATTCGCTGGTAGACCAGATGCGGAGGGTGATGACGATGGGGGCTTCTGAATTGCAGAATGCGGGCGATGCCGCGCGGGAGCGGATGGAGGAGAGGTTTAGTGAAGATGTGGTGGTGCGCGCCTATCTCGATTGTTTGTGACCTCAGTTCAAGAAGTTATCGTATGCTTCTTGGACAAAACATTGTTTCGATGAACCCAGCTCATGTCGGCACCTGAATCTCCAGCGGAAGGTAGGGTACTTCCGGCAGTGCTCCCAGGCGTAACCATCTTCTCGCCTGGTCATGGGCTCCCATCAGGCCACTACGCTCCACCGCGGCACTCAGGTAAATACGCCCCCTGAGGGTGCCAACGGCGGAAACGATCAGGAAGAGGGCGTGCTGCGTGCCCAGCCCCTGCTTGCCCTGCTTCATTTCATTGAACTCCCAGCGGGCTTCCTGGGTGCTGTTTCCCGAGCCACTGACCAGACAGGTGTACTGCTTAAAATCGGCTGTGTGCTGAAGCTCACCCTTGCCGGCTGCGCCGAGAGGCTTGATGGCGAACCGTCCGGTTTTCGTGACACTGATCGCGACGCCTTCGCTCTCTACTCGCCTTGGCGCCAGGTCGATGATCCTTACCCCCTGGGGAGTCTCCAGGGTGAGGCGCAGTTGGGCCGAAACGAAGCGCAGCCCCGCGGTGGGCTGAAAGTCACAGCACAGCTCGAGGGCCCCGGCGGGCTGATCACAGATACGAAGAGGCGCGGTATCATGCAGCGCCAGCAGCAGGCGGCATTGACGTATCTCCAGGTCGGTAATGGTCTCGGGTATCGTGCTTGGCAGGCGCTTGACACGCCGCATATATCGGGGGACTTTCCCTCCGGCGGTTGAGCGGGGCAGTGACCGGTAGGTCGTGTGTTGATCGGGGAGTGGCGGTGAAACAGGCTGTAAGGGGGCGGACGCCATGCTGCCCGTTACCAGGCTCTGGTCGGTTGGTGGGTCTGGATACAAGTTCTCATCGATCAAGGTAGTCGGGGTCATCGGGCATCACCTGCGGGTTGTGTGCCACCCGGGCCGGGGCGGTTTCTCTCCAGCATAGCAGCACAGGTTATGTGATTAGCCCCCGGGACGGCCCCCGGCTTAGCCACTGGGACAGTCCCCGGCCAACCCACGCCGGTGACAGTCCCGCGTTGCTCGGGGCAGTCCCGCGTGGGTGCGATGCTGCGGCACCATAGCCTCCCGGGAAAGTCCAGGGCAGGGAAAATGCATGAAAAACCGCTCTACGACGGGCCTCGTAGCGCTTTACCAATAGGAGCTCATGTGGTCATCTAGCAGCTTTCGCTCATGGATGATCCGATGCTGACACCGTCTCTTATGCACCATTTATCGATTGTTCCCGACTTCCGCCAGGCGTGGAAAGTGCAGCATCAGTTGTCAGATATCTT
>NZ_JARANX010000034.1:0-10430 GCF_029889785.1 Chromohalobacter sp. 48-RD10 | reverse complement strand
GGCGCGGCTTGCCACGCTCGACACCGAAAGAGCTTTGCCAGTCCGCAAACGCACTCTGCATTTCGCGGAGCTTGCCCCGCCCACCGACCCACCGCTTCGCATTCAGCCGCCCCGTCTCAGGGTCTACAGGCACCACCATGGCGTGCATGTGAGGAGTCGTTTCGTCGTTGTGCTGTATCGCGCTGACAACGTTCGCATGTCCAAACTTGCTGCGGAGCCACTCGGCAGCCGAGTCGAAATACTGATCGATACGCTCTGGAGGTGCGTCCTGGAACCACTCCGGGGATGCCGAGATCATGAATTCCATCATCCTGACAGCATCCTTCCGAAATTTCGCAGGTGTCCGCTCCTCGATAGCCTCGCGGATCGCTTTCGAGTCGGTGTCAGCCGGCCCGACGATCGTGCGGTTGAGGTGTCGTCTCGCAGGGTCGGCGTTGGGTGTCGGGCGTGAGCGGGTGATGTGGCTCACCGCGCCGTTGATGGGAATTCCAGTTTTCAGTTTCTCGAAACGCATGATTGCAAATGCCATCGTCGTCCGGCCCTGTGTTGCGTGTGTGCCTGTATACAGGGGGCAAGGCGGCGAATTTTGCGGTGAGCGGGAGAAAAATTTTTCAGTGAACTGGAGAGTAGAGCCGGAGGGCTTAGGGTAGGCAGGGTGGACGTTGAAGCGGCCTGTGATGACATGCGTATAGCCTTCACAAGGGGGACTCACTAGCCTTTCTCGTTCCTCGAAAGGCGCGTGAGCGGGGGGGCTGTGCCCCCTCGACCCCCCAAACCTTACCGGTCCACAAGAGCCAGTAGGCGCTGTGGCGCTGGGTGGGCTAGGGGTATTCCTGGCGGGCGTGCAGGACACGAAGCACCTCGGTGGCCGTTTCTCCAATGCGCTGTCTCCGGCGCTCTTCCATCAGACGATCCAGCCGAGCCATAGCTTCGGAGTGGGGAAGAGAGGGCTTATCGCTATCTATGGCCTCCTGCACTTTGGCACGAAACCAACGATCGGAGCTGTCTGCCTGCTCTTGAGTACACAGGGATTTTCGGTGCTTGGTGTTCCCAATGCACACCGGGACGCCTGATAGAGTGGGGGGACAACACCAAGAGCCGCCTGTAGGCGGAAAAGACAACGCCCCACCCCGGGACTCTTGGCGGAAGAACGGGATGAGGGCGCCACGTAACGTGTGAGGGAATTATGGCCTACCCCGACCTTGCCTGCCAAGTGCAGCCGGGCACCACCATAGACCTGTTTCAGCAGAGGCTTCCGCGTAAGCCGTATCACACCGATGACCTCGGCGAAGGGCTCCGCATCCGTGACGTTCAGAAGGCCCTCGCGGCGCGGTATATTCAGCCCAATGGGCCTACCCACCGCTACTGGCTGGTCTACGACGTGGACCGTAGCGGTGCGGTGATAGATTGGAACGATCGTGGCGCACCACCGCCGACAATCACTGCTCAGAACCCCGAGAATGGCCACGCGCACCTGATCTACGGCCTCGAGGTGTCTGTTAGGACAGCGCCAGACGGTAAACCAGGTCCCTTGCGCTATGCCGCCGCGGTGGATTGTTCCCTACGGAGCATCTTGGACGCCGACCAGGGCTATGCCGGGCTGATCTGCAAGAACCCGCTGCACTCGCACTGGCGCGTCACCGAATGGGAGCCCCGGCTGTACGAGCTGGGCGACCTGGATAGCTGGCTCGATCTGAGCGCCTACGGCGACCGTCGCAAGCGCCTGCCCGACTATGGGCTGGGGCGGAACTGCAACCTGTTCGAGCGGCTGCGCCATTGGGCCTACCGGGCAATACGTCAGGGGTGGCCTGACTACGAGCGCTGGCATGAGGCCGTGCTTACTCGGACGCGGGCCTACAACGACTTCGAGACGCCGCTCCCCGATAGCGAGGTCCGTGCCACGGCCAAGAGCGTGGCCAGGTACACCCACCGCAACTTCAGCGCAGCTTCGTTCAGCGCTTGGCAGTCTGCACAGGGCCGCAAAGGTGGGATGGCCAAAGGTGCAGCCTATGGCGAGAAACGCGCTCAGGCGCTCTCCCTGCTCGATTCCGGGGCTAGTCAGCGGGAGGTGGCCGAGCGGCTCGGAGTCACCCCCCGAACCATCCGAAACTGGAAAAGCGGAAAATAGCCATATCAGATAATAGCCCCCGGCTGGGTGAGATTTTGCCCTGGCCCTTCTAGAGTGAAACGTCCAGCGACCCGTCAGGGAGCCAGAACCGGAACCAACCGCCCAAGCGATAGCGCGTCAGTCGAGGGCACCGCTCTCCCAATCGGAGACTAGGTTCTTGCTGATGTTGAGGTAGCGAGCGAACACTGGCTGTGAAAGGTGCTCACGCTCGCGGAGTGCTCGGATGGCCTCGGGGGGAATAGTCTCCTCCGTGGTGAGGCAGCTCTCATTAAAGTCGCGTATCGTTTTCTTATCGACAGCACCGATTTCGTGCAGGGCCTCCATGGTTTCATGGATCGCGGCCATCGCGTCGCTACAGTATTTCTTAGCCATCGTATTCCATCTCCGAAAACTTCCCTTTCCGAATCATCTCTACCAAGTCGTAAATTTGTAATTGATTCTTTTTCATATATCTTTATGTTTTTATTGCTGATTTTTTAATAAAAAAGCCTCCGGTACTTGGAGGCTTAAAGTCCAGGAATTAAGAAAGAATCAAATCATTGCTGCTTCCTTCGGCTTATCTTCAAAAGAAAAGTGAAGGTGACCACCCAGTGCCGGTCGGGAAAGGTTAACCAAGGCGTCCAAGCTGAAGCGGCTGATACGACCATTCAAGAGATCGTTCAGACGTGGCTGAGTAATACCCAGACGCTCGGCTGCTACTTTCTGAGTTACTTCCCATTCGGCCACGCGATCGGCAATTTTTCCCATAAGCTCGGCGCGCAGCCGCATGTTGTCTGCCTGCTCGGGAGTATCCTCGATGGCATCCCACACACTGCTAAAACGCTCATTTGCCATGCTCTATTCTCCTATCGCACGCTTACCGCACATGATGTGCGGGTAACGTGGGAGCCCGTAGAAGGCCCCTCTTTTCAGTGGGGGCCAACCTTGCAGGGAAGGCCCACCTTGTAATTCTATTCAATGCCCCTATTGGCTGGGGCCTAGCCGCTAGGAAAGCTCGCGATAGCGCTGCTTTCCTAGCTCGATGTCACGCTTTTCGGTCTGCTGCGACTTCTTCTGGAAACAGTGAAGGACATAGACCGTATCCCCCCTGCTTGCCACGTAGAAGACCCGATAAGCACCTGATGCCTCTCTGATCTTGATCTCAATCACTCCGCGTCCTACATCTGGCATCGGTCGGTAGTGATCGGGCATCTTGCCTTGCTGTACCCGGCTGAGCTCATAGCCCGCCGTTTGTTTGGCTTCCGCTGGGAAGCCTCGGAGCTGATCCAACGAGTCGCCGCGAAACTCGATGGGTTTTTCTTCTTCTGACATAGGCCCTTCCCTTCATCCTGGACATCCAAATTTTATATCCAGTTTGATATAAAGGCAACCGGTTCCTGAGCAGGGAAGTTGGTTGGAGTGGTACTGTCAGGCTTCTAGCTTAACCCCGGAAAGGCCTTGGAGGCGCGTCGGGAGGCCGATTGCGGTGTGCGCGGTGTTGGGTTATATTTATGTATAACTTTATGGCGCGACTCGCGCAGGAGGCCACCAGTGAGCACCACTAATCTTCGCCGCGTCGGCGGCTCCGTCATGATGGCGGTGCCGCGGGCACTGCTCGATCAACTGCATCTGCACGCCGGCTCTCAAGTCGAGATCGAGATCGACCACGGACGCCTGGTCGTGGAGCCGGCCAAACCCCGCTACTCCCTCGAGGAGCTGCTGGCCCAGTGCGACACCACGGCGGAGATGTCTGCCAGCGAGCGCGAGTGGCTGGATGCCGACCCCGTCGGCCGTGAGCTTCTGTAATGCGGCGCGGCGACATCTATTTCGTCTCGCTCAACCCCACTCGGGGCCATGAACAACAAGGCATGCGTCCGGTGCTGATCGTATCGCCGGATGCGTTCAATCTTGCCATGGGCACGCCCCTGGTTGCGCCGATCACCAACGGGGGCGGCTTCGCGCGCTCCCGGGGCTTCACGGTGTCGCTGGCCGAGGCGGGTACGACCACCACCGGCGTCGTGTTGTGCAGCCATGTGCGCACCTTGGATATCGAGGCTCGCCAGGGGAGATGGGTGGAGAGTGTCCCGCCAGAGATCATGGATGATGTGCTGGCCAGGCTGGCGACCCTGGTGAGTTAAACTTTACTGTCTGACTTCTGATTGGAAAGCTGATAGTAGTGGCCAGAAGTGTAGCCTGGCCACTTTGCCTGGTCTTAGGCCTGTATCTTCCGTGGCCGCCCTCCCTTGGCACCATTGGCCTGGGCTGCATTGCGTTTGGCTGGGCTACAGCTGCGCCCCCCTGCGGCACCTAGCTGACGAGCCATCCATTGCTTAGAGCCAAATTGCCCTTCCAAGAGGGCGGGCACGTACAGGTCGGCATCGAGCTGAGGCCAGTGCAGACCAAGCCCGGAAGGGGACAACTCAATCTCGGCTAGGGCATCTGGCGTGGCTTCGGCGAGATCCTCCACAAGATGCGGAGGAATCGCGAGCTCGAGCCCTGAGTGCAGTCGCACGATCACTCGGTTGGTGCGGCGGTCGTATCGAGCGGCAACAGCATGAGCATGGTCGCGTTCAGCGGCCATGCGGCCCTCTGCCTGCTGGATGACATCATCAGTAATGGCCATGAATCTCCCTCCATTTAGCACATAACGCCAACAGTTCTTCTGATAGTGCCGACGCGATACGGTTGAGATCCTTCGAGTTGAGTTGGTAACTCTCACGCAACTCGGGGGGACCGCTCGGGCAGTGCAGGATGAAGACCGCTTCACCGCCCTTGCCGATGACGTGCACATGCGCCGGTCGATGGTCGTTTGGGTAGATGGCGGCTCTCAGGCCATCGAAACGGAGAATGGTTGGCATGAGGACAGTCTAGCATAAACCTAAACGCTTGGGTTTATGCTGGGTTGGCGCGGAGCGGAGAAGGAGTACACTGTCTGGCTTCCAACTGAAACCCAGACAGTCACCGCGACCAGGAGCGCTCCCGCCCGTGCCCTACACGCCCCGACACCTCGCCCCGACAGTGGCCCCAGCCACTGAAACCCGGACAGTACGCAGCCGCGCCGCCAATGACGCGGTGCGCGGCCGGCAGCACCTGACCCGCGATGAGGTGCACCGGCTGATGCGCGGCGCGATTCGGCACCACCGCTACGGCCGGCGCGATGCGCTGATGCTGCGCCTGGCCTTCGAGCACGGGTTGCGGGTCTCGGAGTTGGTGGGGCTGCGCTGGTCGGCGGTCGACCTGGTGACCCACGAGCTGCGCGTCACTCGCGCCAAAGGCAGCTGGGACGGCACGCATCCGCTCCAGGGCGACACCGTGCGGGCGCTCAAGCGCTACCAGCGTGATAGCGGCCGTGCCGCGGGCCTGGTGTTCGTCAACGAGCGGGGGGCGCCGGTCAGTGCCGACGGTTTCCGGCGCCTGCTGCATCGCCTTAGTGAGCGCGTGCTGGGCGTGAAGTGGCATCCGCACGCGCTGCGCCATGCCTGCGGCGTGCACCTGATCAACCAGGGTGTGGATCTGCGCACGGTGCAGCAGTACCTGGGCCACGCCAACATCCAGAACACGGTGGCCTATACCGCCCTCACCGGGCGGCCGTTCGAGCGGCTGAGCTTCTAGCGGTCGGATGAGTTGTCGGCGTGGTCGCGCAGCGATTGGACCAGCGAGCGCAGGCCGTGGGGATCGTCGTCCTTGGGCTGTGTAGCGGGCGTTTCCTGAATTGGATCAGAAGGAGGGGCAGGGAGCCTACGCAGATGTGCCACTTCCTCGCGTAGCTGCCGAAGTTCGTCGCGCTGTTCCTTCACGATCTCGAGAAGAGCATCGAACTTCTCGATGACACTGGGGGTGTCGGGTAGGTCGTCGGACTTAGGTGTCGGATTTTGTAGGGCGAAATGTTTTTGACCTGGTGGCTCCCCGTAAACGCGGATCATCTCGGACAGGTCGAGTACCTTCTGTCCCTTGCCGTTAACCGCAGCTGTGACGCGGCCTTTGTCGACTGCCTCGTATAGCGTGGAGCGGTGTAGGCCATACAATCTGGCCATTCGTCCTATGGTCATCTGGGGCATGTCGGGCACTGTCGGGTTCTGTCGTCGGGTTGCCCTACAGTATGGACTCTAGCGAGAAAAACTCACGCCCTGGCAGTATTCCGTCGCTCTTCGAGGATGCGATGTGCGGCGTCGTCGCTAGACTCTCCCGGGCGAGCCTGTGCATTGATAACAGCCATAGGGATCCCGTATATCGATCCTAATGCGTTTTCGCCCTTCCTATCGACATTGCCCCGCCCCTTACGCTTGCGAGGCTTCTGAGAATCTTTACAGGGCTTCTCGCCAAAGGTGAACACCAGGTGGGAGACGCGTCGGCCGGTCTTGCGCTGGTCCCACTTTACCCATAGTGGGCTGTGTTCGTTGATCTGCGCGGTGGCAGGCTCGATTACCCACCGTTTCAAGTCTTTCACCGCTGGGTACTTGCCGCCCAACTGGAATGCCTCGCGCAACCACTCAACAGATACCTCTCGCTCGCCGGTGCCCCGCCATTGGCACAGCAACTCATAAAGCCGCATAGCATGAGCACTGGTCATCTTAGCCACATCCTCGAGCGCGTAGCGCGTGAACTGTTCTGTAAGCTGTGTCAGATATGGCAGCATGTCCTTAGTAAATCGCAGCTCCACGCGACCTTCTGACTTGACGTAGGCGATGGACTGCACCCAGCTCGTTACTAGAGTCTTCGGTCGCTTTCCTTGTCCATTGGGATATTCCCTTAGCCACACTTCCCGGCGTTTCAATCGCAAGGCGGCGTCCGCTAGTTCCTTGTAGGTAGAGTGAGAGTCAGTACCCACCAGCGCCGCATAGTCGGCCACGCTGACGCTATACATTACTTCATCGGTAAGTGGCTGATCCCGTCGCACCTGAGTGATACAGCCCAGCATGATGCGCTGTTCAGCGGGGGTGAGGCGGTAAGATGCTTCAACCAGGGCATTGCTCTTGTAGATCTGAGGCTCGTTCATCCTTGGGATTCCAGCAGGACTTTGTCTATAACGCCCCATTTGGGGAGTTTTTTATATTCTCCCTTTTAACCCTGAATCCCTCCCCCTTACAACCCTGAATCCCTCCCCTTTTAACCCTGAATCCCTCCCCTTTTGACCCTGAATTACTCCCCTTTTCGCCTAATAAATAGTTTATTATCAGTAAGTTAAACGAGCTAAAAGGGGAAAAGGGGAAAAGTACAGAAAAGAGCGCACCTGCGCTCACCTACCCTCCGGTCGTCGTTCCTCCTCTCTCCGCCCGGCCTGCGGCCGCCTAAAATCAACCCCCACCATGCCTCGACAAGTCGAGATAAGGCGGGGCTCTCGAGCCGCTACGCGGCTGAGCCCCGCCTATCGGCGCAACCTAACCGCTAAAGCACCAAGCGTCGTGGGCCGACTCCCAACGTACTGCGAGAACATTGGGCCTTCGGCCCGGTTTAGCAAAAAAAAGGGGGGGGGCTTGGAGCTGGTGACGTCTTAACCCTGATCGCATGTCGAGCGCTATGCCGGCTTCGACCTGGTTACCGCTCGCGTTGCTCGCTGCATCCCGCTATTGCGGGATAATCGGAAAACCGTCCTGCTAAACGCCCCCGGCCAAGGTTTGAAACATTCAGGTGCGCGCCGAGATTGTCCGCGTGAGCGGGAGCAAAGCGACCCAGCGGTTAAGGTGAGGGGTGGCACTGCCAACGAGCGCAGCGAGGCGGACAGGCGGCAGCACAGGTGCCTTCCGACATAGAGGGCGGCTGTAGAAGGAGTCCTGTGGAAAGAATAGGGTCAGACAATTTCCGTATGCCGAGGAGGCTTGATCAAGCTCTCTGCCGGAATCCCGAACATTGCGTGGAGCTTCCAGACCATGGCCAGGGTCAGATGGCGTTTACCGTTGAGGATCTCATAGACGTGGTTGCGCTTGCCGATGGCCGGCTCCAGATCCTTGGCGGTAAGCCCTTCCTGGTCCATGCGGAACCTGATGGCCTCGATGGGATCCGACAGGTCCACGGGAAATTGCTTCGCTTCGTAGGCCTCGACCAGAGTCAGCAGGATCTCGAAGCGGTCGCCGTCCTCGGTGCCCGGCTCAGGCTCGTTGTCGAAGTATGCGGATACCTCGCGCAGCACAGCCTTGTAGTCGGCCTCAGTGTGAATCGGGCAAATGTTCATAGAAGCACTCCATTTCAGCTGTCTCGGCATCCACCGTGTCGTATTCCTCCATCTGTGACTTTATGTTGAGCTAACAAAGGGAAGAGAAATCGGCAAATATCGACCTACTGCGAAGTCTAGCAGTTGCTCGAGCGAGGGAGGCCCCACCCCCTTGGCCAGACTCGCGCGCTTTAGGGCGGGGCGTAACCGATACTCATGCGAAACATCCCTCCAGGAAGAAACGGAAATGTTCGTTAGGACAGTGGATTGGAGGAGGTGGAAACTGCTAAGGATTTCTTAGTAGTCAGGCTCGGATTAGGTATACACCCCATGCTCTATCCGGGCTATCAGATCTAGCACCTGCTGAGGATCTTCTTGCATGACCTGGATAGGCCGTTTCCACCCAAGTCCCATTGCCTCATGATGTAACCAGTGGTCTGCCGCTGTTCGATCACCATCGAACAGGTCGATTGCCGCCCGCCAGACTGCGATTGCGATATCCCCTCCTGGCTCGTCAGCGCCATATATCGCCCAATCCTCGGCTTCTGCAGCTGGCTCCAGCGGGGCCTCGTCCTTGATGACACTGCTCCGTAACCGAGCACGCGGTGTGTCGCCTTGAGTCGTCATCGCAACCTCCAGGAAGCAACAGAAACACGTTCGTTTATTTTATACCATGCTTCACAGCGGTGGTTGTGCTAGGTCTCGACATGGCATTCCAGGAGCTTTTCGCGAGTGCATGCCCTCACTCCGACTGGCCGAGTGGGGGCTGTGGGGTCGCGTTTACCAGGACCCGAGCGGCCTGAGTGTCCAGCAGCGCGCTTTTCGCGAGTGCATGCCCCCAGTCCGCTTAGCCGGGTGGAGGCTTTGGGTCGCATTGTGAATTCGAGGCTGGTCGGGGCCTCTCCTAGGGGTAGGATATACGTGTATATCAACCTCTAGGAGAGGCCACCATGTTGGCAATACAGCTGCCCAGCGACATCGAGAAACGTCTAGAGGTGCTGGCCAAGGCCACCGGCCGCACCAAGACCTATTACGCCCGTGAGGCCATCCTCGAGCACCTCGAGGACCTGGAGGACATCTACCTGGCCGAACAGACCCTGGAGCGTCTGCGCCGTGGCGAGGAAACCACGCATTCCCTGGACGACGTGGAGCGCGAGCTTGGGCTGGCAAATTGAACTGACGGGCGCCGCCTGGGCGCTCAGCTCCTCGACCTGCTCCATCAGGGCGTCGCCAGCGGGGCGGTTTTCGGTAGCCTGGGAACGCAAACCCCGCCGTAGCGGGGTTTGCGTGCTCAGGGTGTCAGCCCATTGGGGCCACCTCGCCTTGGTGGCGGTTGTGGCAGGTTATCGAGGCCTTGGTCATGCCAGTCTGCGGCCTCATCGCCGACCATTTGGCGCAGTGCGCCAGGTAATGGCTTGGGCTTGCCTTCAAGCAGTTCAGCGTCCTCGGGACGGTTCTGATCTGCCCACGCTCGCATGGCGCCGAGCCGTTCGCGGAGTTGCTCTCCGGCCGCGTCGATCTCCGTCTGGCGTTGCTCCAGGGCACCTTCCTTGGCGCTGAGGCAGTCTCTGCGCTCGGCCAGTTCCCGCTCCAGGATTTTGAGTCGTTGTTCCTGGATAGCCACGGCGGCCTCACGCTGCTCGATGGTGGACTGATGCTCCTGAAGCGCTTCCTCTCGTTGCTTCAGGTTCTGTGACTGGGTGGCCAGCTGCCGTTCCCTCTCGTCCAGTGCCTTGCGTTGCTCCTGACATTGTCGCTGGGCAGCTTTCTGCTGCTCAGCGACCCGTTCTGCCTCTACCTCGCGCTGCTCCAGGTGCGCTTCGCGGGCCTGGAGATCAGCATTCCAAGACGTCGCTTGCTTTGTTGCAGCACTGATCCGCTTTTCGAGCTCAGCTCGCTCGGTTTTCGTCTCGGCGAGCGTCTTATCGGCAGAACGGCGATCTGCAGCCGCAGCCTCGCACTCGATTTGGGTACGCGACTCACGCTCTTTGAGCGATGCTTCGCGCTCATCGAGCCGTGCATGGCCGTCGTACCAGTCACTCACTCTGGTGTGCTTACGTCCAGGGCGCGGCTTGCCACGCTCGACACCGAAAGAGCTTTGCCAGTCCGCAAACGCACTCTGCATTTCGCGGAGCTTGCCCCGCCCACCGACCCACCGCTTCGCATTCAGCCGCC
>NZ_JARANX010000033.1:0-12188 GCF_029889785.1 Chromohalobacter sp. 48-RD10 | reverse complement strand
GACCAGCATGGCCGTCGCCCCCGCCATGCAGACGCGGTTGATGGACGTCGCTGAAGACGCCCAGACCATGGCCGCCTCGCTCAATCACGCCGCTTTCAACATGGCCAACGCACTCGGCGCCTGGTTGGCCGGCGTGACCATCAAGGCGGGTCTGGCGTGGTCATCCACCGGCCTGGTGGGCGCCTCGCTCGCCTTGTTAGGCATCGCGATCTTCGCCACCGGCCGCTGGCTGGAAAAGCGCGAGGCGTTGCAGCAGCCCGCTGCCTCGTCATAAGGCAGGCCGCAAGTGGCATGTGTACGTTGCTTGCGGTCGCCACACTCCTCGAATTACGGCTTTCTCGATCAGATTAATTTTTCGGTAACACTTAAGTTTTTTCTTATTTTACCGATAATTATTCAGGGGCTGTGTCACCCAGCCGCATAGCAAGGTAACCGTGCTTGAGATACTGCACGAGGCTGGGCCATTGAAACCGCCAGAATGGACGTCGTGGAGAAAGCGCTATGTCGGGGATGGAAGATGGGGGCGGAGTACGGGAAAAGGGTGAATTTGCGGTGCTCGGGTTTGTGTTGTCCTGCCGTTTGCAGGAGGTCGGAACAGAGGATGCGACGCGGGTGCTCGACGCCTTGGAAGCAGAACTCGAATCGCGCGGCTTGATCATGGGAGGTGGGGTCGACGCGGATCGACTGGACGTCTTCGTGTTGCCGCATAAAAACGCCAGCGCTACGGACAATGACCGCCTTGCGCTGGCCGAGTGGCTCGATCAACAGCCGCTGTGCGCCGAGGTTGCGGTGGGCGATTGGATGGATGCTTACGGGGTGGAGTGACAAAAGCGGTGGCCATTCATGGACCTGTATCCATCGCGGTTCAAGAGCCTTTGCCTCAGCGCAGGGCTCTTGGGCAGTAATCCCACACTCAGCCCGAACGGTCTGAAGGCACTATTCAGGAGCGTGAGCGACTGGCTGCCTTTGTCGGTCTCGATATCCGAGAGCGTGCGGCGGCTGATTCTGGTCAGCGTCGCTTTGGCGTAGAGGTTCAGTATTGACCAACTCATAGATGGCCCCATGTAATTCACGTAGCGACGGGCTTTGCGTCGTTTCGCTTGAGTCACGACATGTTCTCGGGCGCATCATCCTGCCCCAATTCTACGGCCGTGATCTTCAACTCCTCGGCCAACTCGTCCATGAAGCGCAAGGCGACTTCGAACTCTCTGTCACTGTAGCCCGAGAGTAAAGCCTCGACCCGTTCGGCATGTGCCTCGTAGAGCGTATCGATCTCGGCGATCATTGCCGGGTTCGCGCGCAGATTCCAGCGACGGCGATCGCTTTGATCCTGCTCACGATCGAGAAATCCCCGATTGACCAGTTTGTCGACGATCACGCTCAACGAGGCGCGAGTGAGTCCGGTTTGGTCGGCGAGATAAGTGGCCGTCAAAGGGGCCTCGTGTTGCACCAGCCGTATGCACTCTAGCTCTGTCGCGGTCAGCCCCAGCCTCCGAGCGGCGGCGTCCTGAAAGAGCACGGTGCGTGCGCCGAAGCGTTGTGCCCGTATGAGGTATCGATCGAAGCGTTTCTTTGACATCTCTCTATCCATATTCTTAGTTTGTCTAAATGTTAGATAAACTAACAAAAATAGTCCAGTGATTTCTGCTGGTCATAACGCTTACTACCTACTCTTGGCAACGTGGAGAGCGCTCGAGGGACCATGCGGTGTCGCCGCTCTTCAGGGTAATCGAAAGGAGAAGTGCCATGGATCTAAATGGAAAAATCGTACTCGTCACTGGTGCAGCAACTGGGATAGGGGCCGCTATAGCCGCCGAATTCAACCAGGCAGGGGCCAGCGTCGTTGGTTTTGATATCGCTTGGCACGATAGGACCGCGTCCGATATCGAACGAATTCATTGCGATGTTACCGATGCCGACAGCGTGAAGCGCTGTGTCGCTGATACCGAATCTCGTCATGGCAGGGTGGATATCCTGGTCAACAATGCCGCCATGGCGTCGTCGGTCACGCCCAAACCGTTCGAGGAGATAAGCGCCGAGGAGTGGGAGAAGGTCATGACAGTCAATACCCTGGCCCCGTTTCTATGTAGCCAGGCCGTGACGCCAGGCATGCGTGAGCGCGGATGGGGGCGAATAATCAACCTCACTTCTGCTGTGATATTCCAGGCGGTGCCATTCAACTTGCATTACTTCTCGAGCAAGGGCGCGATCGCCGTAATGACTCGCTCGTTGGCCCGGGAACTCGGTTCCGACGGTATTACCGTCAATGGTGTCGCACCTGGCATGACAGTGACCGAGGGTATCGAGAAGAACGGCGGCTATTCGCAAGAGATGCTTTCGCAGATCGCCAACGCTCGTTGTTTACCACGTGAAGAACGCGCCGAGGATCTCGCTGGTATTTGCACGTTCCTGGCCAGCGAGGATGCGAGCTTCATCACCGGCCAGATCGTGACCGTGGACGGTGGGATGGCGTTTCACTGAGCGATATCGAGACCGGATCACATTACCCCTTATTCAGCTTGAGGAGCATCTAGTGATGGCGCACGACAATCTCTTTGTCCCGCACGGTGTGGGTGATCTCACTGTTCCGAACCGCGTATTCCTCGCCCCGATGGCACGCAACCGTGCACATGATGACGGTACGCCCTGGGCGGATGCGGCAATCTATTACGCCCAGCGCGCCTCGGCTGGCCTCATGATCTCTGAAGCCGTTGATGTGTCACCGCTCGGTAAAGGCTATATCAAGACGCCCGGTATCTATACCGAGAGCCATGTCGAGGGCTGGAAGCCGATCACAGCCGCCGTTCACGCCAATGGTGGGCGCATCTATTGTCAGCTCGGGCATGTCGGGCGCATCCGCAACTCTTCGGTCGAGCCGGAAGGCGAGCCGCCGGTGGCGCCGAGCGCTATTCGCGCCGAGGCCAAGACATTTACGCATGATGGTTTTCAAGACGTTTCACGGCCCAGAGCACTCAACGTCGATGAGCTCCATCAGATCATGGCGAACTACGCGCACGCCACGCGCTGCGCCATGCGGGCAGGGTTCGACGGTGTGGAAATCCATTCGGCCAATGGTTATCTGCTGAACCAGTTCCTGGCGCCGGGCTCCAACACGCGCGACGACGCGTATGGTGGTGGGATAGAACACCGGTGTCGTTTTGTACTGGAAGTCGTCGATCGCGTGATTCAAGAAATTGGCGCCCATAAGGTCGGTATACGCCTGTCGCCGCTCGGCGAGGTCAATGATGTCGACGAGCCGGACCCGGAAGCGCTCTACGGCCATCTGGTCAGCGAGCTCGATAAGCGTGGCCTTGCCTACCTCCACATGGCCGAGAGCTTCAGTGGCATCGCGGGTAATCCGGAAAAGACTGCCACCATAAACGCCATTCGCAAGCACTGGTATGGTTTCTACGTCGCTAATGGTAACTACTCGCTGGCGACCGCCGAGAAATCGATCGCCGAAGGGTGGTGCCACGCCGTCGCTATCGGTCGCCTTTTCCTCTCCACCCCGGACTTGCCGAGCCGCTGGCATCACGACATCGAGCTCAACGAGCCGAACAAGGATACCTTCTACGGCGGTACGCATGCAGGCTATACGGACTACCCATTTGCCACGCTCGGCCGCGACGGCCATAGCTATGTCGGGTAGAAAAAGAAGGCCGATCGGAAAACAGGACGATATGACGATGAAAAACGACGTAAATGCAACGCCCGAGTTGATTGACATGGCGGGCGCGCGATTTGAACTGATCGCTCGCATGGGGCGTGAGGACGCCGATACGGCTCTATATCGTACCGCCATGGCAGCCGGTCGCAGCGTTCCTCTGCATAGTCACATTGATCCCGAATGCTTATACGTGCTGAGCGGACAGATCGAAGTATTCGTCTTCGACGCCAAACCACGTTGGCAAAATCTCGACACTGGCCAAAGTGTGCTTTTAGCCGACGGCGTCAGGCATGCACTACGTAATACGACAAGCCAGCAAGCGGATCTGGTTCTCGTCACGAACAACCGCCTTGGCCGATTTTTCCGCGACGCTGGTCGACCAGTGATGCCCGGCGATGCCTGCCAACCCCCCTCACCTGACGACATCACAAGAATACAGCAAGTGTCAGAAGCGTATGGTTATTGGCAGGCTTCTCCTGATGAGAGTGATGCGGTCACGGGTTAGACGCCCATCCTTGGGCCTCTTTGGGTTTTCGTCGCAAGCGCGCCGGCCAGTCTACGGGCGTGGCAAGCGCTTTAACGAGCATTGTGGGCCTGAATCCACCGGTGCCTCGTGCGTCGGTGTTCGTATTTGATCGTCTTGCGCAGGCAAGGAGACTTTCGATGAATTCACCCCATCAGAGCCGACGCGGATATACTCTCAGCATATGCATCCTTGGCCTAATGACGGCCATAGCACCGCTGTCGATCGATACTTATCTGCCGGCTCTACCCGGGTTGGCGCAGCAGTTTCAAGCCAACCCGGTTGACGTGCAATACACTCTCAGCCTTTTTTTCGTGGGTTTGGGTGTCGGCCCATTGCTTTACGGGCCACTCTCTGACCGGTATGGGCGACAACCCATTCTGTATTTTGGCCTCGTTCTCTACCTGCTGGCGAGTATCGCCTGCGCGACGTCAACATCCATTGCCATGCTGGTGGGCGCGCGCCTGTTACAAGGCTTGGGGGCCTCCGTCGGCCCGGCCATGGCACGTGCCATTGTGCGCGATCGATACCATGGCTCGCAGGCAGCCAGTATGATGTCGTTCGTGGTAATGGTCATGGGCGTGGCGCCGCTGATCGCGCCGATGATCGGAAGCTTGATGCTATCGGTCGCCGAGTGGCCGCTTATCTTCTGGATGTTGAGCTTCTATGCGATGGTCGCCCTGGCCGCGCTTGCCGTGCTGCTCCCCGAATCGCATCCGCGTCATCTGCAGAATCGCACTCGCAGCCTGGCAGCGCAGTATCTTGATTATTTGTCGCTGCTCAGACGCTTGCCGGTGATACTGCATCTGATCTGCGGTGCACTGATGTTCGGTGTGCTGTTTTCCTACGTGGCCGCCGGCGCGTTTATCTACACCAACGAATATAGTATCGGCCAGTCGGCAGTGGGCTTCTATTTCAGTATCAACGCGGCATCTATGGTGATCGGTACGTTCACCAATGGCCGCATCGTGGAGCGTTTCGGACATCGTGCACTGCTGGGCATTGCCGTCGCCAACACACTTGTCTGGGCATTGCTTTTGCTGGCCACCTCGCTTACCGGATTTGCCGGTTTCTGGGGCATGGCGATCCCGTTGTTTTTCTTGCTCTCTACCATTGGCGTGGCGGGCGCCAACACCATCGCCGGTCTGCTGGATCTGGCGCCGAAGGCCGCCGGTGCGGCGTCGGCGCTGTTCGGAGTCTGCCAGTTTGCCTGTGCGGCCTTGGCGACCTGGGTGCTGGGTATGCTCGGAGGCGACGCCTTGGCCATGGCCCAGGTAATGATCGTGTGTGCCGCTGGCGCGCTGATCGCGTATCTGTCGATACATCGCTGGGCACCGCTGCCAGGCGAAGGGTTTTGAATCCGCTCGGGAGACGGCCACCGCCTTCGTCGTGTCGAGTGACGATCCAGTCATCCTCCAACGGATCATAAAGCAGCCCGAAGATCGTCTCGTCGAAACGGAGCGCCGCCCCATCACTGCGTGCCCTGTGTCGACGCCACCTGACGGTCACGCCCGGCACCCAGCGCCATGACCAGCGCAGTAAGCCCAATCGCGCTCACCAGAAACCCGACTACGTTCCAGCCACCGCTCCAATCGTGCAGCACGCCGATCAGCAGCGGCCCCAGCGCCGCAAGGGTATAGCCAATACCTTGGGCCATCGCCGAGAGACTCGCTGCGGTCGTCGCATCGGGTGCACGCAGAGCCAGCAGGGTCAACGCCATACTGAAAGTACCGCCCTGGCCTAGACCCAGCACCACGATCCACAGCCAGATGCTTTCGATCGGAGCGTAGAGGCAGCTCAGCAGCCCGGTCAGAGTGAGTGTCATCACGCCGATCAGCACCGTGCGTTGATCGCGCATACGGCTGCTGATCCACGGCGCCAGGATCGCGGTAGTCACCTGCAGCAGGATCGACACCGATAGCGCCAGCCCTGCGGTAACCGCCGTTAGCCCGCGGTCCTGGAGGATCGTCGGTAACCAGCCGAACACGATATAGGCCAGCGACGATTGCAGCCCCATGAACAGCGAGACCTGCCACGCCAGTGGATCGTGACGTAACCGCGCGCCGCGACGTGCGGGAACGCGAGTGGGTTTGGTGCCCTTGAGCTGCGGTAGCCAGAACAGCGCGGCGATCACCGCTGGCAGCAACCAGAACGCCAGCGAGCCTTGCCAAGGACCTTGTGCAGCGCCTTGCCAGGCGTCGTCCAATAATTGACGTAGCGGCTCGGTGGTACCCGCGGCAGCGGAGGCGCCGAGATTGAGCGCCACGGTGTAGAGACCGGTCATGATGCTGACACGACGGGGGAAATCCCGTTTGACGATGCCCGGCAGCAACACCCCGATGACTCCGATACAGCCACCGGCGACCGCCGTTCCCAGGAACAGCCCCGCCGTGCCGATATAGGGCCGCACGAGCAACGCCACCGCCAATACCAGAAGCGCGGCAAACACGCTGCGCTCCGGGCCGATGCGTCGAACCATGCGTGGTGCCAGCGGCGCAGCGAGCCCCAGAAACAGCACCGGCAGCGTGGTCAGAATGCCCTGCAGACTGGGTGACAGCGCAAGCGCCTCACCGATGCTGCCGAGGACCGGCGCGACGCTGGTCAGCGCCGGGCGTAGATTGAGCGCTACCAGCAGCAGCGCGACGAGCGTCAGCACGCCCCGGCGGGGTATCGCGGAAGTCGACAAGAGGACCATCCTTGGAAACCGAAAGATATTGCGTCACGGCAGCAAAGCCGAGGACGCAAGGGTAGCCGATTACGGCCAAAATGAGGATGCTTCTACGCCAATCGTCGAAGGTCGGTAGCGATTTCGACTGTATGGATGGTGGTTGGCCGCTGCGATGTGTCGCTGATCGGAGGTCGGACAAGTCGAGAGGAATGGCGCCGACAGAGTATTTGGATACCAGACACCAGAGCACGTTATGTATAGTGTTGTGAGGTAGCCACCAATGGCAAAATTCACGTTCATCGCAAAGCGTGAATACCGTGTCGACAAGGTAGCCACCATCATGCAATACAGTCTTCCCGCTCTGGCCTGAGTCATGCACTGGCGCGCCCTAAACTATTTCGACACCGTGGCCCGCAGCCACTCGCTGCGCGAGGCGGCGGCCCGGCTGCATATCGCCCCGACGGCCATCAGCCGTCAGATTGACTTGCTGGAGCACCAGCTCGGGGCACCCTTGATCGAGCGTGGACCAGGCGGCATCCGGCTCACCGCCGCAGGGGAATTGTTGGCGGTGCAGGCGCGCCGCCCCCTGCGCGATCTCGAGCGGGTGCAGGAGCACATCAGCGACCTCAAGGGCCTGCGTACCGGTAAGGTCAGCCTGCGGGGGGCCGAAGGCATGGTCTCCGGGTTGCTCGTACCGGCGTTCGGGGAACTCAGCCAGCGTCACCCGCAACTGCAGTTCGATATCCCGGCCAGGCCGTCTCAATGCTCTTTACGGCTACCGTGCAGAGACCTTTCTGGACGCAGCACGGGCCTCGAGCGAACGCTGGACGCGCGGTGAGCCTCGCGGCACGTTGGATGGTGTGCCGGTCACCCTCAAGGAGCTGATCGCGACGCGTGGCATGCCGGTGCCGAATGGCACGGGCCTTGGCCCGCAGACACCGGCCACCGAGGATGCGCCGCCAGGGTCCCGACTGGCCGAAGACGAGGCATTGTTGCTGGCCAAGACGACCTGTCCGGATTTCGGCATGCTCTCCTCGGGGCGCTCCTCCTTCCATGGTACAACCCGCAACCCCTGGCGACTCGACTGCAATCCCGGCGGCTCGAGCGCCGGGGCAGGGGCTGCGGTGGTGGCCGGCTATGGTCCGTTGCATGTGGGCACCGACATCGGCGGCTCGGTGCGCCTGCCCGCCGCCTGGTGCGGCGTGGTGGGGTTCAAGCCGACACAGGGACGCATTCCCATCGACCCCTACTATGTGGGGCGTTGTGCCGGCCCCATGACCCGCAGCGTCGACGACGCCGCCCTGATGATGACTACCCTGGCACGCACCGACCGCCGCGACGCCACGCGCCTGCCGCCGGATTCGATCGACTGGACGGATCTCGCGAGTGACGTCTCGGGGCTGCGCATCGGTGTGATGCTGGACGCCGGCTGCGGTCTGCCGCTAGACGACGAGATCGCCGCTGCCGTGGAGGCCGCCGCCGCACGGCTCGAGGCGGCCGGCGCCACCCTGGTGCCGCTGGCGCCGGTGCTGACCCGTGAAATGCTTGACGGCCTGGACCGCTTCTGGCGCACTCGCCAGTGGAGCGCCCTGGAGGCGCTGACGCCCGAACAGCGCGAGCGCGTGCTGCCGGCGATCCTCGCCTGGGCCGACGATGGCGGTCGGATCGGCGGCGTCGAGGCGGATTCGAGCAGACCCTGGCCATGCGGCGCGCGACGGAAGCCGTGTTCGACGATGTCGACGCCGTGATATCGCCCACCACGCCCAATGTCGCTTTTTCCGCCGACTGGGTTTCGCCCACCGATGACCCGCAGCGACCCTTCGAACACATCGCCTACACGGTGCCGTGGAACATGGGCGAGCAGCCGGCGCTATCGCTCAACGGCGGGTTCTCCCGTGATGGCATGCCGCTCGGCGTGCAGTTGATCGGCCCGCGCTTTGCCGATCACCGCGTGCTCAAGCTGGCCAAGATTCTGGAGACGCGACTGGCGCTCGAGCCGCGTTGGCCGTCACCACCCGTTGCGCAGTAAGCTTCTCGGTCAACTGTCTCGTCTCGTCATCGTTTCGATGTTCTCCTTCATGCCGCCGGTGTGGACCCAGTGGATGAGCGCCTCCTCGGCGCGCACCATTCGGCGCAGCGCCACCTGGCTACCGACCTACTACGTGGTGATTCTGCCGATGGTGGTGGTGGGCTTCATCGGCATCTTCGCGCTGCCTGACCTGGCTCGTGCCGACACCGTGGTGCTGGAGTACGCCATGCAGCACCTGCCGGTCGTGCTGGTCGGGCTGCTCGGTGCCGGCACATTAGCTGCATCCATGTCCTCCAGCGAGCCGTTTATCCATTCGGTGGCGCTCTCCTGGAGCAAGGACGTGCTGCAGCCGCTGTTGGAGCTCTCCGACGCCCGTACCGGGCGACTGGCGCGCTGGATGATCCTGCCGCTGATGGCCTTGGTGATCGCTCCGCTGGCCATCGCCGAGCCGGGCAGTCTAGTGATAATCCTGCTGGTCGGACTGGGCTTCGCCACCCAGGTGATGCCAGCCTTCATCGGCATGTTCTTGTGGCCGCGTGCCTCCAAGCTGGGCGTGCTGGCGTGCATCGTCGCTGGCTTCATGGTGACCGTGGCCTTCACCACTCTGTGGAAGTACCCGCTGGGTATTCACGCCGGTTTTTGGGGGCTGATGACCAACCTGCCGGTGTTCGTCATCGTCTCGCTGATGACCGCGCCCACCCAATCCGACGTTGTGGAACGTTTCTTCCGCATCGCCGCTCCACACGGCCTCACTCGACTCGGTGGAGGAAGGGTCTCCCAACCCAGCGACTGCCTGCAGGAGTGAGTGGCAACCCTTCATGGCGCTTCGTCGTCGGAGGTCGAATTTGGCCACGGCGTTGCGCCACGATAACGCCTGAGCGACGACAGGAGGCATGGGCATGGGACTGGCTTGGATCGGTAGTGATTTAGACTCTATGAATGGCGGCTGAGGTGTGCTGCTTGCTGTTTGTTGGTCGCGGACGGCGAGTGCCCAAAACGTCAAGTTGGATGCTTGTAGAGCGATTCGGCATATTAGCGGCTTAACGATTCAGATATGCTGAAAGCATAAGTAATCATGAGTAAATAACAAACAGCAGAGACTGCAGTAGGGAACGGAGGGGTGATGACAGGCTCTGAGCTACCAGACTCAGCGAACTTCGCCGTTCAAGGCAGTCGCAACTGGCGTCAGACGACACCTCGAACGGGAGTTGCCGGCGGATGTCTTCGGTGGATGCGCCAAGCTACGTGATTGGCTGCGTAAACGGGTGGGACGGTGCATACCTTCCAAGGCAAGGAAGAAGACAATGTCATTCTTGTGCTGGGGCTATCGGCGGATGCGCCGGGCGCTGCCGAGTGGGCCTCCAGCAAATCCAACTTGCTCAACGTGGCAGTCACACGTGCCAAGAAGCGCGTCTATATCGTGGGTAGCACCGGCATATGGGGAGACAAGAAATACTTCTCGGAGGCGAAGGAGGCTTTGGCGGTTTCTGAATCAGCGTGACCGGCAGCGCGCTCTGCAGCTTCGACGCCAAAGCGCTGGCTCGCCGTATTCGGCCAGCCAGCGCTGACGCTAATGTTGTTTAGCCAGATACGTATTTCAGTGACGCACGGTCTCGGCCAGCATTTCCCGCATCTGCGATACCGGTGTTTCTTGAGGAATTACGCGGATATGCTGAGTGTTGGCCAGCTCTGCGGTTATTTCTCGATAGCTCTGGATTCGCTTTGCCTCCTGGCTCTGGGGCGCCTGACAGACGAATACGGTATCTTCCGGCATGCCGCCGTGTTTTGTTAAGCGATTCATCTGCATGATCCAGCGATCACCCTTGTCCAGAATGCTCTTGGGATCATCCAGGTCGAAGGACAGTGGCCGGATGGCTTGGCGCGGTGCGTGTTCATGGTGTCGCCACACGAACGGAAAGGTGACGTGGTAAAGCTCGTCGCCCAGTCGCTCTTCTCGATAGATGCGATCGACAAACTGCTCCTTGAGCAGGATGTTGAGGCGGCGTTTAATCGTCGTCTCCACTTCCTCTCGCTGATCGAAGTCGTGGTGCACATAACGATTGAATAGCTCGTCCAGCGTCTTGGCAGGATCGCTTGAGGCAATGGTGCCTGGCGGCCCGAAGCGAAACATAGTTTCGCTCGGCGCTATCAAGTGCTTGAACAGGCCCATCTGCAGAGCAAAGTCGCCAGCGTTGGCGTTCGCAAGCTCCGCAACGCGCTTCACTTCATCGGCGAATTCATGGCGCGCTCGCCGGAAAATGCTGGGATCGAGTTTATCGAAAAAGTCGGTGACACGCTTGCGCGTCCGCGTTTCGACGCGCTGAAGGAACTGACCGTTGGAGCAGAGCATGACGATCCCCAGGTTCGCGAACTCACCTGTCTCGGGGTAGGGCTGGAATCGAAGCACCGCGTAATTGCAGAAGGTGCTCATGTTAGTCTCCAGAAATCGTCATGGTTGAATCGTTGCAGCAGCTCAAGCCGCTCATCGAGGGTCGGGCTTATCTCGGAGTCGTCATCCCACGGGTCCCGATAGATCCACGCCTCCGGTAAAAGGCTGATGATGCTATCCCAGCCTGCCAAGGCCGTGTCAAGCGCGGCAATATGCTCCGCGCGGGTCATCATGTCGTCGAAACAGCGTCCCTGATCGCTAAACACATGATTTTCTAGTATCTCATCGTCTTGCGTGTCCATGGAAAAAGACACGTTGTGATCTATCAAGCTCAGGCCCTCGTCGGAAGACCAGAGGAGGTTGACATTTCCGCCTAGCTCCGTAAGACGCCGATCACCATTCTTGACCCACTTGTCAAACACTAGCACACGTTGCTGGAGGGTGTTCGCCACGTGGCTTATCTGGGGGTAAATGAGAGTCGTTGCGTTCTCGATTAGCCGGCTGGCGAAGGCGGGGCCTCCTTCCAGATCTTTCGCGCCATCGACAGCGCTGAAATCGATCAGTGGCTGAGGTATCTGCATCAAGCCGTAAGAAGGAACGGGGAGCCCTAGGCGTTTGCCGAGCTCGGCACAGATTAGCTCTGATGTGAGGGCTGCTTTTCCCACGCCATCCAACCCTTTGACGACGTAGACATCGTTTTTTTCATCTCTGATGAAAAATGGGCGGCAAAGGCCTTGCTCGGATCGTCGAAGTATCTCTACCGCCTTTAGCCTTGATGCAGTCATGACATTCCTTGCAGAAGCGAATCCAGTGTCTGTTCTTTGGGTCAATTGCGCCTAGCCATTCACTCCAAATTCTGAATCTGAATATTGATCTAAAAATAAAATATATCAAAAACAGTAACTTATAATG
>NZ_JARANX010000032.1:0-12320 GCF_029889785.1 Chromohalobacter sp. 48-RD10 | reverse complement strand
ACTCGTGGTGCTCGCCTCACTTTGCTGGGGTTTATCGGGCGGCATCGGCGGCCTGCTCATGGCGGACGACTGGGATGCGTTCGTCGTCTCGTTCTACCGGGGCGCCATCGGTCTGCTGTTTGTGCTCGGCTGGTTGGCGATCCGCCCGCGTCACAGCGGGTTGCGCAATCGCCGCCTGTGGGGCTGGTCAGCAGTGGCCGGCCTGGGCGTCGCGGGCAACTTCGCGTTCTACTTCCTCAGCATCTCGCAGGGCAGCGTCGCGGTGGCGGCGACTCTGATGTACTCGGCGCCGATCTTCGTCTACCTGCTCTCGTTCGTGCTCAAGCTCGAAAAGGCCACGCCGATAAAATGGGCCGCCATCGTGGTAGTGATGCTCGGCATCGTGTTGCTGACACGCATATACGATGTGAGCTCAGGAGGCGTCACGCTACTCGGCGTGGGCGCCGGGCTGCTGGCCGGGGTCTCCTACGCAGTGTTCATCTTCGGATTCAAATACGCGGCGCCGCACGGCAGCCCACAGGCCATTCTGGTGATCGCCTTCGCGGTTCTCGCCGTGCTCCTGGTCGGCCTCGGCGACACCAGCCAGACCCTGGATGTGTTGCACACGCCGGACTGGCCGCTGTTCGTCACGCTGGGGATACTCGGCGCCGGGCTCTCGTTCATCTTCTACATCGCCGGCCTGAAACACACCGCCCCCGCCGTCGCCTCCATCGTCGCCATGGTCGAACCCGTCACCGCCTCGCTCTTCGGCGTCGTAGTCCTCGGCGAAAGCCTGGTGAGCATCCAGGTCATCGGGATGGTGCTGATCCTCGCCACGGTGACAGCATTGAGCGTCTACACCAGCCCCAAGCAAAGCGTGGCCGAGGATTAGAGCCACTGCCTGATTGGGGAAGCAGAAATATCAGATTGGCATTCACAGGCGGCGAAAAGTGAAATGAGAAAGAAAACATAAACGCCAACGCTGATCTATCATGAGATCGATTCTCGAAGCGCTATTTTCTCAGCCACTTTCGCTCGGCGCTCAACAAGCCTCATAATCAAACCTATGCACTCTACCGCCCGACACTGGCTAAGCATTAGCTACCGCATTAGCGCCATTTCCCTGGTTGCGGTGACCGTCGGTGCGGTTGCTTCTCTTTGCGCCATCGGCTTCGTGGAGGCGGTAGCATGGTTGAATCACCGGCTGCTGGTGTCTCCCTACGCCCGGATTCAGTGGGGCGAGCGACCGGAGTTGGTGATGGCCGCGACGGTACTGGTGCCCACACTGGGCGGTCTAGTCGTGGGACTTTTGATGCGCTATGGCTCGAGTGTGCGGCGGGCGCTAGCGCCGCCGGACGCCATTCTCGCGGTGCAGACCGATCAACCGTTGCCGAGCTTGCGCAATGGTATCGTTTCCACCCTGGCGGCGATTGTCTCGCTGGGCAGTGGCGCCAGTGTGGGCCAGTACGGGCCCATGGTGTATCTGGGCACGCTGTTTGGGGCGCTGGCTGCCAAGCTGAAATTGGGCGTCAAGGATCTGAAGGCCATTGCCATTGCCTGCGGCGTGTCCGCCGCGATTGCCACAGCATTTAATGCACCCATTGCCGGGCTGGTATTCGCCCACGAGGTAATACTGCGTCACTATTCGCTGCGCGCCTTTGCACCAGTCACGGTGGCCGCCGCCACAGGGTATGTATTAGCCAATGTGGTTTTTGAGCGTGAACCTTTGTTCCTGGTGGATTTTGCCGGCGTTAGCCATAGCTACGAGTTTTTGCTCTTCGCTTTTGAGGGAATTTTATGCGCGCTGCTGGCCTGGGTATTTATCCGCTTGATTGAGAAGGCCGGCAAACTGGCCGCCCTGGTCCGGTTGCCACAAACGATCAAGCCCGCCGGTGCCGGCTTGGCACTGGGGCTGGTGGCGTTGTGGATGCCAGAGGTACTGGGCATCGGCCAGGAGAGTCTGCGCTTTGCGACCATTCCCGGCGCTTTCGGGGCTGGAGAGCTGGGCTTACTCGTCACCCTGAAGCTGCTGGTCACGGCCTTGTGCGTGGGCTTCGGTTTCGTGGGCGGGGTATTCAGCCCAGCGCTGTTGATCGGGATACTGTTTGGTTCATTGTTCGGCATGACGGCACAAACGATCGTGCCGCTGGAGTTATCCGGCCTGGTGGCTTACGCCATTGGGGGCATGATGGCGCTGGCGAGCGCGGTGATCGGCGCGCCGCTGACGACCATATTGATCGTGTTTGAGTTGACCCGCAATTACGACTTGACCATTGCGGCGATGGTAACGGTAGTGTTTTGCAATCTGGTCTCCTACCGGATGGTGGGCCGCTCGCTGTTTGACCGGCAACTGCGTGCACGGGGGTTCGACCTTCGCCAGGGCCGCGACCGGGCGATCCTACAGAGCCTGGCGATTGCCGATTACGCCTCGACCGATGTCACGCGCGCGGATGCCACCGATACCGCTGGCGCCATCCGCACACTACTGGTCGAACAGCAGCGGGCCGAGGCCGTACTCACCGGCGCTCAGGGCTATTTTGTCGGCTGTGTGCGCCTGCAGACACTCCTCACCCTGCCCGATGCCGAGCCGGTGCCCCGAAAGTACTGGCGTATTGATCCCGCGTTTACCCACGCCACCAGTGTCTGGGACGCCATGAACGCGCTGGAGGGTTTCGTGGGCGAATCGGTTCCGATTCTGGACGGCGATGGCCGACCCGTTGGCAGTGTCTCCGAAGAGGCGGTGATCCGTGCCTACCTGGGCATCGTCGATGACTTGCGACGGGAGGAAAATGCGACCGCTTAATCTCATGTTGCTACTCACCACCGTGCTGACGCTACCGGCGCTGGCGGATACGGACCACCCCACGCTCACTGTGGTCACCTGGGGCGGTGCCTACGAGCGTAGCCAACACGAAGCCTACTTCGAGTCCTTTACCGAAAAAACCGGCATCGAGGTAGAAACCGTACGTTTTAACGGCGGGTTGGACGCCCTAAAAGAAGCCTACGCCAAGGGCAATCACTCCTGGGATGTGATCGACATGATCAAGGCCAACGCCGACACCGCCTGCGAGCAGGGCTTGCTGCGCGAACTGGACCCGAGCATCCTTGCCCCCGCGCCCGACGGCACCCCCGCGAACGAGGATTTTATAAAAGGCGCCATTGGCCGCTGCGCAGTGACGCAACTGGTATTCTCTACCGTGATCGCCTATGGCGACCGGGCCTTTCCCGGCGTTAAACCCCGTCGCGTCGAGGACTTTTTCGATACCCAGCGCTTCCCCGGCCGGCGCGCCCTGCGCCGCGCGCCAGTGGGGCTGTTTGAATGGGCGCTGATGAGCCAAGGCGTGCCCCGCAGTCAGCTCTATGACCTTCTAAGTACCGAGCGCGGCCTTGATCTGGCCTTCAACCAACTTGACAAACTGCGCGGGCAACTCACCTGGTGGACCGGTGGCAACGAGCCAGCTCGGCTGCTGGCCGAAGGCAAAGTCGCCATGGCTTCCGGCTACAACGGGCGCTTTTTCGATGCCCAGGTCAACGACGGCGCCCCTATCACCATTATCTGGGATGGCCAACTACTGGACTACAACAGTTGGGCCATCCCCGCCCAGGCGGATCAACCCCAGCTTGCTGAACGCTTCATCCGCTACGCCACGCGCGCCGAGCCCATGGCCCATCAAGCCAGTCTGATCAGCTACAGCCCCGCACGTCATTCGGCACGCGAGCGAGTGGGGTTACACAAAGAGACCTCCACCCCCATGCGCCTCTATTTGCCCACCCTGCCCGCGCATCTGGAAAAAGCCATACACCGTGATCAGCAGTGGTACACCCAGACATTTGACCTGCGCTGGCGATTGTTTGAGCGCTGGATGAACCGGCACGACACACAGGACTAGCCTCTCAATCCTAAGCGCGCCCCCAGGGCAACGAACAAGGCGCCAAGACCGCGATCCATCCACATACCCACTCGTGGGCTTGCCTTCAGGAAAGCGCCCAACTTCGCCCCCAGCATTACCAAGGGAGGCTCAATAAACGCCGCGACCACGATAATCAAACTACCATGCAAGAATAGCTGGGCTCCCACCGGCCCGGCGCCTTCCACGACAAATTGCGGCAAGAAGGCGAGGAAGAAGATAGCTACTTTGGGATTCAGCGCGGAGACCAGCACACCCTGCCAATAGACCGACTGCACCTTTGCATCCTGGCCTTCGCCATTCGAGATAAAAGAGTCACCCTTCGACAACAGCATTTTGACGCCCAGCCATATCAAATAGGCAGCCCCAACCCACTTGACCACAGAAAACGCCACAGCCGATGTGGCCAGAATGGCCGACAGGCCCGCCGCCGCCATGGCCACATGCAATGCAGTCCCCGACCAGCCCCCAAGCATCGCAGCGACCCCATATCGACGCCCGCTACGTAGCGTCTGGCCTAGCATGAACGCAATATCCGGCCCTGGGGAAAGGTTTAGGAGCACCGCCGCTGACAAAAACGCCAGCCAATGTACCAACGAATAATCGAACATATCGAAATTTCCTTTATTTTCACGTCAACGGCTTGTGTCAAAGAGCCCCAGCCTTCGCCTCCACGCGCATGGGATCGCTGGCCAGCCAATCCTTGATCTGTACTTCGTAGTTCATATCGATATCCGTTATCAGCCATCATGCAATTATCACGTGCATGACGACGTTGTTGGACTCTTTCATATCGATGTTAGCAAATACCAGACATCCGTAATATCTCGTCGCTTGGAACCAGAACCAAGTCGGCAGCCGATAATCCAGACGCTAAGATAGCTTGGTCGACAAGGTAAGTCCCCGCACGATAACCAATCCAACGCCGCCCATCCGGGTGCTGGAACATCCAATTGTCGTAAGACGCCGAAACCGGAAGCTCTAGCAACTCGGTAACCCATTGCTCGATCTCGTCAGGATATTGCCCCCATGGCGTCTCACGGCCTCCAAAATCACGCTCAAATACGGTCGCAAGGCCCTCGCTGACGACTCCTTCCATAAAGGAGGTACGCGCCGACCCACCATACATGACCCACCCTCTTACCAAGTGATGGAACTCGTGGAACAACGTGAAACGTAGCTGCGTACGGGCGACAGCAGCTACACCTCCCGGCAATCTCGCATCAACGGTCCAACCCACGCGGCCTGGTGCGATTGCCATGCCCATCTCTCCCGTTTCAGGGATAACGAAAGGCCCCGTCTGACAAGCCAAACTCAATATCTTCATTTAAGTCGCCGAGGAAAGAACGAATCTCCGGTTCAGCATCGGTACATATCTCTTCAACAACCCGACGAGCATCCTTTGAAAAATGCCGACAATCATTTGTATCAAGAAATAAAGGAACGATCATCAGTGATTCACCTGTCGGTTCGACGCAGACACACAGATGGTCTTGGTCTTTATAAAGCGGAGCAAAATAATGGGCATTCGTGCAGTATTAATTACCAAGTGGCATTATTGACTCTCCTTAGCCTTGCTGATGAACCCCTCTATCAGAGCACTTGCACGTTCAACGTCCTGCTCATAAATAAACAGATGATCGAATACAGCGCCGCACTGAGGACCAGCTTTAATCCCTTCATTATTCAGCAATTCTAGAACAGGACCGAGAAAACCAATGACGTCGAATGGGAGCTCTCCATCTGTAGACAAGACTCGGAACGGACCAAAGCAATCTCTAACCGGAACTTCGGCTTTTAAGCGTTCAACTGCTGCATCTTCGACAATAGCTGACACACTGGCTTGGTCACGAATCAAACAGCTATAACGGCCAACACTTTCAACAAACACGTTAGCAACTGCTTGAGCGGATGCATCGCCAAGATCCAACATCCAGTACCGTTCAGGCCAGGTCTTCAACTTCATATTTGCCCATACAGCAATTGGATCAATAGACATTAAATCCTCCTAGCGAATCAACTGACTATATTCAAATGGCTACCCACCACCAACACGTAAAAATTTTTAGCGAAGGCGTACCAAAAAACTTTCGCGGTGCTTTTCTTAGTTTCAACTATTCATGAATTCTAGTCATATATCCCGCATCTTTCCCATAGACCGAAAGGTGATGCCTTAACTTATCATTCACCTCCACAACTTCGAACCCTTGGCGCTTCCAATAAGATGACGTCCCCTGCACAGCTACTAGGAAAAACTTCCTATACCCCCTTGATTTTGCGGACTCCAACACTGCATTCAGCAAATATTCCCAGTACCGCCATTACGTGCTTTACGGCTCACCGCGATGTCGTGGATACAAAGACTATCCGCATCTACCGGAACAGAATAATCAACACCTTCCAGGCCAAGAATTTCGCCATAAACCCATGGCAAAGCCACCACGTATCCTACTTTCATTTCGTTCTGAATAGCGATGAAACTGAAGTCTGAATTAGCAGACAATTTTGCAGAAAATGAATCAACAGACTCGAGAAGATCCTCGCTATAGCACTCGCGCTGAATGCAAGAAATGTCCAAGAGATCAGCCTGCGACATCTTTCTAATTTTCATAGTGCTATGCGTACCTATCTTGTGACGTATAACGCTTTGCTCACCGGAAAATTATGAGCACAGCGAGTAATTTTTCCGAGTTCAGCAACTTGTTATACACTGGCTGACACCTTCTGAAGTGCCGCTGCATGTTTCTCCATGGCACTCACTAGCGAAGGCAAATAGTCTGCTTCTATGATCAAGTGCAACCTGGCAAACACTTCGGCATCCAATTTATCGCTGGCCTTTACTACTTTCAGGTGCTTGCTGTGTTGAACCTCGTCAAGATGGCCGCCATTGTGTGCGACTATGTTTCTGATCAACTGCGCATCGAGTATTTTCTTCCATGAGTCATCATCTGATGGAAACGGGATACCAACTTCCTTTTTCAAATAAGTCTTGGCTCGTTCGATGCCGCTGCCCCTAATATCCTTTAGTGCGACATTCGATCTGTTCACCTTCTTTAAGATTAGACAAAGCTGATTGATGTAATCTTCGAATAGCGAGATAATCATTATCAGTTGTGACTGCCGTTGACACTGAGGAAATTCTTGCGCGATGTTTGCCGCCAAATCATTCCTGTAGCCGTACCTATCCCAGCTCAGAGCTTCTTCACCGTCAATGTTTAATGATCGCTCATATGACGCTGACTCCTCTCCCCAGACAATTCAATGAAAACTCGAAAGCTTTTAAGCTTCTGCAAGAAATAGCTTGAGACTTGCACAGGGGATAATTTCATCCTGCTCCTCCGCCTAAAGCTGCTGGGCGTAGCCCACAGCGGTTTTAGCTTTTTGTTAGGCGGGTAGGCACCAACGCCCTCAATTTGCTGACGGCATATCACTCTCTGAGAACTGCCAATGAAAGCAATCTCGCTGCCTCAACATCCGATAGCGCAACATCACTATTATTACCATGCGCGATATCGTCCCTTATCTTCTTCAAGCGTCGCAATTCGCTAATCTCACTATCCGTTATACTTGACCAGGATACGATGGAACACCATGTGAACCGCTCAACTAGCGATCGGAATTCAGCGTACTTCCGCTCTAAGAGTGCGCCTCCCTCCGAACTAACTTTCGGTGGAATATCGCGACATAGAATTGCCGTACTAGATGCACCCGTGGACTTGAATGCCCGATGTGTCGCGATTTCAACTGAAATGAAATAGCTGAGAAAACGCCTGACACTATCAGTTTCTATTTCGGCGCTATGCAAGAATCCAGTTGCACGTGGGTCGAGATCCCGGAGGCGGTCTATTGAGTTTGTTAGAAGCTGCTCAACTTCACTGGTTTCAATACTCTTCGAAACTGTTAGGGCCCCGGACATCTCGATACGAAGATCATGCACTGTTCTCCCATCGTCTAGTTTTCCCGCTATCGTTTCCGTGACCGGATTTACCTTCACAGGGTGACCCAAATTGGAGAATTCGACAGTCACGGACGAGTAGATCCGAGGCGCCGCACGCTCTGTTACGTCTCTCAATGTGGATTTGGCTGCGTGGAATGTCTCGTACGTGACTAGTTCCGCCTCCTCGCCCTGCTTCCATTTCCCTTGAGTAGAGGTGTGCTTTGCAGTTGGCCCCACTATTACCATCACGAAAGGCGCACGGACGCTGTGCTTGTTACACCAATCCTCTTCGTTCTTGACAAAGTCGTCATCCAACTCGAATCGACACATCTCGTTCAGGCCATTCCCCAGCAACACCGTCACCGGCAGTCCGAAATCTTCCGTAACCGTGCGTCGAACGATGGAATTGTGATCGATAGTCACGCCGACCAGTGTCGCTACGGATACATGGTGGAAGTGGGCGGTCAACGGACTGTCAGGCTCGATTTCCTGAAAGCCCATTGATCGCAGTGCATATTCTGTTAATACCATTGTGTCCGCCCCTGCCTAACGACATATCTCAGCCGCGGCGAAGCCGTCGGTTGGAGAGCCTAGTTGGAACTTCCCCTTGCTACTCGGATGATTCACCCTCGACGATTAGAACAAGCTCCTCCAATTGGCGAGCGCTATTAGCAACCCCCTCAACCAATCGCTGAAGAGATGCCCCACCATCCATGTAGATCCGGGCCACCTCCAAAAGGCGCATCGATAAGCCTACCTCCCGCATTCTATTCGGCACATTACGACCCAAGGCGATCAAGTCATAGAACGAGAGGTGCATCAATTGCGAGCCAAGCGAGCCGACTTGGGACTGGAGCTCTTCTATCCTGCCTGAGTCAACCATCGCCTGCGCATTGCCAGCAAGATCCTCTGCCTTTCGTGACATCTCCCTTAAAGCAGCTCTTACACGGGTCACCGAATCTTGGCTAAGAGGAAGCTGATCCACCGTGTCATTCTTGAGTGCATACGCCAAGTCCTTTGCGCGCGTCGCGGCAGCCTCTAGTGATTCCCCAGATCCCAAGGTCATCCGGAACGAAGCAATTTCTTCCAAAGCGGCAGCAAGTTCTCGCATCCTTGACTCAAGCCCCTTCTCCACCGCCACATCACCCGCCGCTAACTCTCTCAGATTCTTCGCTTCGTATGAGTAGTCAGCTCGCCACTCCTCAAGCCACGGATTTACCATTCGTTGCTTGGCCGGAGTCTCAGCCCAGACAAGAATTCGGTGCAATAGCAAACCCAGCTCGGAATGGAAAGCTGATTCCTGTTCATCCTCACTATTTCCCTCCTTTAGTCGGTTGCCCAGGTGCTCACGAATAAGAGCGACAACTTCATGTGGCTCGGCAGGCCTTGAAGTGGTGATGTGCCGTAAATAGGGCTTGCCCTGAGAGTAATAGACCGGCTCGCTACCCTTTGGGACTATAACAGCGAGCACAACATGGTCGCTCTCCATCGCCCAGATTACCCTGGGAGTAACGGCGGGCTTAATGGAACCGCTACAGATTCCTTCTAAACGCCGCAGGATTCCATCTCTCGCCTCAAGGTCTTCCAAGCCTTCCAAACCAATCAAATCTCCATTGTCATCAATCCCTATAAAAATTGTTCCTGTATTCGAAGTGGCAAACGCAGCAACCTCCTTGGCTAGGTCGCTAACCTGCTGAGGAAACTCGCGTTTAAACTCAACTTCTTGACTCTCACCCTTTGCTCGGATCGTGGGCAGATCTCGCGAAAGCTTCTCGTCGGCCCATGAAGGAAAACTCATAAAAGCATCTACTCCGACAGTTTCGGTAACATGCATAGGCATGCTTTTCTGGCCTGAGAGTTAAAGTAGTAACCTAATATCGACTTCCAAAAAGCTGCTTGGCCGCAAATTCTGAGTTCAACACCTGGCCAAATCGGTAAGGTGTTGAACCCATGTCATATTCTGAACTTTGCATTGAAGAACGTGCCACTATCCAGGTCAGCCTCGCACAAGGCTTGAGCATCAGGAAGGTCGCGGCTCTGCTCGAACGATCCCCAGCGACGATCAGTCGAGAGATACGGCGTAATGGATCGTCCGATGGATGGTATAGCGCGCCACACGCGCAACAGCGTCGTCATGACCGTCGAGGCGTTTGTCGACCAAGGCGCAAACTGCTTCCAGGCAGCCCTCGATTCGCCCTGATTCAGCACATGCTTCGTCGGCGCTTGTCTCCCGAGCAGATCAGCGGCAAGCTCAAGCATATGAATATCCCTGACCTTCGAGACGCCTACGTCTGCCGAGAAACCATCTACAGCGCCATCTACGCGTTGCCCGTCGGTGAGCTGAGAAAGGAAATGATCCATTGTTTGCGGCAAGGAAAAACGACCCGCAAGCCGCGTCGTGGTCAGGTTGACCGGCGCAACCAAATTCCGGATATGGTGAGCATTCACCTCCGTCCTCCAGAGGTGGAGAAACGTGAGTTTCCTGGCCACTGGGAGGGCGACCTGATCAAGGGCAAGAACAATGCATCGGCTGTCGGCACCCTCGTCGAACTCAAAAGCGGTTACCTGATTCTGGCGAAGATGAACGATGCGACGGCCACCTCTGCTGTAGAAGGCTTCAGCGCCGCACTGAATCGTATGCCGCTGGCTGTACGGAAGAGTCTGACGTATGACCAGGGACGTGAGATGACGCAGCACGCCAAGGTCACCCAGAATACGGGGGTCGCCATCTACTTCTGTGACCCGCACAGCCCATGGCAGAGAGGGGCCAAGCGGCTGGCCGCCCCCTCAATCTCAATGGCCTCATACGGCAGTACTTGCCGAAGGGAACGGATCTATCGGTCTATAGCCAGCCAGAACTGGATGAGATCGCGCTTGAGCTGAACATTCGCCCGCAAAAGCGCTTCGACTTCAAGTGCCCCATCGAAGTGATGAGCAAGCAGATGGCGAAGTACCATGAGGCTCCATCATCGACACATTGACGGTGTTGCACTCAGAACCTGCATCCGCCCTGTGTTAGATATCGTGCTCGATATTTCACTTGAACGTGCATACTGATTTTTTCTGACATGGCCGCATAGAGTCGTCAGCTGCCGACCTATCTGCATCAGCGTAGCCTATGACTTCTTCATTCGGCCAGGAGCTTTATTTAAGAGTAGACTGATATAACAGGTATTAGATAGCGCGCTCGTTTTCCCACTTGAACGCGCACGCGCGTTCAATAAATCTTATCTAGCCTGCTACTTCGCACCTAACCCATTGATTTTAAATAAAATCAATAAAACTTAGGCAATATATGCAGAATTCACGTGCTGGCGCGTTTTACCGGGACCAATATTCGGAATGAGAAACAGCGGCAGGTCATGAATTCCAGGCACGCTACCGCCCCTACCCTGCAAGCGGTGATGCGCCCTTGCCATCCATGCGGTAGTCCCTGCGTTGTGTCGTTTTCATTCTTCAATCTGGCCGTCTAAGCAGCCTTAGTGATTCAGAGTATGCAAGTGTGATGATGGATGCAAAGCGGCGGTTGGTCGTAGGGGCGGGGCTCTGGCGTCAACGCATTAGGCGGGGGTGAATGCCCTCTCCGACGGGGCGCGCCGTAGGTGGCGGTGGCGGAGAGGGTGGGGAGGCGCGGTTTACGAGGTGGCGATGCCGGCTCTAGCGGCGTGCAGCTTGCGGTAGCTTTCGATCAGGCGCTGGTGGCGGTCGATGCCTTCCAGCCCCATGCTGGTAGGCGTCAGCCCGGGGAAGCGTATCTCGTCGTTCACCGCGCCGATCACCTGGCGCATGGTCTCTTCGCCGAACATACGCGTGAAGTTGCGGTGGTAGTCGTTGAAGTCGAGGTCGTCGTCCAGGGCGATCTCCAGCACCGCCTGCATGGCCTGATGGAACAGGCCGCGCTGCACGGTGTTGTCGTTGAACTGCAGGAACATCTGAACGTGCTCCAGCGCGGCTTCGTACTCGCCCAGAGCGATCTCAATCAGCAGCTTGAGCTCGAGGATGGTCAGCTCGCTCCACACGGTGTTGTCGTCGAACTCGATGCCGATCAGCGTGCCGACCTTGATGTGGTCGTCGAGCTGGCTTTCTTCCAGACGCTCGAGCAGGTCGGCCAGGCGTTCATCCTCGAGCGAATGCAGGTTGAGGATGTCGGAACGAAATTCCAGCGCCATGTTGGTGTTGTCCCACACCAGGTCCTCGACCGGGTACACCTCGGAATAGCCCGGCACCAGAATGCGGCATACCGGCGCGCCCAGGTCCTCGTGCTCCATCACATAGGCTTCCAGGCCCTGGTCAGCGAGCAGTCCGTAGAGGCGCTCGGCTTCTTCTGCGGTGGTGCCGGCGAAGTCCCATTCATGGAAGTCGAGATCCGTGCGGTCGCTGAAGAAACGCCAGGAAATCACCCCGGAGGAGTCGATGAAGTGCTCGACGAAGTTGTTGGGCTCGGAGACCGCCAGCGAGCTGAAGGTCGGCTGCGGCAGGTCGTTCAGGCCTTCGAA
>NZ_JARANX010000031.1:0-15507 GCF_029889785.1 Chromohalobacter sp. 48-RD10 | reverse complement strand
CGCCCAGCAACAAGGAGGTATTGAGGTAACGGTGCGTCATGATGATATCGACAGGTCGGGTCTGCCGGACGAATAGATACTGCCGGCGGACGAATTCAGTAAGCGGGACAGTATATTAGCATATAGCACGCACACCCGCCTTAAGTCTAATCGCTATTTTGGGTTTCTCAGTATAGGAGCTATGCGCCAAATGGCGGCGGCATAGATGCGTCTCAGGATAGCATTGCGTAAAATGCACCTCCCTTGGCACTCGCCAACGATTCACCCGGTCCGTCCTTTACGGGGACGATTACCAGGAGATAGACATGACCCAACCGCACGACGCGCCGGCCATCGTGGTCGCGGCGCTTTATCAGTTCGTCACTCTCGACGACTACGAGGCCCTGCGCGAGCCTTTGTTCGAAACGATGCGCGCCTACGACGTCAAAGGCACGCTGCTACTCGCCCAGGAAGGCATCAACGGTACCGTCTCCGGCACCCGCGAGGGCATCGACGCCTTGCTGGCGTGGCTGCGGGCCGACCCACGTCTGGCTGCGGTCGACCACAAGGAGTCCTACTGCGATGCGCATCCGTTCTATCGCACCAAGGTCAAGCTCAAGCGCGAGATCGTGACCATGGGCGTGGAGGGCGTCGTCCCTGACCAGCAGGCCGGTACCTATGTCGAGCCCGAAGACTGGAACGATGTCATCGCCGACCCGGAAGTGCTGGTCATCGACACGCGCAACGATTACGAAGTGGAAATCGGCTCGTTCGAGGGCGCCATCGACCCACAGACCAAGACGTTCCGCGAGTTTCCGGATTACGTCAAAGCGCATTACGACCCCGCCAAGCACAAGAAGGTAGCGATGTTCTGCACCGGCGGCATTCGCTGCGAGAAGGCCTCGAGCTTCATGCTCAATGAAGGCTTCGAGGAGGTATATCACCTCAAGGGCGGGATTCTGAGCTATCTGGAAAAAGTCCCCGAAGAACAGTCACGCTGGCAGGGCGAGTGCTTCGTGTTCGACAATCGCGTGACCGTACGCCACGATCTCGCCGAGGGCGATTTCGAACAGTGCCACGCCTGTCGCCGCCCGATCTCCAAGGACGACATGGCCTCCGCGCAATACGAACCCGGCGTGAGCTGCCCGCACTGCTGGGATAACCTGCCGGAAAAGACCCGCAACAGTGCCCGCGAGCGTCAACGCCAGATCGAGCTTGCCAAGCAACGCGGCGAACCGCATCCACTGGGCCGCGATCCGCGTCGCGACACGTGAGTCACGAGGCGTAACGCCCACCCTACCGTGAACGATACGCGAGCCGACGGCCCCGTCGGCTCGCGCTGCCTCTCACTCTCACTACAGCGTGATGACGATGCCCCCGGCCGCCAAGATCACAACCATCGCCCAGGCCGGCAGCTTCCATACGCTCAGCAGCAGAAAGCCCGTCAATGCCAGGGCAAACTCGGAAGAACTGACAACCACACTGGTCCAGACCGGTTGGTAGAGGGCGGCGCCCAGGATCCCCACCACCGCCGCATTCGCGCCACGCATCAATGATTGCGCGCGCTCCAAGCGCCGGAAGCGGCTCCAGTAAGGCAGCACGGCCACCAGCAATGCGAGCCCCGGCAAGAAGATCATGATGAGCGCCAAAGCCGCGCCGAGCAGCGGCACGGACAACGTCCCTATCTCGGCGCCAAGATACGCCGCGAAGGTGAATAGCGGTCCTGGAATCGCCTGGGCGGCGCCGTAGCCCGCGAGGAAGCTATCGGGTGTCACCCAGCCTGACGGGACGACCTCGCTCTCCAGCAGCGGGAGCACCACATGCCCGCCCCCGAACACCAAAGCACCGGCCCGGTAGAAGGCGTCGATCATCGCCAGGATCGTGGACGACGACAGCCAGGCAAGCCAAGGCAGCCCGATCAGCAACGCGATGAAACATGTGGCAGCGACTTGGCCGACGCGCCGCGACACCGGAAAGTGCAACTCACGCGACACCGAGCCACCTTGGTCTCGGCACACTGAGTCTCCACAAAACAGCATACCGGCCACCGCACCGACCACGATGGCCGTGACCATCCCCACCGGTCCGCCGATCAGCACTACCAATAGAACAGCCGCCAAAGCGATGCCGGCCCGCCGCTGGTCGGGGCAAAGCGTGCGCGCCATGCCCCAGACGGCGTGGGCAACGATCGCCACGGCCGCCACCTTGAGACCATGCAGGATGCCTTGGCTGACCGGGCCATCGAAAACTGCAGCTCCCGATGCGAAAAGCACCAGCACGATGGCCGAGGGCAGCGTAAAGGACGTCCAGGCAGCAGCGGCTCCCCAACCTCCACCCCGCAATAGCCCCAAGGCGAAGCCGACCTGGCTGCTGGCCGGGCCCGGAAGAAATTGACACAGCGCCACCAGATCCGCGTAGTCCTCCTCCGACAGCCAGCGGCGCCGTGTGACGAACTCAGTACGAAAATAGCCCAGATGAGCGATGGGTCCACCGAAGGACGTAAGGCCCAATAGCAGAAAGGCGGAAAAGACTTCCTTGAGACGCTCAACGGAATGGCGCGCGTCCGACATCAGCAAGGCTCCTGATCGAGCTTCATGAGCAAAACAGGCATCACCGTGCATGGCCGTACCGTTGAACACCACCACGGTGTGGATACCTGCTTATAAACTCACCCGCGCTTCCAGCGGGTATTCCTCGCAGTTGTTGCCCTCGCCGGCACGATCCACCACCAGGAACTCGCCTTCCACATCGAGCACCGAGTGAATGGCGTGCCAGGTGCCGGCGCGATAGCTCACGCCCTGGCGACCGTCGGTGACGAACGCGCGCACATCGCCAGGCTCGATGCGCTCTCCCGGTGGCGCCACGACGACGATGAAGCGCTCTCCGTGCAATGGCATGAACGCCTGGCTGCCGAACGGATGACGCTCCAGCAATGTGAGGGTCAGCGGCAGTTCCACGGGTTGGCTGATGAAAATACTGATGATCGGCCGTGCGCCCTCGCCGAGTGTCTCGATTCGCGCCAGATCGTGATAACGCTGGGTGCGGCCATTGTTGATAGGAAAGCTATCGGCATCACGACGATCGATGACATCGCCGAACGCCGCGAAAGCCTCGGCGGTCAGGGGCTGGGCGGTAAGTTCGAGCATGCGTTCTCCTCAGAGGGTATTGTCTCAGCTCAAGCGCAGCTTCATGTGCCGATTCACGTCCTTGTAGAGCAGATAGCGAAACGGCCCCGGCCCGGCGGCGTAGCAGGACTGCGGACAGAACGCGCGCAGCCACATGTAGTCGCCGGCCTCGACCTCGACCCACTCCTGATTGAGATGGTAGACCGCGCGCCCCTCCAGCACGTAGAGCCCATGCTCCATGACATGGGTCTCGTCGAACGGGATCACCCCACCCGGCTGGAAGGTGACGATATTGACGTGCATGTCGTGGCGCACGTCCTGCGGGTCGACAAAACGGGTCGTGGCCCATTTGCCATCGGTGTCCGGCATGGCGATCGGCGCGATATCGTTCTCGTTGGTGACGAACGCCTCGGGCACGTCCAACCCTTCGACGCGCTCGTAAGCCTTGCGAATCCAGTGGAAGCGCACCGGTGCGTCACTCTCGTTGCGCAATTGCCAGTCAGCGCCCGGCGGTAGAAAGGCGTAACCACCCGGCGCCATCGCATGCACCTGGCCGTCGAGGGTCAACGTCATCTCGCCCTCGACCACGAACAGCACGCCCTCGGCACCACTATCCGGTTCCGGTCGTTCGCTGCCGCCACCGGGGGAAACCTCCATGATGTACTGTGAAAAGGTCTCGGCGAAGCCGGAAAGCGGCCGCGAAAGTATCCACAACCGCGTCTTTTCCCAATGCGGCAGGAAACTGGTGACGATATCGCTCATCACGCCTTTCGGGATCACCGCATACGCCTCGGTGAACACCGCTCGACCATGAATCAGTTGGCTCTGCGGCGGCAGCCCTCCATGGGGGGCGTAGTAGCTGCGTTGTGACATGAGAGGTTCCTCGCTTTTCAAGCCGGATGCGTCGCCGCCCAGTGGCGGGCGATGTCCTCACGCCGGGTTATCCACACCCGGTCGTGGGCCTCGAGGTGATCAAGGAAGCGCTGCAGCGCTCGGAAACGCCCAGGGCGGCCGATCAGCCGGCAGTGTAGGCCGATGGAGAGCATCTTGGGGGTTTCCGCGCCTTCGGCATAGAGCACGTCGAAGGCGTCGCGCAGGTACTGGAAGAAGGGCTCGCCGTGGTCGAAGCCGGTGGGCGAGGCGAAGCGCATGTCGTTGGTATCCAGCGTGTAGGGCACGATCAGGTGGCGGTGCGTCTGGCCCTGGCTGTCTTTGACGTCGCTCCACAACGGCAGATCGTCACCATAGTAGTCACTGTCGTAGAGAAAACCACCCTGGTCGAGCAGCAGGCGCCGCGTGTTGGGGCTGTCACGGCCGGTGTACCAACCTAACGGAGCCTCGCCGTAGAGCGTTCGGAAGATCTCGACGGCGCGCTGCATATGCTCACGCTCGACGGTTTCCGGCACATTCTGATAATGAATCCAGCGATAGCCATGGCAAGCGATCTCGTGGCCAAGTTCCTTGAAGGCGTGTGCCGCCTCGGGATGACGTTCCAGCGCCATGGCGACACCGAACACAGTCAGCGGCAGCCCGCGTCGTTCGAACTCTCGCAGCACGCGCCACACGCCCGCCCGCGAGCCGTACTCGTAGATCGACTCCATGCTCAGGTGGCGATCCGGGTAGGCCTCGGCACCGGCGATTTCGGAGAGGAACTGCTCGGAGTGGCTGTCGCCGTGCAGCACGCTGTTCTCGCTGCCCTCTTCGTAATTGAGGACGAACTGCACCGCGATACGTGCCCCGCCCGGCCAATCGGCCTGAGGCGGTGTGCGACCATAGCCGACGAGGTCGCGGGGATAAACGGCGGACGGATCGGAGGATGATGCCATGCCCATGAAGACTCCCGTTTCTTGTTCTATCAGCTATTTACCTTAGCGTGCGTTGATGTATACAAAAAATCAATCCCTTGGCCGAGCGCCTGGAATCGCCATCACATCGTTTGCAGGCGTATGAAATGTCCATGCAACCACCGTCCACCGGCGACACAAGGCACTGGTGGCCTGGTGCTCACCTGACGCGACGACGATTGGGCATTGACTTATTTTGTATTCAATACTAGAAATTTTGTAGACAAAAATACTGCATCCGAGGCGAAACCTCGCGCTCAAGGACTCTCATGCGCTTGCATCTCATCAATCCCAACACCAGCACCGGCATGACCACGCGCATCGATGAATCCGCCAGTCGTATCGCGGCGCCGGGTACCCGGATCGTCGCCACGCAGCCGGAAAGCGGTCCGGTGTCCATCGAGGGTCACTTCGACGAGGCGATCAGCGCCGTGGGCGTCACCGAGGAAATCGCCAAGGGCGAGCGCGACGGCAGCGACGCCTACATCATCGCCTGCTTCGGCGATCCCGGCCTGATGGCGGCTCGCGAAATGACCCGCGCCCCGGTGCTGGGCATCGCCGAGGCCGGTTTCCATATGGCCAGCCTGATCAGCACGCGCTTCTCGGTGGTCACGACGTTGGGGCGTACCGGCATCATTGCCGAGCATCTGCTGCAAGCCTACGGCTTCGCTAATCACTGCCGCCGCGTGCGCGCAGCGGAGATCCCCGTACTCGATCTGGAAGACGACGGCGATGCAGCGCTGACCCGCGTGATCGAGACTTGTCGTCGCGCCCGCGATGAAGACGGCATCGGTGCCATCGTCCTCGGCTGCGGCGGCATGGCCGACCTGCGCGCCACTATCGAGGAAGCGGTGGGCATTCCCATCGTCGAAGGCGTCACTGCCGCCGTGAAACTGGCCGAGGCGCTGGTCGGCCTGGGGCTCGGCACCAGCAAGCATGGCGATCTGGATTTTCCACGTCCCAAGGCGTTCACCGGCCACTTCGCGCATTTATCACGCTAATGCCCGCAAACGGGAGGAGCCACGTTTCAGCACCACGATCAATACTCGCTAACGCTCGAGCCTAAAGCAGCCTAACCCGTCGCCGGCGTCCTTTTGCCAATAATCACAACACCAGGACGCCCGACCGATAGATAAACAGCAGCACGCTACGCCACTCGGACGTCCCCCAGCGGGGCGCACAACAACAAACCGCGGGATCCGGTCCCGCCCGAGGAAAGCGTCATGACAAGCGACTCCGCCACGTCGGAAGGGCCGCGCCCTGCCGGCAAGGCACCGGGGGAAGAATCCCTGGCCCCACAGCGTACCCGCATCATGGGGCGCGTCTCCTATTTACTGGCCTGGTTCGGCGGCTGCGTATCCATCGGCACCTTCGCCATGGGTTCGAGCATCGTCGGCACGCTCAATCTGCTGCAAGCGTCGCTGGCCATCGCCATCGGCTGCTTCGTGATCGGCGTCGCGCTGACGATCAACGGCGCCGCCGGGTACAAGTACGGCATTCCCTTCATGGTCCAAGCACGCAGCGCTTTCGGCTTTACCGGCACACGCCTGCCTGGCCTGGTGCGCGCCGTGCCGGCCATCGTCTGGTATGGCTTCCAGAGCTGGATCGGGGCCGGCGCCCTGAACGCCGTGTCGGCGACTCTGCTGGGCTTCGACAACTTGGTGTTCTACTTCATCGCCTTCCAGCTCTTGCAGATCGCCCTGTCGGTGTTCGGCTTCCAGGGCATCAAATGGCTGGAGAATATCGGCAGCGGCTTCATTCTGGCCTCGCTGGTGTACATGTTCTTCAGCGTGCTGAACAAGTACGGCGATGTGATCGGCGAGCAGTTGATCGATATCGATGGCACCTGGGGGCTACCCTTCTGGGGCGCGACAATGCTGTTTCTGGGCATCTACAGCACCATGATCCTCAACGCCAGCGACTACTCGCGCGAACTCAAGCACGGCAGCGGGCCGGGGCTTCTGGCCACGCTGTATGCCATGTCGATCCTACCCTGCACGCTGTTCATGGGCTTGATCGGACTGATGGTCTCCGGCGCCACCGGCGTCGCCGATCCCATCGATGTCTTCGCCAATGCCGTCGACAACCCGCCGCTTCTGATCACCACCCTGCTGTTCATCGCCTTCGCCCAGGTCACTACCAACGTGCTCAACAACGTGGTGCCGCCGACCTATGTGCTGATGGATATGTTCAAGCTGAAGTTCCGTAGCGCCACGGTGATCGTCGGGTTGCTGGCCTTCGCCACTTTCCCCTGGGAGCTGGTCAAGGACGACTCCGCCGCCGGGCTGCAACTATTCGTGCAGACCTACTCGGCGTTCCTGGGCCCGATCTTCGCGATCATGGCGGTGGACTATTACCTCATCCGCCGGCGCACGCTGGATATCGACAAACTCTATGACACGCAGGGCCCCTATCGCGGCATCAATTACGCCGCCTTCATCGCCACGCTGATCGGGGCGCTGGTGGCGCTCAATGTCTCCGCGATCTCGTGGTACGCGAGTCTCATGCCCGCCGGTCTGGCGTATTACCTGATGATGCGCTACTGGCCGGCCTGCCAACGCTTTTGCCAATGACATCGTCTTCCACGCATCTGCATCCCGACATAGAGCGCCACTATGCACGATAACGATCTGCGCCTCACGGCGCCCGACGCGAGTCTCTACAACACCGACCTGGCGCCGCTGCCCTATCATCAGCGACGCTGGGGCGCCTTCGAAATCTTCAATGTCTGGGCCAACGACATCCAGAGCCTGTTCGGCTATACCCTGGCCGCCTCGCTGTTTCTGAGTTACGGCCTCAACGGATGGGCAGTGATGGCCGCCATCATCCTCGCCGGCCTAGTGGTCATGGTGTTGGTCAACCTGACCGGACGACCTAGCGTCAAATACGGCATTCCGTTTCCGGTGGTGGTGCGCGCCAGCCTCGGCGTGCACGGCGCCAACCTGCCGGCGATGCTGCGCGCGGTGATCGGCATATTCTGGTACGGCGTGCAGACCTACTTCGCCTCCACCGCTGTTACGCTGCTGTTGACCGCGCTGGGCGTACCGGAGAGCGGCCAGTTCCTGGGGCTATCGAGCGTGGCCTGGCTGGCCTTCGTCATCGTCTGGATCTTTCAGCTGGCAATGTTCTGGGCGGGAATCGAGCGCATCAAACGCTTTCTCAACTGGGCAGGGCCACTGGTCTACGCGGTCATGGTGCTGTTAATGGGCGTGGTCTGGTGGCAAGCCGGCGCCTCGCTGCTACCAGCCATTGGCGACATCTTCAGCGGCAGCAGCGACGCCGCCGGTAGCGCCGTCGGCGCCTTCTTCACCGTGCTCGGCACCATGATCGCGTACTTCGCCGCTGTGGTGATCAACTTCGGCGACTTCGCACGCTTCGTGAAGAACGAGCGCGCCATGCGGCTCGGCAACTGGCTCGGGCTGCCGCTCAACGTGGCGGTCTTCTCGTTCATCGCGTTGGTCATCACCGCCGGCACCCTGGCACTGTTCGGCGAGGCGCTGACCAACCCCTCGGACATCGTCGACCGCGTCGATAGCCTGCCGCTGACGATCATCGCCGCGCTGACTTTCTTCGCCGCGACGGTAGGCATCAACCTGGTGGCCAACTTCATTCCCCCCGCCTATGACCTCGCCAATCTGTTTCCGCGGCGCATCAGTTTCCGTCTCGGCGGCCTGATCACGGCGATCATCGCCTTCTTCATCGGGGCCTTGTGGGTCAGCGTGATCAGCCAGATCGGTATTCCCGGCTTCGTCAACGCCATCGGTGCCGTCATCGCCCCGTTCTACGGCATCATCGTGATTGACTACTACGTCATCCGCCGCGGCCAACTGGACGTGCAGGCGTTGTTCTCGGCGGCACCCGACAGTCCCTATTACTATACCAACGGCTGGAACCGTCGCGGCTTGATGGCCTTCGCCATCGGCGCGCTGTTCTCGCTAGCCTCGGTATGGGTGCCGGCCCTCGCTGCACTGGAAGGCTTCGCATGGCTACTCGGCGCCGGCCTGGGCGGGGCGTGCTACTACGTGCTGATGCGCGGACAGGTCTCGACGCCTACCGAGGCGACGCACTAAGCAAACGCCGCTACGAAGCCCCCGTCGACACGACAGGGGCTTACACCGGGGTGCCATCGAAGATAGCGTACAGATCCGGCGTTTCTTCGGGGGCCTCGGTGATGGAGAGCGAGGCTTCGATGGCCTTGAGGTGGCGCTGCATGAAGGCGCGGGCGCGCTCGGCGTTGCCGCTTTCCAGGTGTCGGATCAGTTCATCGTGATCGTGGGACTCACAGCCGAGGTGGCCGGTGTTGCCGTAGACGGCGAGGATCAGCGACGAACGTGAACACAGGCGGCCAACGAACTCGCTGAGCGTGGCGTTACCCGCCAACTCGGCCAGTTGGTTATGAAAGGCTGCCGAAAGCTTGATCGCTTCGCTCTGCTTACCGGCCTTGAGTGCCTGGCGCTCGCGGTTGGCGCAGTCGCGCAGCGACTTGAGATCGTTCTCGGTGACGCGCGAAGCGATCTGTGCCATCAGTTCGCATTCCACCAGTTGGCGCGCGGCGAAGACATCGCGTGCCTCCTCGGCGGTGGGCCGGGAGACACTCGCGCCACGGCGAGGCGTCAGGGTGACGAGATGCTCCAGCGCCAGGCGTTGCAGGATCTTGCGAATACCGGTACGGCTCACGCCGAACACTTCCGACAAGGCATCCTCGCGCAGACGCGCACCGGGTTGCAGACGGTGTTCGATGATGGCGTCGCTGATCGCGCGGTAGATGGCATCATGACGCTGCGCACCGTCGCCAGCCTTGCCCTCGTTGCGACGCGTTTTCCTGGCGGCATGCGCCTGACGTGACTCGCTCATTCACGGCTCCCGAATGCGTTTGCGCTGATCATCGCATTGCCCACCACGGCTCAGCTACCACGGTAGGTGGAGTAGCCGAATGGCGATAACAACAGCGGCACATGATAGTGGGCCTCCGCATCGTCGATGCCGAAACGTATCGGGATGCTATCCAGAAAGCGCGGACCGGACGCGGCGGCATGCTCCTGGCGATCAAGATACGCGCCGGCCTGGAAGACCAGCTCGTATTCGCCGACGCGAAAGGCCTCGCCTTCGAGAAGCGGACCCTCGCAGCGGCCATCGTCGTTGGTCACGAACGCACCCAGCGTCTGGCGGACGTCAGCCTCGAGCCGGTAAAGCGTCAGGCGCAGGCCATTGGCGGGACAGCCCCGCGCGGTATCCAGAACGTGCGTGGTGAGATAACCCATGATGGCTCCTTGCAGATCGGCATGGCACGGAAGAGCGGGCAACATGGCGGGATGAACGCTTGCGTACTCACCCCTTACCCTTATTTTGTATACAACAACTGCGAACAACATAGCATCAGGAGTCGTGCATGCGCCAACCCTTGCTCTCGCCACGCCCCACGACGCTCGACCGCTCAGCCTTCGTGGAAGCGTACGGCGGTATTTACGAACATTCTCCGTGGATTGCCGAAGCGGTATGGGACGCTGGCATCGAAGCCCACCACGACAGCCCCGCAGAGCTCGCCGGGGCGATGGCTACCGTGCTCGACGCAGCGTCGTCGGAGGATCAACTCAGAGTCATTCGTGCGCATCCCGACCTGGCCGGCAAGGTCGCGTTGGACGGTGGCCTGACTGATGCCTCGAGCCACGAACAGGCCGGCGCGGGGCTCGACCAGTGCTCGCCGGAGGAACTCGCGCGTTTCGAGCGTTTGAATGCCGCCTACAAGACGCGTTTCGGTTTTCCCTTCGTCATGGCCGTCAAAGGCTATCATCGCCGCGAGATTCTCGACGCCTTCGAGGTCCGTCTCGCGCATACGCCCGACGAGGAACGCCATACTGCCATCGCGCAAATCCATCGTATCGCCCAGCTACGCTTGGACGCCCATACCGCCTGAGTTCAGGCGTGCGTCTGTGGTAAGTCAAGACGTGCACCTTTGGTGGGCTGGCGAGGCTTCGAAATTCATGGAAGAATTTTCCATGAATGTTCCATGAGAGAGAGCCAGGCGTGACGGAAAGCAAACGCAAGTCGGTCGGACGCCCCGCTGGCAATGGCAAATCTACCAGCGGCCACAGTCAATCGTTGGTGCGGGGCCTGAGTATTCTCGAGGGCCTCGCCGCCGCGCCCGGCGGGCTAGCGCTTTCCGATATCGCCCAGGGCGTGGGCCTGGCGCCGTCGACCACGCACCGCTTGCTACAAGCACTGCATCAGCAGGGCTTCATCGCCCAGGATGCGGAAATGGGCGTATGGCACATCGACGCCAAGACGTTCCGCGTGGGCAATGCCTTCCTCGAGGCGCGCGACTTCGTCGCCACCGCCCGGCCCTTCCTGCATCAACTAACGGCGGAGACCGAGGAAACCGCCAACCTGGGCATCCGGGATCAGGGCATGGCGGTGTTCCTTGCGCAGAGCGAGTCACCGCAGATGATGCGCATGATCACGCGGCTAGGGTCGCGCGCCCCGCTGCATGCCTCGGGCGTCGGCAAGGCCCTGCTCGCCTGGCTACCGCGCGACGAGGTCGAGCGCATCCTCCACACGCGCGGACTCGACAAGGTCACGCCCAACACCCTCGACACCCCGGCCCGCCTGCGCGACGCCCTCGGCGAGATCCGCCGTCAGGGCTATGCATGCGACCGCGAGGAACACGCCATCGGCCTCAACTGCGTGGCGGCGACGCTGCACGACGAAAACGGCCTGCCGCTCGCCGCCATCTCGGTCTCCGGCCCCGCCGCACGCATTCCCGAAGCACGCCTCGTCGAACTCGGCGGCCTGGTCAGCCGCGCCGCTCGCGAGATCACGGCGCAATTGGGTGGGCGGCTGCCACAGGAGTTCGTCTGAAAACTTAGATATTGAGGATCACACCGCCGTTGAGATGCAGTGCCTGGCCGTTCATGTAGAACGCCGCAGCCCAGGCGGAGAGGACTTGAAACCCCCACCGACTGGGCGACAGCATCATAAAGACACGCGGCGCCCTTCCTTGAAAACGGCCTTGAGTGTCTTTTCCGGATATTCGAGCACACCCAGGTTTTCATCGGGATTACCTTCCCACAGCGCCAGGTCTGCCAAGGCACCGGGACGTATCACGCCGACATCTCCTTCTCGCTCGAGCAAGCGGGCATTGACCGACGTGGCTTGCTTAAGCACCTCGACGGGAGAGAACGTTTCCCCGCGCAACATGAATTCCCGCATCTGGTAGCGTTGCATGTCACCAAGCAGGTCACTGCCAAAGCCCACCTGGACACCGGTATCACGGAGCAGGTCCAGCGCATCTAAGCCTTGCTGACGAACATCTTCTACCTTCGCGCAGCTTACCGCCGGAAAGCCCATCGCCTTGCCATGTTTGGCCAACGCTTCATAAGTGCTGACAGTAGGCACGATGAACGCCTCACGCTGCTTAGCCAACTCACAAGCCGGTCGATCGATGAGATTGGCGTGCTCAATCGAGCGGACACCATACTCCAAGCAGCGAGAGACGGCTTCAGGAATATAGGCGTGTGCCAGGCAATACTTGCCCCATGCCTTGGCTTCCCAGACAATTGCCCGAATCTCATCTTCCGTGTATTGCAGTACGTCGATCGGATCGGAGGGCGAAGCAACACCGCCGCCAGCCATGATCTTGATATGGTTGGCCCCTCTGCGCAGTTCATCGCGAGCGGCATGCTGCACATTCTCGACGCCATCGGCAATGCGGGAAATGCTTGTTGAGGCACCGCAACCGCAGAGACATCCGCCCTCGAAAGGCGTCCAGTCGCCATGCCCACCGGTCTGGCTCAAGGCCTTGCCGCAGTAGAAGAGGCGAGGACCGTCGATCAGGCCTTCTTCAACAGCCTGAGCCAGCCCGTAGTCGGCTCCTGCGGCATCCCTGACGCTAGTAAAGCCCCGCCTTAGCATGGCGCGTAGCGAATGATGCGCGAACTGCGAGACATAAGAAGGTGCCATGAAGTCAACCTGCTTGAGACTCGCCGACGCGGCAAGTACGTGGACATGAGCATCGATCAATCCCGGGGTCAATGTCGCCCCAGCCGCATCGATGACCTCGGCGTGTTGTGACGTCTCCACACCGTCGACAATGTAGTGGATACGTCCGTCTTCGATCACAACGCTCTGGTTGTCCTTGACGGTATCGTTGAGGCCATCGAAAAGACGGCAATGCTTGATAATCAGCATGCAGGACTCCTTATTCTCGAGTCGTTTGTGCGTGGCTTGGTGCGGGGCGTGTTAGCAAACTGACGATAATGAGCATGATCGTAGCCAGTGGCATGGCGACCAATACGCTGTTCCATCCGAGGGGTTTATCCAGCCCAATTTCCCAGACCAGCGTAACAACACCACCAGTGATCATGCCGATCAATCCCCCCAGAGGCGTGGCGCGCTTCCAGAGTAATGCTGCAAGAAAAGCAGGCGTAATAGCCGCTCCGTACATCCCATACGAATACATCTGTATAGCGAGTACGCTAGGGAAAAACGCACCCAACACATAGGCGATGATCCCGAGAGAGGCGACGCTGATGCGGTTGAAGGCTAACCGTTTCGCCGTCGGAATGGAGACGTTGAATAGCCCAGTAACGATATCCTGAGTCAGATTGGCCGAGGAAGAAAGCAGGTACGAATTACCAGTCGTCAGGATGAGAGACACGACCGAGGACAGTAGTAGTGCCCCTAAAATTCCTGGAAGTCCTTTCTGAGCCATGACCAACATGGCGGTATCTGGGTTGATATCAGGAAACAATACGTGGGTGCTACTTACCAACAGCACAATCAACACAATGCTGATAAATCCCGTGATCATGAACCCCATTGCCGAGCGACGTGCCGTGGTCGAATCGGTAGCCGCAGCAAACCGCTGGAAAAGGTTCTGATCTCCTAAAAGCAGAAGAAAAAGAGGAAGAAAATAGCTAATAGCCTGACCAACGTTTAACCCACCAGTGAATGAACGCTGCTCACTAGGTAAAGCCGCCAGCATACCCGAGAATCCACCCAGTTCGCTCAAGATAATCGGTACGCCTATCAGCATGCTGACAAAAATGATGATCGCGCTGATGAAGTCAGTGTAGGCCACTGAAACCAGTCCACCCAGTGTGGCGAGCAGCGTAATGACCCCGGCCGAGATCAAGGTTCCCTGCCAGGTGGGCAGGCCGAAGGCGATATTAAGGGCGTAGCCACCGCCCAGGAACTGGTAGGAGACAATGCCGATATAGGCCAATAGGATGATCAATGAAGCGACCGTACGTGCCTTCGTGCCATAACGGCTTTCAATCAATTCAGGGATGGTAGTCGCTTCGGAATCACGGATACGTCTGGCAAGAAACCAGTACATGATAAAAGCGCCGATGGGTGTACCGGCGAAGAAGAAAATTGCGGCGCCCGGTCCGTTCTGAAAGACAAAGCTGGCACCGCCAATCACCGAGCCAGAGCCAACAAAAGTGGCAAGCAGCGTCCCCGTAACGACGAAGAAAGGCAAGGAACGCCCTGCCACAAGAAAATCTGCGTCATCGCGGACCTTACGTTTGGCAAAGTAAACGCCCACCAGAACCATTGAGATCAAGTAAACAATCAAAATTGTTGCATGCATGGGTTCGATTTCCTATTGAGATTGTTGTCGAGATGAATTAACACGCCCAAGCGATGTATTCCCACCGCGCTCAGGAAGCGACTTGCTGCTTTAAGATGGCCTTCCATTCGTTCAATAAATCGTTGAAATATTGTGCATCTTTGCGAAACACACTCTGTGTTCCCATACCACGAAGTAGGTTCATGGAGAGGTTCATTAAATGCGTGGCCCGTTCGGCAGGAAGACGGGGGAATAACTGTTGCCAGATGGCATCGATGCGTTCGTGAAAGTTTTGCACCTGAGGGGTCAACAACGTTTTGAAGCTCGGCTCGTGGCGTGCTTTCAAGGCAATTTCAAGCGTGACCATATAGAGCTGATCACTCATATGGAGCCACATGAGATCGAGAAAGCCATCCAAGGTGAGGCGACCGGCATGAACCTCATCAACACTGTGAGCAAGTACGCCGACGAATTCAGCCAGCACCTTCTCGATGGCATGAGCCAACAAGTCGTCCTTATTGGAAAAATGGTGCGTCAAAGCACCTTTCGAGACATTGGCCTCACTGGCGACGCGATCTAGCCGAAAGTTATGGAAACCGTCACGCTCAAGACACGCCAGTGCTGCACTCAGTAATTTCTGCTGGGTCTCCAGGCTTTTCTGTTGCTGCCATTTCATGGTGCCTATCGCTTACGCCGATACTTCTTAATTGTAAAGATGCATCCTGTTTTGGCATCTAAAAAACAAACCGTCAAGTCGGTTTTATTTTCTCAGCTATCGATTAATAGCTCACACTTAGAGTCATGACATCTAAATGACTGATTTTTAGGGGCATAGGGGTCTACATCGCTATAGAAATCGACACGATCCAAGCCAAGCGCACCGATCGACGCAAGCAGCGGATGAAGCCAACGGCGCGTATGCGTACACTACGCGCAGCGACCAACTGCGCCACTTGCGAGGCTTACCGATGAGTTCCCACCTGCTTTCCGT
>NZ_JARANX010000030.1:0-16260 GCF_029889785.1 Chromohalobacter sp. 48-RD10 | reverse complement strand
CCCGCTGCGCAGTGGAGCTCAAGGTGTTGATCGAACAGATGAGGGAGCAGATACAAAATATCGAGTGATGTCTACGCCCATCCATGAAATTCCATAACTTATTGTTTTTTATATAAACAGCTGCAGGAAAAAATGATGGGGATTTTTACTGCCAGGAAGGTCCAGGCTCTGATCAAGGACGGCACACCGATGGCAACGGCCTGTACTTGATGATTCCCCGGAAGGGTGCGCCCTGGAGAACGTCACCCCCATGCATGTACGGGTCATCGTCAGGAATCAAGTCTTTCAAGTTTTCAGGGAAAACAACGCAAGCTTCAGTCGGGAGAACTATCTCGCCTATGCCCTCCTTCTCGTATTGGGGACAAGGAAGACCGAACCGACTGAAGCTAAGTGGGAGGAGTTCAACCTGAAAAACGGCCAGTGGCAACTGCCCGGGGAGCGCAGCAAGTCAGGCGTCGGGATCAGAGTACCGCTTCCGCCACAGACCATCGACTGGTTGAAGGAACTTCAGGTACGTGCCTGTGGCTCAGAGTTTGTGTTCCCTAATCGACGCAGCAGCAAGCAACCCCACATGGGCAAGGACACACTGAATCGTGCCATTGCCAAATTGTTCGGCCAAGAGCCAGGCAGAAAGCTGCAACCAGAGAACAAGATGGGGGATATCGCCATATTTACTGTCCACGACCTTCGCCGGACCTGTCGGAGCCTGCTGGCTGCCACAGGCACGCCTGGCCATGTCGCGGAGCGCTGCCTGAATCACAAGCTCAAGGGGTAGAAGGCATCTACGACCGTTACGACTACTTTGAAGAGCGCAAGAAGGCAATGACCAAGGTGGCAGCGTTAGTTGCACTTAGAGCAGTGTAACCACAAGTGGCTTCGGTTGATCATGGATACCTCGATCCCAGCTTTGAAGACGTCAGTAAGGCGGTAATTCCAGGACATGCCTGAACCACCATCCGGCTAAGGTTTCAGCTCTACCCCTCTGAGGAAAATCAGGCTAGATGGGGAATGTGTAGATACGACTTCCAGCCACATCAGCCAAGAGACGGCTTTGATTCTGCGATCAGACCCCGTTCATGCGTGTAGGTTTTCCCCGTTTAGTTAGCCTGTATTGCGATTGACTGTTCATTCCATACTTGGAAATGACGCTGCATGGCTTCGCGCGCAGCTTCCGGGTCGCCTGCTTCAAGCGCATATATAATTGCGTCGTGTGTCGCGTTGGTCTGTTCGGCGGCGTTGGTATTGCCGCGAACCAGTACACGTCGGTGGAATAAAACCTGACGCAGGACCGAGGCCAGCCCCTGAATAAGCATGACGATGATCGGGTTGCCAGTCATCCAAGCTAGATGCTCGTGGAACTCGTAATCGGCTGAAATACCGTCCTCGATATCCTTGGGCGCCTTGATGCGATCCCCCAGATAACGCAGGTGAGCGATATCGTTTGGTCGAACTTGGGCGGCCGCGCTTTGTACGATCTCTCTCTCGAGCATTTCGCGCGCGCTCTCCAGCGATTCGACCGAAACATAGTTCAGTTGCAACGCCAAGTCGAAATATAGCTGCAGAAAATCCGGGTTCGGCATCTGCAGGAACGTGCCACGCCCCTGTGTGCGCTGTATGAAACCCAAGTGTTCTAGCGTGGCGAGATACTCCCGCATGCGGCTACGCTGCATGTCGAACTGAGTAGCTAGTGCCCGTTCCGGCGGTAACCGCAATCGTCCTTGGCGATCCACACTGGCAATGGTGGCGAGCCGCCGCATGAACGGAAGTAACGTTTGAATCGTGCTGCTCATTCGCTAACGAGTGAAAATACTGTCTGCATGATAGCAACCTGCTCAGACGAAAAAGTGTCACAGCGCCGCGGCCAGGGACCGCTAACGCCTAAGATTAGTACACCACCAGATTACAGGCCGGGCAGCACGGGGGCTAGCAGACTCAAGATATAAACCATCGCCAGCCCGGTTAGGCCAGCCACAAAACCGCCTGCGGTCCAAGTCTTGAGAGTTTGGCGCACAGTCATACCGGAGAACCGCGAAACCACCCAGAAGCCCGAGTCGTTGGGCATCGACAGGCCGATGCCACCACTGCAGATAGCAAGCCCTAGCAATATCGGCGAGATGTCCAAAGATACCGCGCTGGGCCCGATAATCGAGGCTGTGGTAATCAGCGCTACCGTTGACGAACCCAATGCCACGCGCAGGGTTTGGGCGAAGAGAAAGCCAAGCAACAACAGCGGCATCTGCCAGTTCTGCATCAAGTGAATTAGGTCGTCGCCGATGCCGGTGGTTTTTACGATCGCACCGAAACTGCCGCCGGCGCCGGTGATCAGTAGAATCAGACCGGCCGACTGAAATGCCTCCACATAAGCCTGATGAGGCTTTGTACTCATATAGGGACGTAGCACGATTGCCGCGAATATGACACTGATTAGGAGCGCCATGTTTTTGTCGCCGACGAACGCGAAAAACGGAGTTAACGGCGAGTTCGGCAGAGCAAAGCCGAACATCGTGTTGAGCAGGATTAGGCCAATTGGCAAGCCAATGACGAAGAAGGACAGAAACGTCGAGATTGGGCGCCGGTGTGTGCTGGCGTCTTTAGCATCCGTTGCAGCGTCATCCGGTGGCAGAGGCGCCTCATTGCGGGAGATGATCGGGCCGTAGACCAGCGCGGCAACAGCGATCGCTGGCGTGGCAACGATCAGGCCGTAAATGAAGAAGGCGCCTATATCGACCTTAAGCTGGTCGACCACCAGCAGTGGCGCTGGTGTTGGGATGACAAAACAATAGGCCGTGATCAAACCCACCGAGAGGGACAGTACCAGCTTACTGTAAGCATGGCCGGTACGCGATGACAGCCGCCGGATGATGCCATTCAGAATGACGAAAGCAGCATCAAAGAATAGCGGGATGCCGACCACCAGCCCGGTACCAGCTACCGCACTTGTTGCCTGGCGCGGGCCGAACAGTCGGAGGAGTGCCTGGGCAATACGATTGATCGCACCCGCATGCTCCATCAACTGGCCTAGAATAATGCCTAGCCCAATCAGGATGCCGACGCCGCCGAGCGTACTACCGAAGCCGCTAGTGATTGTATCGGGGATCTTTTCCAATGGCACGCCGGCAATCACACCAGTGGCTACAGCCACCACGAGTAGAGCGATGTAGGCTTCCCAGCGAAGAAACAGAATGAGAACAAAAAGAGTGATCAGCGCGCAGATAAAGACTGCGATCAAGGCGCTTCCAGTGAGCATAGTATCTCCTGGTTATTGTGTCGTGAGCTACCTGTGGGTAGCAGGCGATGAGGGACGGGCTAATCGGTCATCTCGAGAATGACCTTGATCGGTTGATCGGTTCGCTCAGCGGCAAGCTCCATGGCATCATCGATGTCATCGAAAACGAACCGATGGGTGATCAGTTTTTCCAGCGGATATCGACGGCTAGTGACTAGATCGACGGCGGCCTGAAAATCCTCCCGCACATACATGGAGGAGCCGCGCAACGTGAACTCGCCGATCATCACGCTGTTGAGATCAATCGCGATTGGCTCCTCGAACAGCGCAATCGATACGACTCGCCCTTTACGACGTACGAGCTGAAATGCAGCTTCAACTACGGAACCGAGCCCGACCGAGAGAAAGACTTCATCGCAGCTACCGGCCAGCTCCGCTAGCCGGTCAGCGGTTTCGGCACTGCGGATATCCAGTGCTTCGGATGGCAGGAGTTCGCGGGCAATAGCGAGGTTGCGATCAGTCGCATCAGTCATCACGATTTCGCCTGCACCAGCTGCGTGAGCGGCAATCGCCGTAGCCAGACCGATCGGCCCGGAGCCTAGGACGGCGACTCGATCACCTGGTTTGATCGCAGCGACACGAGCCGCATGCATCCCGACGGCCAAGGGCTCAATCAGAGCGGCCAGTTCTAGCGGCAGTGAGGTATCGACAGGATAGACGGTCCGTGCAGGTACACGCAGATACTCCGCAAACGCGCCAGGCCAAGCAGCGGTTCCGAGGATGGTCTTAGCCATGCACAGATTATAGTCGCCAGCCATGCAGCGGGCGCATTCACCGCAGCCATAATGAGGTTCCACGACGACATGATCGCCGAGAACAACATGATCAACCGCTGAGCCGGCTTCGATCACGCGACCGACCACTTCATGGCCGAGGATGCTTGGTGGATTGCGAAACGGGTGCGTGCCCTTAAAGGCATGCACTTCCGAACCGCAGATTCCTACGCGCTGGACTTCGATGATTACATCGTCATCGGCGGCCAGGTACGGCTTTTCGATATCGATGAACTCTAGATGCTCAAGCGCACTGAATAGGGATGCTTTCATGACAGAACTCCAGGCTTACAGCCAGTTCTTTATTTGAGATACGACCGCGTCGGTCGAAAGGCCGTACTGATCATGCAGGGTTGGCAAGGCGCCTGCGCCGAGGAATTCATCGGGCAATGCGATCTGATGAAAGGGACTTGCCACGCGATTTCGCATAAGAAGGCTTGCCACCGCTTCGCCTAGACCTCCCACACGGGAGTGGTTTTCGGCTACCACGGTCAACCCATCGACATCCTGCACCTCGCTTAGAATTGTGGCGTCGTCGAGTGGCTTTATGGTCGGTGAATGCACCACACGCAGGTGGATCCCATCTTTTTTGAGCTGCTCTGCTGCTTCAAGAGCCCGCATGGTCATCAGGCCCGAAGCAATGATCAACGCATCCCGGCCCTCGGTCAGCCGCTTGGCCTGACCCAACTCGAACCGATATTCAGGATAGTCGTCGAGCACCACCGGAACCTTGCCTCGCGGTAGGCGCATGTACACGGGGCCGTCATGGGCGGCAATTGCCGGCACCGCCTGCTCGATATCCAGCGCATCGCAAGGATCCACGATCGTGAGATTCGGCATACCGCGGAAGATGGCGATGTCTTCAGTTGCCTGATGGCTTGGCCCATAGCCGGTAGTAAGTCCTGGCAACGCGCAGGCAATTTTGACGTTGAGGTTTTCCTCGGCGATGTCCATAGCAATGAAGTCATAGGCGCGCCGGGTGGCAAACACCGCGTAGGTTGTTACAAACGGCATAAAGCCTTCGCGCGCAAAACCTGCGGAAGCTCCCATAAGCAGTTGCTCGGCCATGCCCATCTGATAGAACTGGTCTGGATACTCACGGGCGAAAATATGTAGGTCGGTGTATTTGGCCAGATCGCCCGACAGGCCAACAATATTCGAGCGCTGCCTGGCCAGCTCGACCAAAGCATGGCCGAATGGTGCCGGTCGGGTCGGCTGATTTTCATCGGCAATCGAAGCGATCATCGCCGAAGTCTTGAGCTTCTTATGGGGGCGCACATCTGCGGAAGTCATCAATCATGCTCCGTTGTCGAGGTTTGGGTTCTCATTGAGTGGGTTGGTCAGCATCGAGCACGTCTAGTGCCATCTGCCATTCGTCCTCATCAACCCGGATAAAATGAGTCTTGTCGCGCTGCTCGAGAAATGGCACGCCCTTGCCCATAAGGGTGTCGCACAGAATCACGCGCGGCTTGCCCTCGCTATGCCCGCGAGCGTTATCGAATGCCTCTACCAAAGCGTTCAAATCATTGCCATCAACGCGCTGGACATACCAACCGAACGCCTGCCAGCGATCCACGATCGGTTCGAAGCCGAGCGTGGTCGATGATGGGCCGTCAGCCTGTTGATCGTTGATATCTACGATCGCGATGAGATTGTCGAGCGCATGATGGGATGCGGACATGGCAGCTTCCCATGTCGCGCCTTCGTTCAACTCGCCGTCTGAAAGCAAATTATAAACGAATGCGTCCGAAGCTTTTCGCTTAAGGGCGAGCGACATTCCTACGGCGATGCCAAGTCCGTGGCCCAACGAACCACCAGTGATCTCCATACCAGGTGTATAAGGCGCCATACCGGACATCGGCAGCCGGCTGTCGTCGCTTCCATAGGATTCGAGTTCGTCCTGGGGTACGAAACCGGCTTCTAGTAACGCAGCGTATAGACCAATCGCATAGTGACCGATTGATAACAGGAACCGATCCCGCCCTTCCCACTTAGGCTCCTCGGCGCGATAACGCGTCGCGTGGAAATACGACACAGCCAAGACATCAGCCACACCGAGCGCTTGGCCGACGTACCCCTGGCCTTGGACTTCACCCATACGCAGTGCATTACGACGAATCCGCCAAGCATGCTTTTCCAGTGCTTGGTGAGCGCGTGCGCGTTCATCGACCTCCTGCATACTTGCCTCCTGACTTCTCCAAATTGGTACTACCAATATGGATCATCTCAGATGGCTTGAAACTTAGACATTTGTTTAAAAAAGGCCTATAAACTGGGTTTTATACAGAATATCGGTATCAGAGGGTCATTTTTATTCTAAATTGGTCAACCAATATGAAGGATTTTCGTCATTGAATTTGGAGCCAGGCCCCGGTATTGAGGCACGATAGAAGCTCCACGACGACAAAGAGGATGGTATGGACGGCAAAATCACCCAAGAGTGCTGATGACACCATCTTGGTACGGATGATTTGCCAGTACTGGCGTGTCAACAATCAAGCGCACTGGTGCTTGGACATCACTTTTGCAGATGATCAGATATGAGCCCGTACAGCCCATGCCGGGCATAGTCCGACCCACCCTCAAGCGCTTGACATTGAGTCTGAATAGTTTGGGCTAAGCGGATCATCTCAGCGACATTTGACGAATACCGGGTTCACTTGCCTAGCTTAAAATGAGAACCAATCTCTATATGCGACTGCCACGGAACGACTAGTTTCGCCCTTAGGCCAAAGTTAGTGTATATTTCTATAATTTTCATATAGTTATACAAAACCCCTGATTGGAAAAAATTTGAGACCTATATCACTCCTGTGAGCCAAGCCCTCCCCGGGCTTTCGTCACCGCCACAGGAGTCGTGATATGCCCCCACCCTGCAGGCGCTGTCACTCACAGCACCTCATCAATCTCGAGACGGCCCGCAAGCTCGGCATCGCCGCCGGCGCGCTGGCCGGCAGCCTCAAGAGCGTCCATGAATCGCTTTACGCCGTCAGAGTGCCGACGGTGCCGTCCCCGCATCTGCCGCTCAGTCGCGTGGCGAGTGCGGTCATTGCCGGCGCCTCCGGCGGTATCGCCGGTGCTGCGGCCGGCAACCAAATGATCCGTCATCTACTGCCCCCCCCCGGCGAAGGGTCCCCCTGGCTCTGTCTGGGCTGTGGTCACGCCTTCCGCGTGCGGGACTGACGCTGTTCTCTCCCTCTTCACCCAGCCGGCGTTTGCCGGCTTTTTTCATTCAGGAGCTTTCTCATGGCCCATCTGATTGAGCAAATGGCCTACGTCGGCGATACCCCCTGGCATGGTCTGGGGCAACAGCTGTCCCGCCATCAGCCGCTGGAGGTCTGGCGACAACAGGCCGGCATGGACTGGCACATCGAGGCATCGCCGGTGCGTTTCATTGCCGATTCGGCGTCACATCTAGGTAGCATCCATTCCTTCCCCGAACAGAAGGTGCTCTACCGTTCCGATACTCAGGCGCCGCTGTCGGTGGTCTCTCAGCGCTACAAGGTGGTGCAGCCGGAAGAGGTGCTGGCGTTCTACCGCGATCTCACGGAATACGCGGGTTATGAGCTCGAGACCGCCGGGGTGCTCAAGGGCGGTCGCAAGTTCTGGGCACTGGCCCGCAGTGGTCTGGGCGGGGCTCTGAAGGGGCAAGATCAGGTCAACGACTACCTACTGCTGGCCACGTCATGTGACGGATCCCTGGCCACGGTGGCGACGCCCACCTCGGTGCGGGTGGTCTGCCACAACACTCTGTCCATTGCTGTAGATGGCATGTCGCAAGGCGTGAAGGTGCCACACAGCACCGAGTTTCGCCCGCAGTTGGTCAAGCAACAACTGGGCCTCTCGGTCTCGCAGTGGGACGACTTCATGGTCCGCATGAAGACCCTGGCCGAGCGCAAAGTCAGCCAGGCGGAAGCCCAGACGTATTTCCAGTCGGTCATCTGCAATACCGACGGCCCGCTGGACCACCCTTCCAGGCTGCCCAATGGCCGTGCCCTCAATCGCGTCCAGAAGCTCTACCAGGACGAAGGACGTGGTTCACAACTGTGTACGGCGCAAGGTACCGCCTGGGGCCTGCTCAACGCGGTCACTGAGTACGTCGATCACGAAAAGCGCGCCCGCAGCAGCGACTACCGTATGGACGCTGCCTGGTTCGGCCAGGGGGCCAACCTCAAGGATAAAGCCCTGGAGTCCGCGCTTGCGCTGGTGGCCTGATCGGCCGCGAGCGCTACGACACCGGCGGCAGGTCACACAGCCCCATCCATTTCTATCACGGCAGTGCGCCCGGCCCTTTTCAGGCCGGGCGTCGCTGTTTCTGGAGGTATCGATGCAACCCCGCATGACGTCCGAGACCTACCGCGTCCTGACCCGGTTGACGCGTCAACTGTTGAGGGCCGGGGAACACACGACGGACACCCACGTGCTGGCCGAGGGTCGTCTCTACCGCGTGGCCGTGTCCTTGGAGCCGGTCCGTGCCGACCAGCTCGATGATGTCATCAACCGCTATCGCTAACGGAGGCCGTCATGGCAACCCCCATCAAGCCCAATGCCAACGGCCAAACGCCGGTGGCCCAGTCCGATCAGGACAGCACCGCGATCATTCAGGTAATCGAGCGGGCCGCCCTCAATCCCGACGTCAACATCGACAAGATGGAGCGTCTGCTGCAGATGCAGGAGCGGGTACTGGATCGCCAGGCGCTCATGGCCTACAGCGCCGCCATGGCGGCCATGCAGACCGAACTGCCGAGCATCGCCGAACGTGGCCAGGGCAACAACGGCCACTACGCCACGCTGGAGGACATCGTCGATACCGTGCGCCCGATCATGCAGAAGCACGGCTTCGTGGTGAGCTTTCGCATCCAGACCCAAGAGCGTGCGATTCAGGTCACCGGCGTGCTGATGCACCAGGACGGCCACCGGGAAGAGACCAGCATGCTGCTGCCGGCGGACGTAAGCGGCAACAAGAATGCTGTCCAGGCCTTCGGTTCGTCGACCAGCTATGGCAAACGCTACGTGCTCTGCGCCTTGCTCAATATCACCACCCGGGGCCAGGACGACAACGGGCATGCCGCCGTCTCGGTGAAGCGCGTGACCGCGTTTCAGGCGGGCCAGATCAGGCAACTGATGGGCGCCTGCCAGACGGCTACCCAGGAGTGGTTCGTCGACAAGTACGGCGATGCCGAGCAGGTGCCACGCAGCGATTTCGACAAGTTGCGCGCCTCCCTGCAGAAACGGGTCCAGCCCTACTCACAACCTCACTGACCGGCCGCGAGGGGTTCCCCTCGCGGTCTATGCCGCGTTATCGCAAAAGGAGATCGTCATGCAGACCCTGACACTCGACCAGGGCACGCCCGAGTGGCATGCCGCCCGGCTGGGCATCGTCACCATGTCTGAGCTGAAAACATTGCTGGTCAAAGGCAAGGGACCGGGCGGCTTCGGCACCGGGGCGCTGAGCTACATGCATCAGTTGATCGGTGAGCGCATCACCGGCGAGCCTTCCAATGCCTTCCAGGGCAATGCCCACACCCAACGCGGCCACGCCCTGGAGCCGGTGGCCCGCGAACTCTACCACGAGGCGACGGGGCTGCCGCACCTGGAGCAGGTGGGCATCATCCTCAATCACGGCGTCGGCTACTCGCCCGACTGCCTGGTGGACCGCAGCGGTCTCGCCGAAATCAAGACCAAGCTGCCCAAGTATCAGATCGAGTTGCTGCTGGCCGGTGAGCTGCCCCCGGAACATGTCGCCCAATGCCAGGGCGGCCTGTGGGTCAGCGAGCGAGAGTGGTTCGATTTCGTCAGCTATTGGCCGGGGATGCCGCTGTTCGTGAAACGCGCCTATCGGGACGAGGCGATGATCCGCACCATCGCTGAGCGGGTCGACGCCTTCCACGAAGAACTGGAGCGCCGCATGGCGCTGGTGATGGCCGCCTGAGGAGACACACCATGACCCACCGTAAATTGATTGCCGGCGAAGTCGCCGGCACCTATCACGTCACCGAGGCGGTGACCGAAGGCGAACTGCTGCAGATCGCCAAACGACTCGCCCGGCGCCGACTGGCCAAGGGGCGCAAGATCAACCAGCCATCATCGGTCTTCGAGTATCTTCAGGTGCTGATGCAGGACTATGAGCACGAGATGTTCAGCGCCCTGTTCCTCGACAGCCAGCATCGCGTTATCCGTTTCGAAGAGCTTTTTCTTGTTTCGTTAAGCATCGTTTTTCTTATCTTCTAGCGTCAAAGGTCTGCTCGCCTTGTATTTTTTTCTTAAATCGTCCACCGGCTTTGTCTGGCCATCTTCGTCGATATATCGCCAGAACGTCCAGCCATTGACGCGGCGATAATGCAGGCCGTCATCGGGTTTGCCCGATACGGTAGCGCGGACAACACCGCCAGCGATTGACAGTGATGTATGGCGTTTGCCGTTCATTAGCACGAAGCCGTCCGAGTCAATCTCGGCGCGAAAACCCTTGCCCCTAAAGTTCACATGAATGGGAAAGTTGGGTTTGATTATGCCGGCCTCAATCAGAGCGGCTAGCTTGATCCGTTTATCACTCATGCTGCGCCTCCGTGACCGGAAACACGCTGCACAATCGTACGGATTGACTGTTTCCATTGGGGCGCATCCTGATTGGCCCTGGCGCGGCATTCAATCATGAGCTGGCGCAGCAATCCAGGCATATCGGCCAGCCGTTCACTGCCAGATGCAAGAAAGTTCCCGAAGTCCCCAAGGGTGAGTGGCACAATATCGAGAGATATTTTGCTGTCATCTGACAGATACCAGTCACCGGAACGGAAGGTATGGGCTGTATTGCTATCAATCTTTACAGCGATAAACAGACCATAGACAGGTTTAGTCGATGTTTCGGTGTATTGCGCAACATGACGGCGAACTGGCTCGCCCTCGGCGGCCTCCTGCCGTGATGAGGTGGTTAGGGTGACTTCCACCACGATAATGGCATCCTCGAATTCAAAAACCATATCAGGCCCGCCGCCGGGGGCACAATTAACCGGTAGGAAGTCTTGGTCGATCTGGAAGCGCCGGGCTTCCCAAGGCGGATGGCAAAGGCTGTCCATAGCAAGGAATGCGCGCCATATAGCCCATTCTAGATAGACCGGGCCCTCCCCGCGTGGAATTGTTACCCTATTGCCGTCCGGTAAAGTGGCGCTGCTACGAGTCGGTATGGCTTCAAGCCATGCCATGATTTCATCCAGTTCATCGGCTTGCCGGTCAGCATATTCCTGTTCGTCGAGCTGCAAGAGCATAGCGTCTAGCTCGTGCCGGAACTGTTCAAGATTTGGCAAAGGCGTATCGGCTGCAGGCGCCTCTACCTGAACGCCACGGTCCTGGAGCTGCTCTACAAGATCTTGCACCACGGTATTGGAAGATTCGGCGTTATCAGTAGGTAACTTCGCACCTTGCCAGAGCGCATAAAAATAAGGCTTGTTATCGAGTGTGGTTTCTTCCTCATCAAGCAACAAGGCGGCAAGCTGCGCGCGAGGTTGGGAAAGGGCTATGCCGCGCCCTGCGGTGCGGAAAAGGCCAGTGGCTTTCAAATAACGGAAAGAAAGGTCGGCATAATCATCGAGCGTACTGGTCTGGCGGTCGATCTCGGCGGCTATATCTTCGTAAAACCTGCGGTCATAGGCGCGGACATTTCCTCGTGCCTCATCGCGCCCCTGTCTAAAATTTACGATCTTCCTTACGGTGTTATTGATGCCATTTGCCGGGGTCGAAGTTTGCACGAAGAGGGCAAGCTCCTGAAAGGAAAGTGTCGCGACGTGTCCGCCTTCGGCTAGGCCCTGCATCACGCGTAGCGTGAAGCGCAACGGAGAAAAGCTATCGCCGGTATATTGATGCTCGATCGGCGAGGGAATGCGATAGCTCGCAAGCGAGCGCAGAAAGCATTCCTGTTGCGCGGTGATGATTTCGGAATGCGCAAGACGGTAGCCGTTTGGCGTGATTTCATAGGGACGGCCAGAAAGCTGTTCAATATCTTCGGTCGAAGCGGCTAAGGCTGGATCGGTCGTGCCGCTGTGAATACCTCTCGTGAGCTGCGGAGTGATAAAGCCCAGCTGCGAAAGCGCTGCCCGCCATTTACGCCCAAGATCAGATGCGTCCTTACCCTCGGCTACTCGGGGAGCATTGAGTATGCCTTCGTCATGCAATAGAGAGGCAAAGGTGTTTTCCTGAGCCTGGCCCAATATGTTGCCGTTTAACGGCGAGCCTTGCAAAACTCGCAAGGCGTCGCGGAGGCGGTAGGGTGTGCGAACAGTTGTATTGCCAATATGCCAGAGCATCATCAATAGCCTACAAATAGATATTCTTGTACTGCGTTCTTTGTATCATTGCTTTGGTTAGCAAAGCTGTATCGATAATCGATGTCAATCACCTCGACATGCCGTTTGTATTTGGACATGAGCGATATGATCTCCTCGCGGGTTGGCTGCGAGTTTGACGAATACGACACAAGTAAAATACTGTCTTTTAGACGTCGAAATAGCTTGTCGAAAGCATCTATAGCTCCAAAGCGTGTGCTAAACGGAGTCGGGTAGTTTTTGAATTTCTTCGTCTTAGTATGCCATTGCATGTCTACATCTTCCCAGTTCCGGGCCAGTCCTTCTACGAAATGATAACGCCGGACGTATTCATTATCGGAAAGTGGGCTGTAATAAGGAGGATCAATATAGACAAGATCTGCTTTGTATCGAGTCGTCATGGCATCACCATGACGCGCACGGTTCTTTTTTCCGTTGTCAAAGACGGCAGCATTTATCAGCTTGGCTGCATTTCGTATTTGCTCTTCCATGCTCATACGAAGGTCAGCGCGGCCATCATCGTAACGCAACCCGGTATAGGTGAATATGCCCCGCGCACGCTTTTTAAGGCATGCCCGAATGAGCGCCGACATGGCTATAGCTCGCTTTTCGCTATTGGGTAATTTGCAAATGTTGGAGCGCACCAAGTCTATGATGGCGTTTTCCTCATCCGTGTAATAAAGCCCTTCGAAAGTTTCCTGTACAAAGCGACTCGCCTTAGGATTAGGTGAAAAAAGCTTGTCGATTTCCTTCTCAGTGAGGGTGTGGCCATTGTTCTCGACCATGGCTTTTGAGAACGTAGCGCTCATGGCCATGTAGTCATTAGTGAACACCCTTTTTCCCATCGTCTTGAACAGATAGCCGACTACGCCGGAACCAGAGAATAGATCTAGGGCTGAATCAAATTCAAACTGAGATGCTACGTCTTGAATATAGGGCAAAAGCTTCTCTTTTGACCCCATGTAGCGGGTGGATGGGTACGCAAATACCTTTTTATTCAACGGGGCAGGTACTTCACGGATAGCGAAACGCGGATATGGTTGTACGTTGACAATTACGTCCTCGGCAGTGCGACTCCCTGCATTTGAACTAATATTGCGGCGGGTGTTAACAATTTCTATTTCGTAAGGTTCGTATAGCTCATGAACAAGCGGATGGTTGGAGTTTGTCAAGATAACATGGCAACCTAACCTTTGAAGGCGGGCGACTTCCTCGGCTAGTTCGCGGTGATCTTCTTCATAGAATTGCTCTTTTGTGTACCGCTTGAAGTCGGCATATTTCGATACTGGTAAATAGGGCGGATCGAGGAAAATAAAATCACCACGTTTTGCCTTTTGGGCGAGGACATCCCTATAATCGCCACAGATAATCTCTACATTTTTGAGCGCCTCTGATGCGGCCCGCAAAGTTACTGGTTGGCAAAAGCTGGGGTTTTTATATCGGCCATAAGGAGCATTGAACTCACCTTTCTTATTGACACGATAGAGGCCATTAAAACAAGTACGATTCAGGTATATGGTACGAGCAGCTGCATATTCCTTTTCTAGCTCCTCAGCACGCAACGCCCGAATTGCATAAAAGTCCGTTTCATCGTTTTTGAAGCTTGCAAGGTGCTCTATGACTTGCTCCACATTATCGGCAAGACATTTGTAGACGTTAACCAATTCAGGATTTGAATCGGCGATGACACCAGCACGTGGCTGCATGGCGAAGAACATGGCGCCCCCGCCGATAAATGGCTCAATATACTGGCCATAGCTGGATGGTGCCTTGGCCCTGAGCTCAGCGAGAAGCTGCGTTTTGCCGCCCGCCCATTTGAGGAAAGGCTTTGCCTGAATCGTTTTGGCTACACCCTTTGTTGCTACACACTTCATCAATTTGAATCCTGAAATTTTGGATCAAATTTGATCCAATTTGCCGTGCTTGTCAATAGTAATTTATGTATTTCGGTGGCTTGTAATCAGTCTGTAATTGTAGGGTCCCTGATGATCAGATGAGCTATAGAAGTTATCCTCTGCTGGCAGCCAGAGAGCTTCTACAGCAATTCATCGGGGAGCAGGTTCATGGACATCAAGCTGCATAAGCAAGCAACGACGACACCGAAAATTCGTGCCGAGATCCAGGCAGCGCCCTCCGGTATCAGCGATAGCGAGTTGGCCCGACAGTATGGTGTTGGCGACTCCACCATCCGCCGTTGGCGGTATCGTGATGATGTCCATGACCGTTCGCACACACGCCACAACCTGCTGGCCACGCTGACGACCGAGCAGGAGGAAGTGCTGATCGCCGCTCGCGAGTTTCTTCGGCTCGGCCTGGATGATCTGCTGATCGTGGCCCGTGAGTTTCTGAACCCTCGGCTGTCACGTTCCGGCTTGCATCGCATGCTCAAGCGGCGCGAGGTACCAACGCTCGCGGAACTGGCTCGGCAAGATGCCAGTGGTGGCGATAAGCCCCGACACAAGCCTTTCAAGGACTACGAACCGGGATATGTGCACATCGACATCAAACACCTGCCCCAGATGCCCGATGAGCAGCAGAAGCGCTACCTGTACGTGGCCATCGATAGGGCAACGCGCTGGGTCTATCTGGAAATCAGAAGCAGCCAGTCCGCGAAGGGTGCACGCGCGTTCATGAAGCAGGTAGATGTAAGAGGCCGGATGATAGATTAGGCCATAGGAGCTACCCTCTGTTGGCAGCGCGTGACCTCATTGCTCAATTCATCCAGGAGCAGCGAGATGGATATCAAACTGCATAAGACGGCAACCACCACACCGCGCATCCGCCAGGAGATCCAGCAGGCGCCCGCCTCGGTCAGTGATAGCGAGCTGGCTCGGCGTTATCATGTCTCGTGCCCCACCATTGCCCGGTGGCGTTACCGCAGCACGCAACATGACCGGTCCCACACGCGACACAACCTGCTCGCGACGCTGTCTCCCGTCCAGGAAGAGATCGTGGTGGCCCTGCGCGAATACCTGCGTTTGAGCGTCGACGACCTACTGGTGGTGGCAAAGGAATTTCTTCATCCAGACCTCTCACGCTCAGCACTGCAACGCCTCTTGAGACGCCGAGGCCTGCCCAGCCTGGCGGCGTTGGAAAAGCAGGAGAAGGCGGCTCAGCAGTCGCCGCATAAGCCCTTCAAGGCCTATGAGCCGGGCTATGTTCATGTCGACGTCAAGCATCTGCCCCAGATGGCCGATGAAGACCACAAGCGCTATCTCTTCGTGGCGATCGACCGCGCGACGCGCTGGGTCTACCTGGAGGTTCGCCAACATCAATCCGCACAGGATGCCGATACCTTCCTGCAACACGTTCGTGAGCGGGCGCCGTTCAAGATCAGGACCCTACTGACGGACAACGGCAAGACCTTTACCGACCGTTTCGCCGCGGGCGGTGAGCGTCAGCCCAGCGGCAGACACCGGGTGGATCGGTTCTGTCACCAGCATGGCATCGACCATCGGCTGATCCCGCCTTACCGGCCGCAGACCAATGGCATGGTCGAGCGCTTCAATGGCCGCGTGAGCGACGTACTGAACACGCATCGGTTCGACTCGCGGGAGGATCTGGAAACCACGCTCAAACGCTACAACTGGCTCTATAACCACCACATCAATCAAAAGGCCTTGCATCATCAGACGCCGGTCGGTGCAATGAAGCAATGGCAGACCGACAGGCCCGAATTATTCTGGAAACGCGTAATTAATCACACGGGCCCCGACACCTAGAAACTCTCGATGCCGCCAATGCAGACCGGCGATGGCGGGACCAGATGAGCCGGCACGCTTACTGGCGAGTGTCGGCATGCTCGTAGATCGCTGAGGCGTCCTCGCCATCCTTGTCACCCGTGCCACCCTCGTTGCTCTCGCCATCGGCAGCCAATTCGGCATCG